>NZ_JAMYTH010000056.1:0-25762 GCF_040322415.1 Mesorhizobium sp. M0152
GATCGACGCCTCTACCCGCTCAAGGTCTATGACATGCACGCCATCTCAGAAGGAGGCGGCCCTCCCGCGCAGCGGGTTCGTGCATGGGCGCGTTGCATCCACGGCTCCACTCGGAAATAGAGCCGCATCTTGGTTAGACTTCTTGGCCTCGGCGAGTTCGAGGGCATCTTCTACGTCGACGCCGAGATACCTCACTGTGTTCTCGATTTTGGTGTGGCCGCCCAGCAGAATCTGACGGCGCGGAACGATTGTCTCGCGGCACTTGAGCATATCACCCGGATCGCTCTTTTGCCACGACAATGAGATGAGCCAGGTTAAGACCATCGCGCCGCATGCTTGCACAACACTGTTGCAATAGTCACCGCATCACACTCCAATCCAGTTATACGAGCAAGCGTATTGCCATCTTTTGGACCGTCTCGCGCACCGCCAAGGCTCACTATGACGGCATCAAGGCCTTCTCTGAAACCGACCAGACGGAAGATCTGAAGAAGATCACCGTGCCTACGCTGGTCATGCATGGTGACGATGACCAAGTCGTACCGATTGAAGATTCGGCCAAGCTGTCGGTCAAATTTCTGAAGAACGGCACTCTGAAGGTCTATAAGGGTTATCCGCACGGCATGTTGACGACGCATGCGGACGTTATCAACCCCGACTTGCTGGCTTTCATCAAGGCCTGAACCGCTCTTTGAGGTGCGTTCGCGTTCATACAAGGACGCGGCGGAATTTGGCCGCCGCGTCCACAAGGCGGCCAGTGCACGGCCTCATGGTCTCGATCATGTGCTGGACGAAGGCGTAATTATCTGGTTGACTGCGGCTCCTTCGGAAGCGACCAAACCGATCTGCGCCACGGTGATCTCGCCCGGCACGACAACCTCGTAATTGGGCCGACACGATCACGGATCCGACCGCCCGCGAGGCGATGAAGGCTTATCATGCCATCACGATCAGTCCGGATGCGGTGGCCGATGCGATCGCCTACGCAATCAGCGTCAACCGCCATCCACAGGCTAAGAGTTACCGCGACAGCGCCTATCAGGAACAGCGGGACAGCCGCTTTCCACCCGCGATACCTGATAACTGACCTTCGCTTCCGGCCCATTCAAGACATTCGCCATCCTAGACTTTAGAAGTGAGCGTTAAGTTTGTTGCGCCACGCGCGTCCCTGGCGCCACAGTTCATGAATCAGCGACCCCAAATACACGAGGCGGCACCTCAGATGTTGGCCAGCGTAGCCAGCATCGCGATAGTCTGTAATGTAAGTATTGGCACCGCGGGGCATGGACGCCGCTTCAACCTCGTGGCCCTTACTTTGTAATTTTTTGACAGTGCTCGCTCTGATGTAATGTGAGCCACCGATGACTGCAATTTTCATCTCGAGTCTCCTTGCCATCGCCAAATCTGAGAACGCGCGCACGACGATGCGCTATCTGCGGACGGCGGCCCCCGAAACAACATGAGCTTTCACGAGTACACGACCCTCCAGCACCAGGGCCGGAACATAGCCCTTTGCCGAGACAGCAAAGAAATCCTTCCCAGAAACCGTTTGTTTCGTCCCGAGATCCACCGTCTCGCGCTCGAAGGAAACGCCCGCCTCCTCCAGCGCGATGTGGCCGGCCAGGCTGCAGGCGAAAGGGCTGTAGTAGAGTTTCACGATTTTCTCTTTTCCGAACGCAGATGACATTCCGCTGATTTGTTGTTGTCCGGGCGGAAGCCTGCATAGCGCCACGCGCTAGCTATCCTTGCCAGCAACCTCCAAGACGATTGGATCAGAAAACTTGCATCTGCCGGGGTGGACGGCCATCACACCGACAGCCAGACGTGCCTATGCCGAGGTATGATCGGGCTGAGCGATTGTTCTGTGATTGCGGCGTGAACAATGCCGGATCTGAGGAACGCTAAACGGAGAGTTCAGAAACCCAGCGACCATTCATGGTCTCCTCAACAGTCCGGCCAGTCCTTCGCTCAGTAAATCATGACCGAAAGTATTGGACGAACGCGCCCTAGGCACGATGGCTCACGCCTCACCACGGCCGGCATATTTCAACCCGACGCGACGCATTCGAAAAGCCACGGCGGTGTCCTGGCTTTGCTCGATGCCATCGACGCGCTGAAGCAGCTTTCCCAACGCCAGGAGTCCTCGTCATGGCCGACCTTCCGAGCCCGAATCCGGCAGCGCCGAGCACACATTGCCCGCCGAAGCGCCGGCTGCCGTCGAGGTTGACGTCTCCTCAGTTGCGCCGGGAATGTCGCTGGTCGTGCAATGGCGCGGCAAGGCGGTGGTCGTGCGCAACCGCACCGAGCAAGAGATGAAGGACGGCGAGGCAGTCAATCTCGCCGAGCTCAAGGATCCGATCGCCCGCAATGCCAATTTGCCCGCCGACGCGCCGGCGACCGACGCAAACCGCACTGCGCCAGGTAAGCAAGCCTGGATAGTGATGGTGCAGGTCTGCACGCATAGCGGCTGCATCCCGGTTGGCCAGCAGGGCGACTTCGGAGGCTGGCTCTGCCCATGCCACGGTTCTCAATACGATAGCGCAGGACGCGTCCGTAAGGGTCCAGCGCCGGAGAACATGGCGGTGCCGGCATTCCAGTTCATTTCCGACACCAAGATCCGTATCGGCTGAAGCATAGGCAGGTTACCATGAGCGACAAACATTCGACATATGTGCCGAAAACCGGCATCGAACGCTGGTTCGACGCCCGCCTGCCGTTGCCACGGCTGGTGCATGATTCCTTCATCGTTTATCCCGTCCCACGCAACCTGAATTACGCCTATACGTTCGGCGGCATCCTCACGGTCATGCTGGCGTCGCAGATCATAACAGGTGTCGTGCTGGCGATGCATTACGCTCCCGACACGGGGCTGGCCTTCAATTCGGTCGAGAAGATCACGCGCGATGTAAATTCTGGCTGGCTGCTTCGCTCCCTGCATTCGAACGGAGCATCGTTCTTCTTCATCGCCGTCTACCTCCACATCTGCCGCGGGCTCTATTACGGTTCGTACAAGGCGCCGCGCGAGATTCTATGGGTGCTTGGCTGCACCAATCTGCTGTTGATGATGGCGACAGCCTTCATCGGTTATGTGCTGCCCTGGGGCCAGATGAGTTTTTGGGGCGCCACCGTCATCACCGGTTTCTTCAGTGCTATTCCGCTGGTCGGCGACTGGATCCAGCAGCTGTTGCTCGGCGGCTTCGCTGTCGGCAGTCCGACGCTGAACCGTTTCTTTGCACTCCATTATCTGCTGCCATTCATGCTTGCAGGCGTGGTGACCCTGCATATCTGGGCGCTTCACGTGGTCGGCCAAAACAATCCGACGGGGGTTGAGGTGAAATCCAAAACCGATGTCGTCGACTTCACGCCCTACGCCACCGTCAAGGATGCGGTCGGCATCATCGTGTTCTTGTTTTTCTTTGCCTATTTCGTCTTTTATCTGCCGAACTTTCTTGGCCATCCGGACAACTACACGGTGGCCAACCCACTGAAGACGCCCGCGCATATCGTGCCGGAATGGTACTTCCTGCCGTTCTACGCAATCCTGCGGGCCATCACCTTCAATGTCGGACCGATCGATTCCAAACTTGGTGGCGTGCTGGCGATGTTCGGCTCAATCGCCGTGTTGTTCCTGGTGCCGTGGCTCGACAGCTCCAAGGTGCGCTCGGCGGTCTTTCGGCCCTGGTATAGGCTGTTCTTCTGGATATTCGTGGCCGACGCGCTCTTTCTCGGCTGGCTCGGCTCACAGCCGGCGGAAGGCGCGTACGTGGTCATGTCCCAGCTTGCGACGCTTTACTACTTTGCATTTTTCATCATCGTCATGCCGCTGCTTGGGCTGATCGAGACACCACGTCCTTTACCGCATTCGATCACCGAAGCGGTCCTCGAAAAGAACAAGGCGCCCGGCCCGGAGATCCGACATCCGTCGGAAGGGCGCTGAACATTGCGAACATGCTCGATCTGGATCCGTCATGAACTGGTGGAACTCGCCTCTGGTCTACATCGTGTTGATCGGCCTCGCCGGGATCGTCGTTTGGGCCCTCATCCCCAGACGTTTCGCCAATGCGAGGCTGATCGTCCAGCTTGGCTTTTTCCTTGCCATGTCGATTCTCGTTCTCGACCTGCGCGTTGTCCCGTACGAACCTGCGGGGGGCGAAGAGGCAAGCGGCGGAGCGATCCTGATCGGGTCGGTCAAGCTGCTCTGGTGGGTTCACCTTGCCTGGGCGCTAATCGGATTTGTTCGCATTTATCTTGTCTTCGAGCGAAAGCCGCGCGAGGCACGTCTTCTGCAGGACGTCGTGGTCGGCATCGTCTACAGCGGAATGCTGCTGTCGATCCTGGCGTTCGTCTTCTCCGTGCCAGTCGGAACGTTGATCGCCACCTCGGGGGTATTTGCCGTCATCCTGGGACTGGCGCTCCAGAATACGCTTGGGGACGTATTTTCGGGTATCGCGCTTAACCTCGGTCGCCCTTACGTGCTTGGAAACTGGATTGTCCTGAGCGACGGAACAGAAGGACGGGTCGTCGAGACCAATTGGCGGTCGACCAACCTGCTTACCCCAGCCCACAATGTCGTTGCGCTGCCCAACAGTCTTATCGCAAGGATCGGGGTGACAAATGTCAGCGGTCCAGACGAGAGCCATGGACTCGCCGTGACCGTCAAAGTGGTGCCGACGAAGATGCCGGCGATCATCCTGGATACCATGCGTTCCGTCCTGCTGAGTTGCAATTCGATCATCCAGGATCCTTCGCCTTCGGTTGCCATCAGAAGCCTGGATGCTGCGGCAATCGAAATCGAGCTCTCGTTTCGCGTCGCAAGTCTCGACCAGCGAATTAGCGCACGGAACGAAGTTTTCGATCTCATCTATCGCCATTCAAAGTCTATCGGCATGCTGCTGGCTGAGCCGCTTTCGGCGTCGATCGCCATGACCAGCCGGCCAAGCGACGATAAGGCAGCCTCTGACAGCTTCACCCCGCTCGAACTGATCAAGTCCATACCGATTTTCTCGGCGCTGACAGATGCCGAGCAGGAGGCGCTTGTCGCGATGACCTCGGTCCGCCGCTACCGCAAGGGTGAAATCATCGCAAAGCAGGGAGAAATGCTGCCGTCCCTCATGATTGTTCGGACCGGCGTCATCGCCCGGCAACGTGGCCAGGACGATGCTCACCCCCAGGAAATCGGCCGGCTCGCACCGGGCGACTTCTTCGGCGAGACAGGCTTGCTCGCCGGGATCGGCGAGGAGTCGACATTGCGGGCAATGACCCATGTCGCGGTTTATGAGATTGACCAGAGAAGCATCGCGCCGCTGCTGCTCGACAGGCCTGCAATGGCCGAAGATCTTGCCGCGATCCTGGCGACGAGAGTGTCGGCCTTCGGCGACAGCGGCATTCCAGGACACCAGCACGCGAGTTCCAAATTCGCGCTCCTTACAGCCATTCAGACAGCCTTTCGCGCCGCTCCGTTCAAGCATGCTGGAGCGCCTGGCCGAGAGGTCAAGCAGAAGGATCAACATCCATGACCATCCGCCAAGGCGATATCGCGGGCATCGAGGCACTCATCCAGGCGAGCGTCCGTGAGTTCGCGGACGGATTGAAGGTACGGCGTTTGTTGCCCTCCTCGAACCGCCTGATGATCGGGCCCTTCATCCTGTTCGATCATTTTGGTCCGGCTGTATTCGACGCGGGTCGCGGTTTCGACATGGGACCGCATCCGCATATTGGCGTTGCGACTTTGACCTACCTGATCGATGGAGAGATCGTTCACCGGGACAATCTCGGCGAAGTGCGGACCATCCGTCCCGGCGAGGTCAACTGGATGACGGCCGGTTCGGGCATCGTCCATTCCGAGCGTACGCCGCCAGAAGTCCGAGCGTCGGGGGGCAATCTCTTCGGCGCTCAGGCGTGGATGGCCCTTCCCTCCCGGTACGAAGAAATTGCGCCCAGCCTTGCGCATTACGGTGCTCCCGAAATCCCGAGGATCTGTGCCGACGGGGTCGAGTTCACTTTGATCGCTGGCGCATCCGACGGCCTGGTCTCGCCGGTAAGGACCTTCTCCGACATGGTCTATGCCGAAATCGTGCTGACGAGCGGCGCGCGATACCAGGTGAAACCCGAACATGCCGAGCGCGCGATCTACGTTGCCGCCGGCGAGGTTGGGATTGTCGGCCAGGAGGGGACGTTCCATGAGGCCGATTTGATAGCTCTGGCGCCCGGCACCGAGATCGTGCTCCAGGCGCCTGCCTTCCATGCGGCAAGACTGATGCTGATTGGGGGCGAGCCGCTTTCGGAACCACGTCACATCTACTGGAACTTCGTTTCCTCTTCGGCCGAACGGATCGCGCAGGCGAAGATGGATTGGCGCGAAGGCCGGTTCCCCGGCGTGCCGGGCGAGCACGAATTCATACACCTGCCAGACGACACCTGAGGTGGGAATGACGTAGTGATAGTTCACCGGTGCGCACATTGGCTGCCGCCATTCCCCACCCCAGCGCCCGCAAGAATGCCTCTCTTGGCGACGCTACGATGTCGGGTAGAGTTCGATCATTGTTTCCTCGTCGAGCAAACCGTCGAACCACACGTCAAAGATGGTTTCGAGCAGGAACTCGTCGTTGCTCGCTTCGGAAAACAGCGTCAGAGAGGCGTGTAATTTCTTCGCGTCAACATCACCGAAGACAGCGTGAGCGCTTGAACCGGAGAGCCGTTGCAGTGCCCCGATGCATTCCCGATAACGACCTCCCAGTATCGGAGATGAGAGATAGGCGCTCGCTTCGTCGAGTGATGTGATCGCATATGGCGCAGGCGCAGCGTCGCTTCGGTTGACGGCCAACCTTGGGAAGATGAACTCCATATAGGAAGTGCACATCATTCCTTCGCGCAGAATACCTAGCGCATCTTCATAGACAGCGTCCTGCGCTCTGACGAACCTCTGCAAATCATACTCGTCGCTCATTTCAGATGATGCCTTTTTTCGCAAACAGCCTGTACCTATCCGTCGACGACGTCGGCATATTCCGGCTGCTTTGCGAAGAACCGGCTCATGAAGGGGCATTTCAAGATCGCTTTGCGGCCGGTTTTGCGCAGCAGCTCAAACGTACCCTGAGCCAATCGCGTTGCGATCCCCTGTCCGGAAAACTCCGACGGGACTTCGGTGTGTATGAGAACAATCTTCCCGCTCTCGATCCTGTAATAGGCCGCAGCGAACAGTTCATCGGCGATCGGCAACTCGAAACGATGCTGTTGAGTGTTCTCGATGACTTCCCTATCCATCTTTAACTCTCGATTGTACGCTGGTTGGTCGGTATTGGTGGTTGCCGAGGCAGGTTGATCGGTGGTTGGCCCTCTATCGTATTGCGGGCAGCCGCAACGTCACGGCGGTGCCAGACCCGAGCTCGCTTTCGATGTCGACACTTCCCCCCGCCTCCTCGGCGAAGCGCTTCACCATTGGCAGCCCAACGCCGCCGAGGCCGCCGCCTTTCGTGGTGAAGAAAGGATCGAATGCGCGCACCCTAGTCTCGCTGGTCATTCCAATTCCGTTGTCGGCGACACGAACATCTATCCGACCACCTGTGGAATCTTCGGGCGCCAAGGCGGCATCGATCGAGATCAGACCGCCGTCAGGCATTCCATCGCGTGCATTGAACAAAAGATTCAGAACAGCATTTTGAAGTCCAATCGGATCGCCCTTCACCCGAGGCAGATCGGAGCCGACCCGAATCTCGAGGCGCATATTGGCAGCCCAAGCGCTTCGAACGACGGATTCGACCTCGGCCAGGCAGGCGCCCACGTCCGCATGCTCGATTTCGGCGTGGATATCTCGGGCTACGCCGATGGCCTGCCTGACAAGGCCGCCAGCTCGTTCCAAGGCCGTTTTGGCGCCGGCAATTACAGGCCCAAGATCTGGAGCCGCCGAGACGTTCGGGTCGCGAGCCAGATGGTTCAACGCCGATGAGGCGACCTGGATGAGATTGCCAAGGTCATGAACAATGCCGGCGGTCGATATCTGCACGGGTAGGCCGCTTCGCGGAACATCGGCAGGCCAATCGAAGACATCTTCCTTTAGGCGTGACATTCCAATCCCCCGGGTTGCTCGGTCGACTCTTGGTTGCTGGAAGAAGCTTAAATGAAGGGCATCTATGGTCGATTGGGTCGAGGAACAGGGCGAGCAATACCGCGGTATATGTCTTGATATCGCGTCGCGGGGCCCAGCGATCATGTTGACGAGCACGAGGAACAAGAGATCGCCCGGAGTGGGCTTGCTGTGGCCCGGCCCGGTGCCTTGCTCCTGCATCACTGGTAGCCGATCCCGCCGATGTAGTTGGCCAGGAGTTGCTCCTGGAGCTCCTCTTGATCGAAGAGCGCCTTCATTGCATCACGGATATCAAGCACGCCTATCGGCTTCTGGTTCGCCCCAAGTACCGGCACGTTCTGAAGGCCTCGCGCGGCCATCGTCTGCCAGACTGAATGGACGTCGTCGTCGGGACCGCAGGAGACGATGGATCGGCTCATCAACGTAGCAACGGGCGCTTCTGTTGGCCCTGAATTGGCCAGATGGCGGATGAGATCGGACTTGCTCAGCACACCTGCCGCCTCCCCGCTGCCGTGGCACACGACGACCAGGCCTGTTGCTGGTTTGGAAAGCGAGAGTGCGGCCCCGCGAAGCGGAGCGTCGACATCGATCACTGAGAGGCGGGCCGACGTTATTGGATGCAGACTGTCAATGCGCATGACGCCCTCCTGAAAGCGCCTCGCGGCCACAGCCGGGAGGCAGGGATCCTTATCTTCTTCACTCCTGGAAGGGAGCGTTCATCACGGAATCAACTGCCGATGGAGCCTTGTAACCGGGGACAAAGCGTTCGCCGAAATCCCGGGCAAAGTTGTCGTAGGTGGTTTCGGGACTGACATCCGCAATCTGGCAAAAGCATCGCGTCATCCGTCGCTTCATTCCGAGCCGCGGGAATTCGCCGACGATCCTTGCCATTTCGGTGGAAGGGATCAGCTTATATTGCAAGCCGACGACATCGAGGCAGATCCCGGCTGTGCACAGCGCCACCTCGGCTTCCTTGTAGAGGCCGATCGACGGTGTCGAGTTGAGCGCGACGCTGTCCCAGATCAGTTGAGCGCGACGTTCGTCGAAGCCGCCGTCCCGGACGAAGGTTCGAGCCAGATCGGCGCCCTCCACTTCGAAACGGCGCGGCCCGGCAAAGTGCTCATTGAGCGTGATGTCATGCAACAGGGTTCCGACAGCGACAACTTCCGCGTCGTGCTCGACATTCTGAAGCTGTCCGATCCTGGCCGCGAAAAGCCAGGATCGGACTACGTGATTGAACAAGTAGGGTTCACATCGCTGACGAGCATATTCGATCGCTCGGCCAACAATCGGCGTGTCGGGGACCGAAACCCCTGCAAGCGTGCGCCTGGCGATCGCATCCATGTCGGTGACCTTTCCTTTATGCCCGAAGACTAGCCGGATTTCATTTCGGGTATGTTGTCAGGTTCTTCTCGTTGGTATCGACAACGAAGATCGCAAGCAGGCGGGCGCGTTCCGTCTTGCTGGCGTTTTCGCTGACCGCATGACGGTCGCCGGGAAATTCCGAGAAACTTTCGCCGGCACGATAGGTCTTCACCGGTCCATCATTGACCTGGCTCCGGATCGCCCCCTCCAGGACTGTCGCATAGATGAACGCGGATTTGGGATGGGTATGGGCGGGCGATGTACCGCCCGGTGCGTACTCGACGAGCACCGCTTTCATGCTCTTGCCGGGAACGTTTGGAAGAGCCTGGTCGTAGACTAGCTTTACGTCCGCGTCATCGGCTGTCGCCGCGCTGACGGAAGCGGCAATGAGCGCTGCGCATAGAAGTGTCTTGATCATGTCTGGTCTCCTTGTTGGAATATGTATGGCTGGGGAACGCCGATCTGATTGGTCACGAGACCAGCGCTAGCTTTTGTTTGTTTATTTCGGCGGTGTGTACCGGCTGAGCCAGTCATCGAAATGCACGGCGCCGATGCGCGCGTTCTCGCCGGGAACAAGCGTTCGATCGTCGATTGCCACTTGACCGTAGTAGAGAGCACCAGGATCCGCGACGACTTTGCGGGGGTCGTTGGTGGCCTTCAAAAAGCGACCGACGAGTGCGTTCATGCGAACGCGCTCCGGGCCGGCGATTTCGGTCGTGCCGTTCAACGGCGTGGCAAGCGCGACGTCCGCCATCGCATCGGCGACATCATCGGCCGCCATGGGTTGGAAGTACGCCGGTGACATATGGATGGTATCGCCGACGGCGCCGGTGTTTGCGATGGCGGCGGTGAATTCGAAGAACTGGGTGGCATGCACGATCGTGTATGGGATTGCGGATTCTTTGATCAGTTTTTCCTGGAGCAATTTTCCGCGGAAATAGCCCATGCCCTGCAGCCGGTCGGTGCCGACGACTGACAATGCCACGTGATGACGGACGCCGGCGGCGGCTTCCGCTGCAAGAAGATTACGCCCGGACGCCGCGAAGAATTCCAGCGCGGCCTTCTCCTCGAACGACGGCGAGTTCGCAAGATCGACGACGACCTGCGCCCCGGCAAGTGCGGCGGCCACCCCCTCTCCCGTGACGGTGTTCACTCCGGAGTTCGGCGATGCCGCAAGCACGTCGTGCCCCTTCTTCCGCAGTCGTTCCACAGTCTTCGAACCGATCAATCCGGTTCCGCCGATGACGACGATTTTCATTTCCAATCTCCTGGTTTGGCGTGTTGATTTGCGTTGTTGATCGGACGCTGGCGTTTTCAGCCAGTTACTGACTGGCCGATGCAGCAGCATCCTCGATAAGGGACGTGACCTCGTCGGGATGCGAGACCATGAGGGCGTGGGAAGCCCCCTCAACGACGACGGTTTTTACGGCATGCGCGCGCTTGGCCATGAAGCTCATGACGGCTGCGGGGATATTTCGGTCATCCGTGCCGTAAATCATGTAGGACGGCAGCGTCTTCCATGAGGCAACGCCCGAGGCCTCGGCCAGAGCTGACTGCGCGACGGGACGTTGAGTGGCTGCCATCAGGGACGCCTGCTCTTCCGGGACGTCGGCGGCGAACTGCGCGCGGAACTTGTCGGGCTGGATGAAGAGATCCTGACCGCCGCCCGGCAACGCGACTGGAGCAAGCGCGCTCGCCAAAGTGCTGCCGGGAAACATGCCAGAAAGCGTCAGGCTCGATTCACCGGTCTCCGGTGCGAACCCAGCCACATAGACCAGCGCCTTTACATTGGCATTGCCGTTGGCGGCCTCGGTAATGACTGGCCCGCCATAGGAATGCCCCACCAGAACAACCGGCCCGGGGATCGACCGGAGGATGGCGGTGATTGCCAAGGCATCGCTGGCGACGCCGCGGAGCGGATTGGCTGCGGCCTTGGCTATGTAGCCGTCCCTGTTGAGTTTGGTGATGACTGCATCCCAGCTCGACGACTCGGCGAAGGCGCCGTGCACCAGCACGACTGTCGGCTTGGCCTTTGGGCCTATCGGCTGCGCCATCGCGGTGCTCGATAGGGCAAATGCCGTTGCGAGCGCCAGGATCCTAGTAATGTTCGGCATTGCTTTCTCCTTTTGCGGCCTTCCATGACCTATGCGCAGAAGAATGCGCCGACCCGGCGCGTCGACCTATTGTGCGGAATGGTCAGTCATACGATGCCAAGGTCCAGGGTAGGTCATCGCTGAGATCATGTGACCGGTGGCATGCGGAGGTCGGCAGCGCTGGAATGATGCCGGGCCGCGGCCAATACGGATCCATGCAGGCGGCTGCCTCCCCTCAACGACATTGTCCCTGCCCTTCGGCTTGCATGGCCCAATGCCAACGTATGGGCCACACAGCCGGATCGTCTAATCGTCTCGCGGGAGCGCGGCTTTATATTTGGATGGGTGAAGACCACCAAGAAAACTATGGAGTTACCGAAATGAAAATGACAGCTCTTGCTGCCGCGGCTCTTGTTGTTACAGCAGGAAACGCAATTGCGGGAAGCGACCACTATGGATCAAACGGGGTCCAGCAGCCCACAACTGCGTCTGACAACACGTATACCTCCTCGACCAAGAAAACGAAGAACAACGCCGGCATGCCGAAAACCGTACGCAAGCCTGTTTCCAACGACGAATATGGCCAAGGTATCTGGGGTCATTGATCCTGACCGACACAAAATTAAAGGGCCGGGGCGAGACTTCGGTCCTTCGGCGGTATCTGAGTTACTTCCTTGAGAGGCGAACCGCCTTCTCTTGCTAGACGATCCCTCTGTCAGCGTGCGTGACGGCTTGTTTCGCGTTGATTTGTACCATGACGACGGACGTTCTCGCCTTCGATCCGGTGCCCACCGCGCGACGCGGTCGACGTCACTGCCGATCTTAGCGTTCGGATGCGCATCCCGGTGGGTGAGATCGTGGAATAAGGGCGTGGCGACCACGGACAACGGAGCAAGTGCGACTCAAAGCAACGCCATTCCGCCGTCAACCCGCAGGTTGATACCCGTGACAAAGCTGCTCGCGTTCGAGGCAAGGAACAGGGCGGCCTTTGCCAGCTCTTCCGGCTGTCCCATACGACCCAGGGGTATTGCTTCCGCCATCGCCTTTTCGAACGGCCCCCGCTGTTCAAACGGTAAGCCTAGCTTATCGAGAATAGCCGTATCCACCGGTCCTGGGCTGAGCACGTTGACCCGGATGTCGCGGGACTTCAGCTCGATCGCCCAGCTGCGCGCGAACGCATTGATCGCTGCCTTCGAGCCAGCATAGACAGCATGCCCGTCCAGGACCTTCTCGCTGGCCAGCGACCCCGTGAGGATGATTGCGCCGCCGTTCCGCATGATCGGGATCAGCTTCTGGACACCGGAGAAGACGCCGCGCGTATTGACGGCAAACTGCGCGTCATATTCTGCCTCGGAGACGTCGGCCGAGTGTGTGATGGTGTTTAAGCCGGCGTTCGCCATATAGATGTCGAGCGCCCCGAACCTCTGCCGGATCTGCTGCGCGACGTCGTCATGGTGCGCCACATCGGCCACATCTCCTTGAATGCCCAGCGCGCCTGCCCCGATCTGTGCGACCGCCTCCTCGACCGCCTGCTGCCGGCGGCCGGTGATGACCACTTGCGCTCCCTCGTCAGCAAAGATTTTTGCAGCCGATAGTCCGATTCCACTGTTTCCGCCGGTGACCACAGCGATTTTACCTGACAGTGTGCCCATGTCGTTTGTTGCCTCCGGAATATTGGCGCTGGCCTGCTGGACGCCGGCTTGTGCAGCAGCGGCGTGCAGGCTGCGGCCGGAGCTCTCCAGAACTCGAACGGCCGCAGCTGCCCGCAACAATGCCTGGTCGTGATCGCGGGAAGCTATCCTTTGATAAAGGCGAGCAGGTCGGCATTGACCTGATCCTGGTGCGTGGCCGTGATCCCGTGGGGCGCACCGGGGTAATATATTTCCTTTGCACCCCTGATCAGCCGCGCCGACTTGACTGAGGAATCCTTGACCGGGACGATCTGGTCGTCCTCGCCATGCAGGATCAGCGTCGGTATATCGAACTTCCTGAGGTCCTCGGTGAAATCGGTTTCGGAGAACGCTTTGACGCATTCATATGCATTCACGAGACCGACCTGCATGCTCCAGAGCCAGAACTGATCCAGAATCCCCTGGGAGACCTTGGCGCCTGGCCTGTTTGCACCATAAAACGACAGTGCGAGGTCCAGGTAGTGCTGCGAGCGATCCTTGAGGAGGCCAGCCCGTATACCGTCGAACACATCAATCGGCAGGCCCTCCGGATTGGCCGGCGTCTTCACCATGATCGGGGGGACGGCAGCGATGAGCACAGCCTTGGACACCCGCTTCGTCCCGTGCCGTCCGATATAGCGAGCGACCTCGCCTCCTCCGGTGGAATGTCCGACCAGCGTGACGTCCCGCAGATCAAGCGCATCAATCACCGCTGCGAGATCGTCCGCATAGCCGTTCATGTCGTTGCCGGACGTGGCCTGGCTGGAGCGGCCGTGGCCGCGCCGGTCATGCGCAACCACACGAAAGCCGTTATGGGCAAGAAAGAGCATCTGCCCGTCCCAGGCGTCCGAATTCAGCGGCCAGCCATGCGAGAAGGTTACAACCGGCCCCCTGCCCCAGTCCTTGTAGTAGATTTCGGTGCCGTCCTTGGTCGTGATTGTGCTCATAGTCCTGGTTCCTTTGTCTTTTTGGTGGGTGGCGGCGTTTGGCTTTCGGCCCGCGATAGATTGCGAAGCGACCGACAGTCCGGCGGTGGCGGCGAGGATCAAGCCGCCCACCAAGACGTCACGGCGGGATGCGCCAATCGTGAAAAGTCCATCCCTGCTCATCGTGTCCATCCCTGATGCTTGGCCTTCAACAACTGGCTCGCCATCACGATCATCGATCCGACCTGCATGGTCGCTTTCGGGGAGGGGCGAGCGAGGGAGCGGGCGACACTCGACGATCGTGATGGCTTGCGAGAAGAGGATGCGCTTATCCGGCCGGCAAACCTATTCTACGGAAGGGTCTGTCGTGCGATGCCAAGGTGTAGGAGAGATACGCTGAGACAAGGCTCGGCGGAGTAACTTGGTCTAGTTCCAAAAACGCGATGCTGCCCCCAAGCTGCGCGGCACCGATTGGACGCAGCAGGCGCCAAGCGTCATCGCTGGATAGATATAGGTGGAGTGGACTCGCGCAAACCCGCGATCAATCGGCTGTCCCTGCATCATACTTGCAGGAAGGTTGGGGCAGAGATCTATGTCGCGTCGGCCTGTCGCATCGGCGCGGGCAGTGTCTCCCATGCCCGGATCAGCTCGCCGATGGAAGCGGCTTCCATCTTGCGCATAACATTGCCGCGATGCAGCTTGACCGTCACTTCGCTAATGCCGAGGTCAAAGGCGATCTGTTTATTGAGGCGTCCGCGCGCCACTTCATGCAGAACCTCACGCTCGCGTGGCGTCAGCGTTTCAACGCGCTCGATGTTGCGCTTGACGATCACGGCGTCCGCCCGCCGCTTGGCATCCATCGCAATACCCGCGATGACGGCGTCAAGCAGCGTCTGATCCCGCACCGGCTTGGTGAGAAAGTCCACGGCGCCGGCCTTCATCGCCTGGACAGTCATCGGGATGTCGCCATGCCCGGTCAAGAATATGATGGGTTTGAGGTTGCCGTTTTTCGCTAGATGCTGCTGCAGATCGAGGCCGCTCGATCCTGGCATGCGCACGTCGAGGATCAAGCAGCCGGGGCTGTCCAAAATGTCGGCGTCGATCAACTCGCGGGTCGAGGCAAAGCAAATTGGCTCGAAACCCGCCGACAGGATCAATTCCGATAGCGCCTCGCGGACAGACGCATCGTCGTCGACAATAATGACGAGCGGCTGCTCCGCTTCACTCCTGCGCTGCGGCGCCGACGATAGCGATCTCCGCTGGAGCGGCTGGTCAACTGTCATGATCATCCCTCGGTTTCTTGGTTGCGTAAAGCGTCACCCACCGCCACAAGCAGGGCCTGGCCATCGAAGGGCTTGCGGAAAAACCCGCTGATACCTTTGGCGCGGTACTGATCCGCTAGCTCGTGCCGGCCGGTAATCAGGAATACCGGAAGTTTCGGACGCGCCCTCTTGACCAGGTCACGAAGCTCAAAGCCGTCCATGCCGGGCATCCCGATGTCGGTGATGAGCACGTCCACGTCCGACAACCCACTGACGACCAGCGATCCCGCCGACGAGAAGCTGCGGGCTATATAGCCGGCGGACTCCAGAAGATCCTCCAGCGACTCAAGCAGCCTCGGATCGTCGTCAACCACTGCCACGACGGGCCTTCGCGTGCTCACGTTCAGCCTCCTCCCGAGCGGCGCGAGTGCGTGATCGGTATTTCCAATCGCTCCGCCATGCGGACGAGGTCGGCAAGCGACGCCGCGCCCATTTTCTGCATCACATTCCTTCTGTGAATTTCCAGCGTAACTTCGCTGATTCCCAGTTCAGCGGCCGCCTGCTTGTTGAGCAGCCCACTCACCACCAGCGGCAGCACTTCGCGTTCGCGCGGCGTCAACTCGAGGTAATGTTGCTTCAACACGCCAAGTCCGGCGCGCTGCGATCTCTGTTCCCGATCCTGGGCAATCGCCGCATGGATTGCGGTCATGAGGTCCGCATCGCTGAAAGGCTTGGTCAGGAAATCCACGGCGCCGTGCTTGATCGCACGCACCGAGGATGGGATATCGCCATGTCCTGTTATGAAAACGATCGGCGGATGACCACCCACCGCGATCTGTCTCTGCAGATCGAGGCCGTTGATATCCGGCAACTCGACATCGAGGATGAGACAGGCAGGCAAATCCGGCTTGTCAGCATTGATATACTCACCGGCCGACCCGAAGGCTATGGCGCGCATGCCGTGCGAAACCAGCAATTCGCTGAGCGCCTCGCGGATGCGTTCATCGTCATCCACGATGAAGACAATTTGCTCGTCCGTAGTCATGACGCGACTTTCGCATCGACGGACGCGAGAATGCCGAGATTGAAAGGGCGAACCGCTGTTTGAGAAGCACCGCCATCGGTTGCTCCCGAGGGACCAACAAAGGCTCGAGATCGTCGGTGCTCCGCATAGCACCTTGTTTCAGTGGCTGGATTTGGGCGGATGCTCATGGCGCTATCCTAGTCCCGCTACACGCCATTCGCACCTCATGGAAATCCATGCATGGATTTCCATGGGACTGTCCGCCACACCCGTTTTGGAGAACTGGAATGAAGCCAAGCGCTCCCGTGCGAAGTCGCTTCATACCGAGATACCGAGCGAGCGAAGCGGCGTCTGCAATCAGTGCCCTCGTCTCGGATGCGTTCCGCGTATGACAAAAAACTATTGCGGTCGCCCGATCATGGTGCAGCCTTCGCCTCAACCGGAAGCGTGAAGACGAACCTCGCCCCATGCGGAACGCGGTTCTCCGCCCATAAGCGTCCGCCGTGAGACTCGATGATCGAACGGGAGATCGCGAGTCCCATGCCCATTCCTTGCCCTTTTGTCGTGAAGAACGGGTCGAATATCTTGTCGGGATGTTCGACTCCCGGGCCGGAGTCGCTGACTTCAATCTGGATTGTGTCCCCTGTCCGGCGCACACGCATCCCAAGAACCTTGTCATCGGCAATGGCGTGCATAGCCTCGATGCCGTTGCGAATAAGATTGACCAGCACCTGTTGGATCTGGACGCGATCGAAGGCGACCAGCGGGAGGTTGCGTTCGACGTCGATATCCATGCGAACGCGACACCGTGTGGCTTCCTCGGCCATGAGGTCACGCGCTTCGTCAATGACACTGGGGATCGGCGTGCTGGTTCTCAGTTCAAGGGACGGCCTGAACAAGGCGCGGATGCGGCCAACGACATCTGCCGCCGAGTTGGCGTCCCGGATAATGCGCTCGGCTGTGATCTTGGCGCGGTCGAGATTGGGGGGCTCGGCGGATAACCAGCGGTGGCATGCATTGGAGTTGGCGACGATCGCGGCCAGCGGCTGGTTCACCTCATGAGCGATGGATGCGGAGAGTTCAGCAAGGCTCGCCGCCTGGCTCGCACGTGCAAGTCTCTCTTGCGCCAGTCGAAGCTGCTCTTGTGCACGCACCTCGTTTTCGATGTCCAGGCAGATGACGTTCCACTGCACGATGGCGCCTTCGGTGTTACGCATCGGGGCGGCTCGCGTCTCGACCCAGCGATATTCGCCATCGAAGCGCCGTAGACGGTGCCTTCGCGCGTAAGGCTCGCCTGTGGTCAAGGAATGGGCATATCTCTCCTTGACACCTGCCAAGTCGTCGGCATGAACACCCGCTTCGAGTGTGCCGGCCAGCCGCGATTTCCCCGCTTCGTCCAGTTCTTCGAGGTTGTAGCCGAGAAATTCACGGAGCTGCTGGCTGCGGTACATCGGCTCGCCATCGGGCGCGGCACAATCGATCATTGCCGGCAGCGTTTCAACGAGTTGCCAAAGCGCGCGCTCTCTCTCGCGCAGCGCTTCCTCGACCCGTAGCTGATCGTCGATGTCGTGCGTAAGGCCGTACCACTGGACAATGCGTCCGCTCTCATCCCTCAGCGGCTCGGCCTGACCCTCCATCCAGCGGTAAACGCCATCGGCACGACGCAGGCGATACTTCATGAAAAAGCGCTCGCCAGTGGCGAAGCAACTGTTGAGTGCTTCCCGCAGGCTGGGCGCATCGTCGGGATGAACGACGGTGGCTATGAAGGCCGCCAGCCGGTTCGTGTCCGGCATCTCCGCGTCCGTTATGTCGAGGCCGAGAAAATCGATCAGGCGCTTGTTGAAGAAGGTCGGCTCGCCGTTCGAAGACAGCCGCCAGAGGTAGCTCGGAACCATGTTGACGAGTTGCGAGAGCGCCTGCTCTCGGTTGTGCAACGCAGCCTGGGTGGTCACCAGATCGTGGATGTCGACGCTCACACCGTACCATTGCAGAATATGGCCATCTTCGTCGCGGAGCGCCTCCGCGCGAGTCTCGGTCCAGCGATAGTTGCCCTTGGCGCGCCGTTGGCGATATCTCTGCACGTAAGGCACGCCCGTTGCGAATGAATGGCGGATCGCTTGCCGTGCCGTATCGATGTCGTCTGGATGGATAACGCTTAGGGACGGCGAGCCGTCCGGGGCGATGATATCGCTAAGAGTGGCCCCGGTGACGTCCGTGAACCGCTTGTTGACATAGGATGGCGTTCCTTCCCGTGTCGTACTCCAGATCAAGGCGGGCACCGTGTCGATGAGTTGCTGAAGGCGTCGCTCACTTTCGCGCAATGCCTCCTGCGCTCGCACCTCATCGTCGACATCGAGAGAAACGCCGTACCATTGCACAACGGCGCCGTTTTCATCACGTCGGGGCTCCACCCTGCACTCCGCCCAGCGATAAGAGCCATCCTTCTCAAGCCAGCGAAACCGCATGGTGGAGCCATCGCCGGTCTCGAAGCTATTCGATAGCGTGCACTGCACCCCGGGAGCATCTTCAGGATGGATCAGCTTCTGCAGCAATTCATCGATGCGCGGCTCGCCCAGATCTTCGAAGTTCGCGATCACGGAACGGAAATGGTCCTGGTACCGCTTATTGAAGTAGGCCGGCCCGCCCGTCGGCACGGCGCTCCAAATGCGGACCGGCACGGCGTCAATCATCTGCTGGAGTTGCTGTTCGCTCCGCCTCAATGCCTCGACGCTTTCGTGCAATGTGAGCACCGCCTGCTGGTGCTGCCGCGAAATGGCGGCCACGATCAGAGCCGAGAACGCCGAAATGACCAGAAAAAGCTGCAGCATGATCTGGTTGTTCCTTTGGGAACCGGGATCGCCGGCAAATTGACTGGCGCCGGACACCGTGAATACCGCCGTGATCAGCGCAAGCAGGATCAAGGCGACTGCGGCGCCCCTGAACTCAAAGCGCACCGCGGCCCAAAGAAGAGGCGGCATGATGATGTAGGCGAAGGGCAGATAGCCGCTCAAGGAGAGGGCGGCAACGCCGAGAAAGATCAGCCCCAGAACGCCAGCTTCGATCCATCGGGCGGCCGAAAGCCGGGCCTTGCCGCGCCAGTTCTGGAACACGACCAGCGCCAGCGGCGCCACGATTAGGACCCCGGTTGCGTCGCCGATCCACCATAGAGGCCAGGCCGCGGCGAAGCTCTGCGACTGAATGCCGAACCACGCAAGGGTTGCACTTCCCACCGTCGCGCTTGCGACTGGCGCGATTCCAGCGGCCAATACGACGAATGCGAGAACTTCCTGCAAGGTTTCCAGCCGAAGCGGGCGCTTGCAAGTCCGATTCACGAGCCATGCCCCGGCCACCGCTTCAAGAGCGTTGCCGGTATAGATCAGGAAGGCGGCAGGCAGCGGAGTGTGGAACCACAACAGGTTGCTGGTCAGTTCAGCCACACAGGCCGCCATCATCCACCACGGCCAGCTATACCTGGAAGCAATGAGGAGCGTGGCGATGAAAAGCCCGCTCGGAGGCCAAATGGAGATGCCCGTTCCAGGTACGATCGCGAGCGACTGAGCGAATCCGCAGCCCAAGACGTAAACCGCGATAAAAACTCCCAGATGCAAGGGTCGAGGGCGATGTGCCCAGACCCGAGAGGAACTGCTTGTTTCAAGATCGCTGACAATATTGCCGGGAGGCAGGCCTGGTTCATTTGCCGCGCGAGGTCGACCTCGTCCTTGCGATCCCAGTCCGGGTTGGTCCAACCCATGCTTCAGCGCGCGTGTTGCTTCGGAGTCGGTTGCGCTAGGCGAGGTGGATGCTGTCGTCATCGGCTGCTCCTGACGGACAAACAAAAGCCTTGTGTCGGCTCTCCGTATAGCACTTGCTCTCAGCAGCTGGAATCTGGGCTGACGAACTCGCAACTCATAATAAACCCGCCGCGCCCCAGCCGCATCTAATGGAAATCCATGCATCGCGCAGAGACTGGACGAACGGCCAGGTCATGTCGCCTGCCGCTTTATCTGCTGCACCGAACCCGGAATGCCCCTGCATTCCCATCCTGTGTGGTCGGTCGACACCGCTCGCACGATACATCCGGGAGCCCTGCCGGCAAAGATAAGTTCCAATGTATATGGCCTACAGGGCGCTAGGTTCTGGACCCTGTTCGGTTCGGCCGAGCGGCTCGGCGGCCGAGGAATTGTTTGGCCAGGATGAGACAGGGCGCAGCGACCGCGAACAGCACGACAAGCGCGAAGAAAGCTTCATCGAACGAGATCGTGGCGACCTGTCTCTCGAGGGCGCGCTGCAACAGGGGGAGCGCGGCCTTCGTCGCCGTGGCACTGTCGATGCCGTTTGTCAGCAGAACGTTCGCGGTGGCCCGCAGGCGCTGCTCCACGGCCGCGTCGCCATTCATGAGGTGGGCAGCCAATATGGTTCTATTGTGGACATTCTGATGATCAATGTACGTTTGCAAAAGGGCTGTGCCGGTCATACCGCCCACCTGTTTGCCGAAGTCGAACAGCCCGATGCCGAACGGCAGCGCATCGGCTGTAAGTCCACGAAGCGAAATCAGGGTCAATGCCACGAACAGGAGACCCAGGCCGAATCCCCGCAGAAACAAAGGAACGCTCAGGTCCGGTGAGCCGCTCGCGCTGGTCGAACCCGACAGGAGCCACATGGCTCCGGCGAACAGCAAAACACCAAACGGAACTAGCGCAATCGGGGGAATTCCGGCCTTTTCGACGACGAGGCCAGCGAACAAGAGTCCCAGCGCGAGTGCGGCCCCACTGGGTAGCAGAAGCACTCCTGCGCCCGTGGCCGTAAAATCGAGGACGTTGAGGGCAAAAGCCGGGATGAGATAGGCGCTGCCCGAAAGAGCAAAGCCCGCGACGATGCTGACGAGGAGGCCAAAGCGGAAGTCCGGACTATCGAATGGCGAAACAGCCAGCAATGAGCCTTCTGAACGGAAAGCGATTTCCCAAATGGCCAGAAAGCCGACGGCCACGACACCGATGGTGGCAAGCACGGCGATATCCGCGTCGTCGAACCAGTTGAACCTGTTGCCTTGCAGCAGGACGTAGGTCAAAAGCGCGGCACCCAGGCCGAGCAACAAGACCTCAAGGACAGGAAGCCTGATTTCCCGCCAGTAGGTCCGATCGCCGTCCGCCCCCAGAAGGACAAGGGAGGCGATGCCGAGCGGAATGTTGCTCAGGAATATCCAGTCCCAGGTGAGATGGTCGACGAGCCAGCCCTCCAGAGCAGGCGTAACGGCCGCCGGAGCCGTCACGGCGCCTACAGCGAAAATTGCCTGGACGACCGGTTGATTTCTGTGCGGGAACCGGAAGAACAGCAGAGTCTGACCTGCGACGAGAATTGTGCCGCCGGCCAGCCCCTGGACAACGCGGCAGATGTCAATCCAGGTGAGGTCAACCGAGAACGTCATTGCCGCGGATGCCAGCAAAAGGGCGACGATCCCCGCGCGCAAACAGGCGGTCGGCCCGACTGCCCTGACAAAAAGCGGCGCGACAAGGAAAACCGTCAGTTTGGCCGCGATGAAACCAACGTCGGCCGTCGCCAGTTCGTCCGGTGTTGCATAGGTGTCGCCAAGCATGTCGATCCGGCCGATGGACAGAGCAGTGGACGCGACCGCGTCCATGAGGGCGGCCAGCACAATGCCCGTCGCCATGAGCGAGGCGCGCAATGGTGCGCCAAGATGATGCTGCACGGCTCCTCCTTCAGCGAGATGCGTCACTGTTCCGAGCGTCCGTTCGCGGTTCCGCCGGGCTGCGTTTCCAGCGCAATAGCCGCATCCCGGGCACTAACGGCGATGGCAACGCGAGCCGAGAGCCCCGGAACCAGGCGGCCGGGCAAAGGGTTGCGCGTCATCCTGATCTTGACAGGCACGCGCTGGACAACGCGAATGAAGTTTCCAGTCGCGTTGTCCGGCGGCAGCAAGCTGAATGCAGCACCGCTGCCGGGTGCGAAGCTGTCGACAACACCAGCGATTTCCAGATCTGGATATCCGTCGACCCTGACGCGGACAGGTTGACCGATCTGCACCTGCTTCAGCTGGGTTTCCTTGAAGTTGGCGACGACCCAGACGTCATTGACGGGAACGATGTCCAAGGCTGCCGCTCCCGGAGTGACATAGCGGCCGACACGGATCTGGCGATTGCCGACGATTCCCTCGACCGGAGCTCTCACGATTGTATTGTCCAGGTCGAGCATAGCGAGTTCGAGCGCTGCCTGCGCCTGCGACAGGGCGGCCTGCGCGGCGGACAATTGCGCATCCAGCACGTCGAGCTTCAGCTTTTGAGCCAATCGATTGGCTTCTGCGCCGTCCAGGGATGCTTGTGCCTTGTCATGGCCAGCCTGTGCATCCTGCAGCTTCTGATCGCTTGCTGTCCCGTTCTTCTGCAGCGTCACGTAGCGATTCAGGTTGGCGCGCGCGAACTGTAGGTCAGCTGCGGCGGATTGCTTCTGCGCCTCAGCCTGCGCGATCAACGCGTCTTGGAGTTTTCGGGTCGCTTCGAGGTTCGCGATGTCCGCGTGCCGGGCGGCGACGTTAGCCTTCGCCTGGATTACTTTGGCCTTGTAGTCGCTGTCGTCGATGCGAAAAAGAACAGTCCCCTTTGCAACGCTGGCATTGTCGTCGACGTCGACTTCGACGACATAGCCCGCCAGCTTGGGAGCGATACTGGTGATGTCTCCGCGGAGATACGCGTTGTCGGTCGCTTCCTCGAACCGGCCGATCGTGAACCACTGCCAGCTCCATAGTGCTGCTGGTGGCATCACCATAAGGGCAACGATGGCGATTGCGATCTTGCGGGCTCGGCTCATGATCGCCTCGACCTCAAGTCAACGCACTCGCCCTCGAAGCGGATACCGAGCTCCCGGAGAGCCAGATGGTCGGCAAAGCTGCGAGCCGCGGTGCGTAATAAGCTTTCACGAGAATGTCTCCGTCGAGCTGCGGTTCAGAGTTGCCCTACAATCGGGGATTTCATGGTCTCGCCGCTATCACACGAATGAATATCCCAACTCGCCCGATTGGCAGTTCGCACTGGACCACGGCACAGGTCGTGCTGTCAGCCGGTCAATTCACCGGCGCGAGCCAAATGTCCAGCTCGGGGTCGAAGCCTCAGGAAGCCGGCAGTTGGCGACGGCGACCCTCCAGCCTGGTTGGTGCGATGTTCGCTTTCAGGTGGTCGCAAAGGAGATTGCCACAGTGCTGAGGGGCTTCTAATGGCAGCATCATCCTGCCGCTAGCCACGACTTGCGATAGAAATTACACCGTTTTTACTTCACCGGCTCCGGCATCGCCGAGGAGTGGTGGTGGACGATAAGCCATTTTCCGTTGCGCAATTCGTAGATGTAGGAGTAGCGCGCCTTGACGGTCTCGGTTGTGCCCGGCGTGTTTCCGGAAAGCGCGAAAGTATAGGTGCCGACGTCATACGCCGTGTTGCAGCCAATATGGATCGTGCGGCTATCGATGGTGCCCCGGGGATTGCGCTCGAGGAAATGGACGAAATAATCCTTGATTGCGGCGGGACCCGTCCTCGGTTGATTGGAAACGGTCGCCAGCAACACTGCATCAGGAGCGTAATTAGCGGTAACCTTGGCCGCATCGTGCGTTGCCAGCGAATTGTTCCAGCGATCGAACAGCGCGACGATTTGGTCTTTGTTGACCGTCTTGCAGCTCATCGGGGTGTCGGCTTGCGCGCCTTGGGCGACAGCCCATGCCGCGCAGGCGACGGCGACCGCGACTGTGATGAATCGTTTCATCGCTGATATGCCTTCTGGAGGGATACGAACGGCATGGTCGATGGCATATTGGGTGTACAGCGGACTTAGCTGTCCAGCCCCGCACGTTTATGAGTTCACGCCCTAAGAAAGGATGACCGGTGCGACGAGGGACACTGAGGGCACACATGATGCCCGTCGCACCGGTCAACGCTAGAACTTGAAAGCTAGCAGCACGTTAGCAACTGCGCAATTAAGCCGGAAGGAGTACGCCGTTGCCGGAAGGCTCGCCGGGCGGTCGAACCGACCATCACAGCATTTGATCCACGTTCAAGCCATATTGCGAGACGGTCCACGTCGCCATTTCATCCGCTTGTGGCAGTTTTTCCGCCGCCTAGCGTGGAAGCAGCCTGTCGGAAGGCGGGCCCCGATCTGCCGCTGCAATGCGCGCCTCGTTTTTTTGACCTAATTTTCACCGCGCTCAAAGTGGCAGCTTCTGCCGAGCACTTCGCACCCATGAAGATGCCACGAAGCTGCTTTCAACGGAGGCCCGGAGTGGGTGAGCTCTTGCAAATTCTATTTGCGAAACCGCCCCAGATGCCGCTGAAGCCTAGCGCCCCATCCCAAAAAGAAGCGGGCGCAAGATCGAAATAGACTGATCGGAATCGATCCGTCCTCTTGAGCTCAGCACTCGATGAGCAAGCGCGGCATCAACTCCCAGCATCAATTGATAACAACAACCGGTCCAGAGACGGCCAGGGCCGGCGTCGCCGCGCCTTCACGCATTTAGAGGGCCTCAGCCGTAGGAGCTGTTCGCAGACCATCTCAGGCATCTAATTCGGGCAGCTCGAAGCAGACGCAACGATACGTCGCGCAGTCAATTCAGTATCGACCGCGCTTCTTAAGCAATCTCAGTGCCACATTTTCCCTCTCAGCCAGTTAAGCAACTTGTTCCCACCGATTGTTCGGCGGACCCGAGCGGCTGCCCATTCACCTCTGAACGCGGTTCCGACGTGGCAGCTGCAGACGATGTCGTGCAATTGCCAGTCAGTCAGCTCGAAGAACCGCTTGGCTTCTCCGTATGAATCATCCTTTAGGCCCTGCACACGGAATATCGGATCCTCGAAGGCCACGCTGATTGGCGAGCCCTCACAGCGTGACGCGTCACGGGCTTCCCGCTTAAGATGCTCGGTGCCGGTAAGAGCACGCAGGCGTCGCTCGGGAACCTTCTCCAGCAACTCCGCCCAACGCTCAATGCGCTGTTGGCGGCTCATGATCGGGTATCTCGACAAAGGTTCCACCTTTGCGATTGCCTGCAGGTGGTCCAAGGTTTGGTGTTTCATGGTCGGCTCCTGTTGACGGAAGCCCCCCCACTGAGGAAGAATTATCGCGCTCCGAGGTCCTGACAAGTGCGGCCTGCTGGCTATCGAGGCCCGCGGCGAACTCGATCTCGCAGAGTCTATGCAGGATGTCTTCGTGTGGAAGAGATGAGAGGGACCGGCGCGCAGACGTTCATCAATTGAACGTCTGGTATGCGCCCAATGCACGAACCCGCTGCGCGGGAGGGCCGCCTCCTTCTGAGATGGCGTGCATGTCATAGACCTTGAGCGGGTAGAG
>NZ_JAMYTH010000057.1:0-25382 GCF_040322415.1 Mesorhizobium sp. M0152
ATCGAAAGCCTGACTCCAGCACCGCGGTGCTCAGGTGCTCATGGCCGCCGGATACGCACGTCTGCGGTCTTCACCGGATGGGTACCTCCATTCTGGCACTCGAGGTTCCCGCGCGCATCGTGTTCGATCGCTACTTCGCAGGTAGGCCGCCATTTGATGACCGCAGCAGCAAGGAATTTCCCGACGCCTTCGTCATTGAGGGTCTCGCGCATTACTGCAAAAGCAATGAGATCTCGATGTATGTCGTCAGCGGAGATGCCGCCCTGCGTCGCGCCGCCGAAAGCCACGACACCCTCGTTGCGTTGCAGACCATAGAGGAGGTTCTTGCTGCCGCAACGGCCGAAGGCGGAGGGGATCTCGAAGAGATAGCGGACGAGATTTTCGCGGCCCCCGGTTTCGACCACCAACTGATGGAAGCCATAGAGGCCGACCTGGATTTCGTGAACTTCACGTATTATGGGCTGCTGACCGAGGGCGCTGTCATGGGGGCGAGGCTTGAGGAAATCGTCAGCGTCGATGACTACGATGTTGCGGCGATTGACGACGCCAAAATCGGACTGATCTTGCAGGCAAACACGATCCTTGACGTAAGGGTGCGCTATCTGGACGAAGCCGAATTGCGCGACAAGGACGATGACATTATCCCGACCGAGCTGGAGACCTCGTCACGCACTCCTGCCCGGCTCAAGCTCTATGTGTCGATCGACTTGCGGACCTTGCGCTTTATGGAGACAGAGCTACTGACACATGACGTCATCGTCGAATAGTGCCAAACGAGCCTCGATTTGGGCCCCGACAGACCCTGTCTACCGGACCGCCCCGGCACTTTTGCCGTGCCCGTCCGCATGAAACCGCCGTGCCATTCGAGACGCCAACGTATATCCTTCGACCACCTCCTGCGGCCTGATGATCTGTGAGGCTTCGCTCACGTTGCAAGAACGCGTTACCATACGCATGACCCCTGAGATGATCGCGCGCATCGATGCGTACGTGAACGTGGTGCTTGGTCCGGAACAGCTTTCCAACGGCGCGCCTTTCCGGGACCAGAGCCCGCCTCTGGGTCATAGCTGACGGAAGCAGTTTCCACCCGGCGCTGAGCCCGAACTCAACTGCGGTGAGGCGCCATGTTGGCCACAGCGTCGACTAGAACCTTGACCGCATGCACAGCCGGCCCCTCGACCAACATCCCGCACTCCAGGTTAGCTGCCTTTGAACGCCGGAGGAGGTTCGCCGATCCGACGTAGGCGGCGACCCCATCAGCCAGCACAATCTTTGCGTGAAAGGTCTCTTGCGAGAGGTCGCCGCCGCCATAGTCGATGATGCGCGTGGTCGCCCTTTCAAGGCGGCGCCCCGCCTCTGCGCAGCTGCTGAGCTGCGACGCGTCCCTGATGACCAGGATGCGCTCGATTGCCTCCGTCGTCTCGAATAGTTCGGCGGCCCAGGCCGCCCCTACCTTGTCGACGTAAGGGATCATCACCGTGAATCGCTGGCGCGCCAGCGACGCGAGATGCCTGAAGGCGTCGGTTGTGGGCGTCAGGGTCACGTAATCACTTGCTATGTCGGCGGCGAGCGCATCCGCCAATCGACTAGGCGCCGGTGGCATCGTCACAACGAGCCTGGCTGTGGCTCTCGGGGAAATGAATACTTCGTTCGTCATTGCGCCAAGGCCGCGTCGAAGAAGCCGACCAGGTCGGGCGCCGATCGGGGTTCCCATTCCGGTCCTTTGCCGCCCTTGAGGACGGCGCGCGACAGCAGGAGGTTGGATGCAATGCAGCTCACCTCGGATACCATGACGCATGCGGGGCAAGCGCCGCCCCTGGCGTCGCATAGGCTACCTGATCCACATCGCAACATGCGTGGATCGATTGCGCGGCGCAGAAACTCATCGGCGTGGTTGCGCCACATTGCGGAGATGTTGCCAAGGTCAGGGGTCATGCCTTTGCGGTAGATCACGAAGGCAAGGTCCGCCGGGAAGATGTGCTCGCCGATGCCATCGCGGTCGACGCCCGACGAGTCGGCAAGCGAGTGCATCATCTGGTGCGACAGGGTGTGGAGAAGCAGGTAAACATACGCCGGCACTGTGCGCGGATAGCCTCCACTGCCCTCTCGGTCCTTGAACATTTCGAGGAACGGGCCGAAGTCCTCGTAGCGCTCCAGATAGCCTCGGCCGAGTCCATCGTCGGGCACGTCGGTGACCATGTTGGCCTTAAGCCAGCGGGTCACTCTGGCCTCATCCAGCTTGAAATAGAGTGCCTCATTCTGCTGCTGGGTCACATATATCGGTCGCTTGGTGCCTTGGATCGGCAGTTGGTCGAACGCCTTCAGGCGCACCGGCATGTCGACGCTCGTGCCCTGATGCTCTCGCTTGTAGACGGGCATCGCGGAAACTCGCGTGAAGCCGAAACTGAACTCGCAGATCGGCAGATTGCGGACGATCACAAGGCGCTCTACGCCCAAGTGCTTCAGGAGGTTTCCGATATTGGCCTGGTAGCGCGCCTTGCGCTGGGGATCGTTGACGACGTCGGTCAAAGTGATGTCGGGCTCCATCACGTCGACCGCCGCGTGTCGGGCCATTGCCTCTTCGACATGCTCGCGCAGGAAAGCATCGTGCTGGATGGTGAGCCGGATCGGATCATAGCGGCGTGTCCAATCCTCACGCTGCGTGATGGCCCTCAGGACGCCTGCGCTGCCCAGCCTGCCGCGTTCAACGATGCCAGCAGCGAACCAGCCCTCGCGCAATTCGTGTGCGCTGTCGCGGTATGACCGAGCGCGTTCTGGCCGACCGCTTTCTTCCGCGCGGCGAGCCATATCGAGGAAGCTAAGATAGTCGTCCCAGTCGCCCCGGTGCGTCGGGTCGGCCTGAACCGTCTTCCGCACCTCGTCCTCCGCTGGCTCGGCGAACGGGATGTTATGAATTTGGGCCAGCTTCGCCACCAGCTCGCCGACCCGCGGCGGCGTCATCAGTTCAACGACGGCGCTATCCTGGAATTCGATAAAGCTGGTGCGCTGTGGGTAGAAGGTCGAGTTGGCCCGGTAGGACACCGGCAGCATGTTGACCTCGATCCACTGGAAGGCGCGACCGCTGGTATTCTGCTCGGTTTGCAGCCTGGCCAACACCTCGGGCTCGGCCTTCTTGAGCGGGCGTGTGTCGCCACAGCCCTCGCAGACGTAGCGCCATTCCGAGAATACCGGGGCGTCGTTGCGAAGCTTGAAGCTGGTTGAACCGCAGGTGCACATCCTGATCTGGCGCGTGCTACCGGTCTGCGGATCAAAGTTGAAGTTGAAGGGGCTGAGGGGCTGAATCTCGCCCGACCAATGCACATAGACGACGTCGACCTGCGTCCAACGGGCATCGTGTCCATTGCACTTCCTTGGCAGCGGCTGCCTCGCCTGATCCGCTATGCTCTCGTATTCACGGGTCGAGCCGCAGATGCCGCAGCGGTAGACGAGTGGATATGGGACGTAGCCAACACGGTCCGGTCCCGTCATCTGAAAATCGCCCCGCTCGATCCGGACCTCCCCGGTCCGGGAATCCCGGAAAGGGGCGTCGAGGACGAGTTCGGGCAGGGCGTCAGGAACGGCTTTCATCGCCCGATCGCGCCAATTGGTGGCGAAGTCACTCAGGTTCTCGAACACGAGATCGATCGTCGTGCGGTTGAGCTGCTTGGTGATGTCGTTCGCTAGTGGGACGGACCGGCATATGCCCTTTCCTCCCTCCCACGTCATAAGCACTCCCGGCGCATAGGAGCTGGCGAGCTGGACCCTCGATCGCGACATTGTCGGCGGCTCTAGCACGTCCGGCTCGCGCCTTGCACCGCCGAAAGCCGACGGCCGCCGGTTCGATGTGCGCCAGTCTCCGCCTGTGCCTTTACCCTCGCTCATTGCCGCCTCCGTCTGCGTCCATTTCTGAGGCTGTGCCGCGTTGGGTCCTAATCGCGCGCATCACCTTGGCTAGATCCTGCCGATCAACATCGGTGGATCGCCCCCGCGCCAGTGGATCGCGCGCCGCCGCCACGATGTACCCCGCCTCATCGACGTCGCGCAGTGACGTCATCGGAGGTCGGAACGCCGGGAGGTCGTCCCAATAGTCGCGCAGGCTGGCGATCGTGCCCCGGCTCGAGATGTCGCGTACGAACGTGTCGACCTGCTTCTCTACCAAGGCGCGGTAGAAGTCCTCGTAGTGTGGCGCGCCGAGCTGTGACGCACCCTTGCCGGCGAAACCACTGGCCCGCAGCATGAACCCGCCCAACGCCTCGCAAAGCGCGACATGGTTGCGCTGTGCCAAGGTGGCGAACCGACTGATCTGGTCCATGTGACTTACCTCTGCTTTCCGGCCATCGTCTTGCGCCAGAAATTCCCGCGCCTCGCGCAGCATGGCCCAGGCCTGAACATACGAGGCCATGGTCCGCTTGATTGCGTTCTCTGCCCATCGTTCGACGGCGGGTGGTGCGATCATCCGCTCAAGGAAGCGGTGGAAGATGTCATGGGTCTCGATAACGTAGCGGTCGCGTCGGTTCTGGGGCGTCGGTAACAGCATCACGAACCCTACATGTGAACGGCCGACACGGCTCGAGGCCTGGATGTACTCGGCGATGTCGGAGGGCAGGCCGGCGAAAAACATGCTGTTGAACCGGTCCACGTCCACGCCATGGCTGATCGCCGATGTGGCGACAATGTTGCGGAGGGTCGTTGCAATGTCGGGATAGTCGCCGCCCGCGAACGATCTCTCGGCATCCTCCATCACCGCTTGGATGTCCTTCATATCGATCCCACCCGAGATCAACCGGCTTTCAAACGCGGCGTGGCTGCGCCCGATGCGCCTATGTTGATGTTCAACCGCCGCACCCAACGCATCGATAATTTGGTCGCCACCCTTCTTGTTGGTGACATAGGCGAGCGCAATGCGATGGAGGTCGACGAGCGCCATGATTTCGCCGGCACGACCTTGGGCGACAGCGCGATCAATGGCCGCGCGATGCCAATCTCCGGTCGCGCCCGGAGAAACCGCGTCCCGGATAGCGGCAACGGCCGCGGGGCAGCTGCCCTCGTCGAGCATTCCATCCCATAGCGCGGTGATGATGCTGTGAAATGCCGACAGTACGCCAACGGTCGTGACCGTGTGGGTGGCGTCGTTGGTCATGAGGGATACGTAGAGACGCATCCACGGCGCTGTTTGCTCAGGCGCCTGCGCGAACGGGAGAGATGCAGCGAGCGCGACGCGCCCTTTGTTGCCGGCTGGCGGCGCTGCAGGTTCGGCGAAGAACGAGTGGTAGAGATCTGGCCCTGGATAGGGAAAGCGGAGAGGCACGCGCTGATAGAGTGTCTCGAGCTGGCGCCCAGGGGCCGAAATGGTGGCAGTCGCCGCGATGACCTTGGGCATTCGCGGCGCGCCCCATCCGTCACCATTCCAACGGCGCGCGACCTGGAGTCCGTCACCGGCCATCTCGGCCACGTCCTCAAGGATCGTCTCAAGCAAGGTGTCAAACAGCCCGCTGAAAGTGCCAAGACTTTCCTCGAGCAGGTGCGCCTCGTCTTGGATAACGAGCGAGGGGAACGGGTCGTGGAAGACACGCCTGCCCTTGGCGTACGCGGGGAAGACGTTGAAATTGGCGTCTTCGGCGGGGTCGCGGCGGAGGTCATCCTCGCGTCGCGGTGTGTCGAGGTTGCCCCACCGGTCGATTCGACGGGCCAGACCGAACATGCCGAGCACCTTGCTGATCGTGGCCGTGTGCTGGCCCAGCATGGCCAGCTTGTCGACGGTCCCAAGCACGATCGCGGGTGCTCGAGCGTAAATTGCATCATCGGTCAGCAGGAACGGCAGCGGATGCCGTCCGCCATGCTCCCGATTCCAGTCGCAGCCGTCGTTGAAGCAGACGATTACCGCCCGCTTACCCAGCGGGCCTTCGCCCTCGTCACGCCTCAGCCCGGTTGGCTGGCCGCATACCGGGCACTCGGGGATCTTGTCATAAGCCTCGCGCGCCTCGACGTAGCGCCGACCCTGTGCGCGCTGTTCGTCATCTCCCGACTCGCCGTCAAGTCCGCTGTCGTCGGCGAACTCCCGATCGCTCGCCAGTGGGATGTCAGCGCGGAATGCGCGATAATGGTTGGGCGTGTTCTGGTTTCCGACCCAGAACCCCATCTCGAACGGCCAGTCCCCCACTGCGTGCCAGCGACGCACGAGTTCGGCCCGCACCACCAGCTTGAGGAGACGCTGCGCCTGCTGAAGCGTCAGCAGGCGCAGCGGGTAACGGATCATGGCCGTTATGCCACGATCTTTTCCGCGCAATCGGTCGAGAAACATGGCGAACAGCAGCGTGCCGTAGAACGCCTCGGACTTGCCACCTCCGGTGGGAAAGTACAGCAGGCTGACGCCGTCCTCGTCCAGCATGGGATCATGGTACTCCCGCCACTCTTTGATCCGAGAGCTGAATACCGGGATATGGGCGAGGACGAATGCCATCTGAAACAGTCGCCAGCCTCGCTTGGGGTCGTGCGCGTCGCGCAGAGCGAAGGCCTCGTTGGTCATGGACCAGGCGCGCCAGGGGGCGGCCTTGGGCTCGAGGGCCTCGCGATCCGCCCCGGCGAGCCCTGATAGCATTTCATATGATTTTTTGGACGCGACCAGCATCTCGACGCCGCGCTCGATGTAGCGGGCCTCGGCGCGCTGTGCGGCAATATCCTTTCGCAGTCGGGCGGCCTCGATCTCCGCATCGGCGCGGTCGAGCCCCGCCGTCACCGTGTCCTTAAGGCGAACCTCTTGCTCATCGATCCATTTAACATAGGCTCGCGGCAGCTCGAACAGCTTGGTCGCATCGAACCCAGGGTTCTTGAGGATCGCGAACTGGAACGGTACGTCGATCTGGCGAGCGACGATGCGCGGCTGAGCAAAGCGCGGCGCGGCCGTGGTGGCGAGATGTAGTTCGCCGGCGGCAACGTCGGCGTGAATGCCGCAGTTTAGGCCGATCGCAGGATAATCAAGATGGTCGCGGAAGCGGTAGGACGGTTCAACGCGGTCCAGCCGAAGGGGTCGGTGTGCGGTCTGGGGCAGGGTCAAAGAAAGACCTGCGCCAAACACTGTGTTGCACCGACCGTGCGCATCTCGTGGCGTCGGCTCGGGCGACTGGTTGTCGAGCATGACGCGCAGCGACAGCCGGCGCGGGTCGAGGAAATCTGCCTGCCGCTCCACCTTCAGCACGACTCGCGAGAGATCTGGCACAACGCGAGCGCGATCGACCGGTTGGGCGGCTAGCGCGGCCATTGCAGCGGTCCACCTTGCCTCGTCGAGTGTCTCGCCCGGCTGCACCGTGGCGTCACGCCATGCTTCGGTGACCCCGTTGCCGGTAACCCATGCCTCGAGCTGCGCGCCGACCGCGTTTGCGAGGCTCATGTTGTACGCATCGACCGTCCCGATCAGCGCTGAGTCGTCCGCATCGGTGGCAAACTCCATAGTTGGAAGCGCAAGATCGAGCCGACGCCATTTCCCGGGTATTGGTGCCGGGTCGACATGGTGCAACGGTATTGCGCGGCTCTCGCGCACAAGGCGCGCAATCGGTGCCGGCTGAGCGATGTTGTCGTCAGGGGTGTTGGGATCTTCGACCACATTGTCGGGCGTTGGCTCGGCGTCCGGTGGATCGGGTTCTCCGGACAGCAATTTGATGCCGTGCGCCGCATACGCCTTGGTCCGGATCCCCGCTAAAATCTGCGCACGCTGCGCACGCACCTTCGAACGCTTCGCCTCGTCCATTCCCTTCCAATCGGGACGATCAACTCCGGCTGCCTGCAGCGCTGGCACGCGCTCGGTTCGGATCGCGTCGTCAATCTGCTGCTGGATGCTCTTGCGCAGTCTGAAGTCGAAGTCGAGTTCTCCACCGCCGGCTACAAGGTCTTTCCAGAGGGGGATGACGCGTACATAGACCGAGAACCGCGGCGTGACGCGGATAGTCGCGCGAGTCCCGGCGCCCACGACAAGGTCTACGCCGACCGCGGCGATCCGGATGTCCGATGTCTCGTCCACGACGCCGCCAACATCGAACCGTGGGAGCAGCTGCCCGGCGAAGACCCCCCGGCGGGGCGAGCTGCCGAGAATGGTGCGCCCGCGCTCGTCGCCACCGCTGACTCTGGCGACGAGTGCGTTGACCAACGCGTCGCACACTGCCTCCTTGAGCTCGACGTCGATTTCACCCAGCTGCTTGTCCGAATGTCCCTTCACGTCACCTCCAAGCTCCGTGTGTCCGCCACGGTAGCCACGTGTTCTTCGGCCATGGCCCGGAGTGCACGAATGTCATCACTCCGGTCGCGATTGCTGGCGAGCGCGGCATGAGGGTCTGTCAGGATACCACGGAAGGCGTCGTGGAAGATGTTGCCCGAGCGCAGGCGATGCGAGCGCTGCGCGACCACTGCCCACAGCCAGAAGCTCTCCGCCAGCTTAGGGCCTATCCCGAGCACGCCGGTGAAACGCATGAACGTCTCGCGATCGTGCGGCGCGTGCGGCACCACGTCGTGGAGTGGCTTGTCGAGCTCGTCGTCAAGATCGACCCAGTAGCGCGCGGTTTCGATTGAAACACGCGGTTCACCCATCCGCGACACGATGACCCGCAGGCGTTCGTTGACTGAATCTCCGACCGTGACGCCGAAGCGGTTGGCGACCTGCAGATGGTATTCGCGAATTTCGGCCGCGGCGGTAGCGCGGACATTTACGAGCGTGCGCGCCCGCTCGACAAAGCCCGGTCCTATCACGCAAACTTCTTCGCCCTTGCGAACCTGCGAGGCCGGTCGCTCGATGAAGGAGGTCGTCGCGGCGCTGTCGTTACGCAAGACGATGCCTGTCGACGCACGTGCGATGATGCGCTGTCCATTATTCATGATTATTTCAACCAGACGGCGCTCGCCTCGAGAACCTCCGCTGAGGTCGACCACCGACCCCGGCGGGAATTCGATGTCGTCGGTCGGCATCTCGGAATCGAGCTGCACCGCGTGTCGCCCAATCTCGCCGACGCGCGCGGTCGCTCGAGCGGCGAACGCTTGGAGCCGGACTGCAAGCGGGGCCACGTCGATTTCCTGCGCCAGCCGGTGGGCGTCCCTGGCCGCAAAAGCAAGCGTATCCGCGTCAGCGAGAATCACGACCTGCTCGGGCAGCCACGGTTCGGCCAGCGTTGCCAGGATCTCAGATCGCGTCGGCGCGACAACAATGGCTCGCTTGAACTGATTGCGCAGTGAGCTGGGCATCGCCGTGATGGTGCTTAATACCCGCGCGCCACCAAAGCGGATAATCCCGTTGTCGAGCCGTTCCGTCAGTCTTGAATGCGCCGCCGCCAACCGGTCCGCCGCGAACTCGGCTACCATGTCGGAGCGGAAAACAAAGGCTGACCGTGAACTAGAGCGAAGCGCCGGCTGTATCGCGTCTGCTAGTAGAGTCGACATCGGCGTCGCCCGCTCAAGGGAACGCATGATGCCAGTTGTCTCAGCAGTGACCTTCGTCTCCGCATCAGCCTGGCTGGCAAGGCTGCGAGGGTCGGAGAGGGACGCGACATCTGCCGCAACGCGATATGTCGCCAGTCGATCATTCGCCGTCGCAGTCGATGATTCCCGCTCGAGAAATCGGCTGAGATCGGCGATCGATCCTGGCAGGCAGGCGGAGCGCCGAACTGTGGCGATCATGTTTCGCGCCGTCTCGGCCCCGCCCGGATCTCCCATCTCCGATAGCCTGTGGGCGAGCCCACGAAGCCGCTCGATATTCCGGTCGACGTCGCCGAAGAAGCCGTCGACTTCTATTCGTGCGCCGCCCTCGAACTGTGGTTTCGGCAGGTTGGTGTCCTGAACGATCCCGGTGGTGGGCGAGTAGACGACGTGTCCCACGGCGGGCGTCACTTTGGCTTTGCGTCCCGGTTGTTTCGTCCCAAGCAGCTGAAATCGAGCAGTTTGGTATGTCCACGGATCATCCGCGAGCACGAGAATGCCGGCGGTGGGATGGACCTCCCGCATGCAGCCGACTATGTCCGCAGCGTGCTTCAGCCAGTTCCATCCCAGCCGGTCGCGTGCATTCCGCGAAAGGTCAAGAATCAGAAAGTCGGGCGCCCTCGTGATCGCCCGCAGCTCCACGCCGAGCCGATCCCCGGCTCGGATGGTGTAGAGATAGTATGCCGCCTTTAAGGGGTTGTCCGCGTCGCCCGACCGCTTGTGCGTCGCGATGTCTGTTTTGCTCCGCGTTCGCCAGAGCACCGAGCTGTTAGAAGGTCGCTCTCCTCTCGGTGGACCGTGCGGCACTATCTCGTCGAGGATCGGATGCTGGAACTCCGCATAGTCCCGACCGTCCATAGCTCTCCCGGTCAGCTTGCGGACACGCGCCAGAACTTGGTGGTAGTCCTTGGCAGCGTCGCTCACCGCATCAAGATAGCGCTTCAAGTGGTCGAAGTGCACCTCGCCCATACCGTGCCGATCAACCTGCACAGCGCGTGACTGCGCGTGCGTGCTCCGGGCATAGGGGAATACGACCGCACGCACTTCGTCGGCTCTTTTCCGACTGAGCGAGCGTTCGTTTTTGATTGTGATCTCGACGGGCTCGGCGCTGCAGATGGCGCCGATCGATAGCAGGGAGACGATCGCCGATGGCGACATACGTGTCGCGGGCCACGGCATGATCACCTGGGTCGACCCATCGCTCGCCACTTCGGCAGCTGAGCGGACCAGCCGCTCATAGGCCGGCGTGAGAACGACCGGCTCGGGGGATCCAAGTCGATGTAGCGGCTGCCCGGCAAGAGCCTCCATGTACCCCTCGACGTTCCGGGGCGGTCGCTTGATAGGTTCCGGGACCAAGACCGTGTCCGCCGCTCGGCGCGAGGCCATCGACGCCATCTTGGAGGTGAGGCCTGCCCGCTTGTCGAGCTGCGTTTGGCGTTGCGAGGTCCGGTCCTTAAGCTCAGCGCCCGGCGCACGGTCAAAGGGTCGATACCGCGCCATCAGGCCTCAACCGATTCTGGCTGGCTGTGGTACGCGGCCAACGCCGCGGCTTCTGCATCTCCGTGGGCCTCGCGAAGCGCTATAGAGAAGGCCGTCGGCGTCGGAAGATCGAGTTTCCGGAGTAGCGTCACAGAAACCGCGGCCGTTCCAGAGACACGGCGGTATAGCTGATCGACGGCACTCGTGTTGAGCAGCTTCACGGCAAGGGCCAGCCGTTTGGGGCTCTCGGCGGTGAGAACGATCGTATGATTTTCAGTGACGAAGCCGCCCCATCGCACCACAATTGCAGGATCGACCATTGCCGCGATAAGCCGTCGTGGCTGTTTGTCGTTTGTCGTGCGCTGCATGACAGCCGCAGGCGTCCGGACCACGGCTGCGCTTGCTTCAGCGAAGGTAACGAAGTCCATCTTCGTACCCTGCTTGCCTGCGGGTCGGCACACCTGCCCCGCTCGAACGTTCTTCGCCCACACCAACGGAAAGCCGTCCAGGTGTCCGAGCTTCGTCACAAGCCGGGCCCCTTCACGGTTCCAGACGAAATATCCTGCCTTCGCGGTTACGCCATAGTCGGCCAGCGTCGCACCCCCGATCGTTTCAGGGTCGACCGGCGGCAGTGGCCAGGTGTCCTCGGACTTGGCGGGAAGAACCTGCGCGACAACGGTCGCCGTCGGCACCGTCGTGCCAATGATTGGGAACCGGACCTTCACATCCGGGCGATGTGCCTTTCCCTTCCGTGCTATCAGCACACTGATGTCTTGGGCCACGTCAAGGAACACGCCGTCGCGACCCGCGATCGAGCCGATGGTAAGGACCTCGCCTTGGGACCGAATGAACTGGCGCATGCGATCATAGAGCGGGCCAGACCGGAAGCTCGACGGGATGACGAGCGCAACGATGCCGCCGGGCTTCGCATTGCGGAAGCAGAGTTCGGCAAATAGGGCATACTTGTTTATGTGCCCGCTATGGGCGACCCGCCGCCACGCATTTCCGCGGACCTCCTCCATCGACATTCGGCCGTACGGCGGGTTCGCGATGACCAACCCATAGGAGGCCGGGATCGGCACGCGCAGCGCGTCCCCTATCAGGATCACATCCCGCGGTAGGGGTGCCTTCAGCCGTTCGGCTATTAGTCTGCGTGACAGAGTTGCAAGACCCACATCGATTTCGATGCCGTTCAGCCGGTAGGCAACCTCGCGTGCGGCAAGGCCCGCCGAGGTCATTCGCCCCGCGATTGTTGAGAGGAAGGCCGCGCCACCCGCCGCCGGATCAAGGACGTCATCGCTAGACAAATCAAATCCGGCTTCAATGGCGAAATCGACGACGGCATCTGCAACCGCTGGGGGGGTAAAGTAGGTGGCTTGCGACCGCCGAACCTTAGCTGGCAACATTAGCGTGTAGAGTGTTCCGATCCAGTAATGACGCTCGTCGACTGGGAGAGCATGGAGAGCCTTTCGGAATGGCTCGAGCCGCTCGTCCGCGCCGAGATCCGCAAGCAGATCGAGGCATGCATCGGCACGCGCATGCGCTGACGTCGCCTCACGCGCCAAATCTCGCGCCGCAAGGCGAGCACGGGCGAGCAGCGTCGTCTTCCTCCCCTCCGCCTCCACGCGTCCCCCCTCTTCTGACGGCATGCCGCCGTCACCAACCCAACAAAATATGTGCCGGTATTCGCATCGAATAAGACTATGCCCGCCAACCAACGTCTAGATCGGAAGTTCGTCTATCCTACCCCGCGGCTGGACAGTCTTCACAAATTCTTTGGGCCGGTGCCCAATCAAATCGCGTCCCAGCTGCGATCATTCTTCGAACAATCTCATCGTGCTGACCTCGAGCCTCTTGAACTCGTTTTGCACCGCCTCACGGGTTAGCCAGCTCTCTGGCTGGAACCAGCCATGCGTCGCGAATATGCTCAAGAAGGGGAGAGCGACGCGACGGAGCGCTCCAAAGTAATCGTCCCGCAGGTCAGTCCATTGTAGGGTCGTTGTCCTGGTAAATCGATCGTCGGCGAGCTTGCTGGAGGCGACCATTCGGAAGCTGTCCCACATGAGAACGCGGTCGGCGAGTCCACGCCAATCCATCCTGACGATGACTTGCGCGACCCCGGGTAGTTCCTGACCCATGAGACGCGCATGGGCGAGCAACGAGTGGATCGCCACGAGCGTCCAAAGCGGCGTCAGATGCTTGGGTGGTGGTGGTTGGCCTTCTCTAGACCAATTGTCGCGAAACGATTCCACGCTGACCGCGGTGCCGCATTCGTAGATTCGCCAGTAATCAAATGCGCTTGAGATCAGGCCGGTGTTTTCCACTCGCATGCCCTCAAGATAGGTGGTTTCCTTGCCACCCAAATTTGCCATCCGCACCTGCGGCGCGCGTTCCAGGACAGTGAGGGGAAGGAACGAACCCCATCCGTAATGGGCATAGCGATGCATCGCCACTGAGACCCGCTCGTTCAGCGCCCGTGGGTTCTCAATGTTGATCGGGTCGCCGTCGGCATCAACCAGGGCGTAGCCCATGGCTGAAAAGCTATCGCCTGCCTCCAATACTCGCGGCTGGTACTTGGGTTCCACCCGCCCTGCCAGAACGCGGGTCTGCTCGGTGAAATCTGCGGCCGTCTCCGATACCGCCGCGACGAGCAACTCGATCGTGCGGAGATCTGGTTGCGACCGTCCTCCCAGCGACTGGCGCAGGATTTTTCCCAGGAGGTCCACGCGATGCGAGAGGCATCGCTCCAGAAGGGCGTTCCAATCATCAGCGCTACGGATAGGCACGCTCTCGGGACCGGCCGCCCTGATGTAAACGGTGCCTTGGGATATGCCGGTCGGCCTGCCATTTGCGCCTTGCGGACCGTCTGCAATAGCGACGACAGGACGCGATCCATGCGAGGGCACCACCAGGACTGGATATGTCACTCCCTCAAACTCGGCGCTCTGGACCAGCAGTTGCAACCGCGGATCGAGATACTTCTTCACGATACTGGAGAGAGCATCTTGCCCGAACGAAGAAGACGGCAGGTCGGTGGCGCCAAGTGGCTTGCGGGTCTTGTCGTCGACGCCGAACACAAGATACCCCCCGCCATGATTGGCAAGAGCAGCGATATGGCGGGCGAGCTTAGCTTTGTGCTCGGCCTCCCCCGTATCCATCCAGGCTTTGAATTCGACGCCCAGGTTCTCGTTGGCGCCGGCAATGAGATCGGACAGGTCTGAAACGGCGATCTTGTCAGCCTCTTGGGCAGCCGCCATCACCTCAACTCCGCAACCCGAGCGCTCGGAGCCAGGCGTCGACCTGACCAAAGGCGTCCTGTTGCCACTGGTCGGCGGTGCGATCGCCCAAGATGTCCGTCTCTTGGACGAACTGTCGAACACAAGTCGGACCATAACCGTCGACCGTATCGAATTTCTCGGCGATGAAGCCGAAGCCTTTCGCGCCGCTGGCGTGATCCAGCAGCGGCCGACAGACTTCGGCTAGCGCCTCGCTACCCTCAGGGTAGTTCCGGACGCAGTAGTAGATGTCGTAGGCATCTTTCTGCTTGTAGCGGCCGTTGAGGGCATGGCCCTTCATAGCGAGCAAAGCTGGAATCGAGCAGACGGCGATTTCCACGCGGTTCGTGCCGCCCCCTGGCATGGGCCCCGTGATCGCCACCATCTGATAGAAACGCAATGCCAGGTCCGCGCCATCGGCGCGTTGCACTGCGAACTCGCTGATCAGGGGCGGCACGTTTTTGACGATTTCCGCGTCTCGCGGCATGAGGAAATCGACGACGATGTCGATCGGACCTCCGCCATCGGCAGCCGGCACTTGCCGAACGAGTTGGAAGCGCCTCAACTCGGCGCGCTGTTCATACCCGTGGCCCATGAGCGCGCCGATCAGCGTCGTATATTCGCCATCACCCAGCGCTTCGGCGTCGAGACTGAGGTCGACATCCAGCGTTCCGACGTGCGGCATGTCTTCGTTTCCGAGCAAGAGCCATGGCACGGCTCCGCCGATGACCGCGAACTTCCCCTGGAAGCTTCCCAGTATCTGGCCGATCTCGACCAGGACTGACTTCACAGCCGCTGTGGTGCGGTCGTCGTAATCGGCCGCCGATTGCGGCTCCGGAGGAGTCAGCGGTGCCATACGAGCTTCTCCTGGCGCAAATGGTCGGCGGCTTCGCGCCCACGCTCACCTGCCGCCGCCAGGTCGAGATACGTTTGCACCGAACCAGTACACATAATGCCCGGCACAGGCTCGATGGCATCCCGGAAGAGGCCGGCGTCCTTGGGCAATGTGACCAGCACATTCTCACCTTTGGATGCCGAAGACAGCTTTATCGCATCGTGCAGCCGTGCGAGCCCGTCGTCATCGGCATAGAAGTACTGCGTGCCACTTCGCCCGTATGGCGACAACCATTGTGCTGCCGAGAACGACGCGAGTATCGCTAGTCCGGCTTCCGGCCGCGCGCTAAGGGCGCCGCGCACGGCTGTCTCAAAGCCAGCTCCGTGGAGCGGCGAATAGAAGCGCAAGCGCCTCCCAGCGGGCGGTTCATAGGCCTCGCGCCAAGCCTCAAGTAATGCGTCGGGCTCGATCAATGTCAGGCCATCGGAAGATGCCTTTGCCCATTCCCGGTCGATAAGGGCGGTGCGGACGTTACTGACATGACCGAGGCTGACCGCCGAAGCTTCTGCGAGTTCAGCAACGCGCCACGATCTGTCCGGGTCTCGCAGCAAAAGCCGCAATACTTGCGCAGATTTGGGTTTGAAGAGGGATTTGAGTTCCCGTCGTTCCGCGCTCGGCTTGCTGTCGACCTGCCGCTCGATGAACACGCCGTCGAAGATAATCCTGGCGTTGCCGGCTAGATCAAGAAATCCGACCTGGTAGTCGCTGCACAGCGCCTGAGCCTCCGGAGAGAGGTACGGAGCAATAAAGATCGGTATCGCGCTCCCATCGAAATGGGCAGCACAGTTGCCCAGTTGGAGCAATCCCATACGAACATGGCGGGGCTGGCCGCTCGACTTGACCTCGCAGACGAGCGTATGCTGGCGATTGGCAACGACCACACGCGCCAGGATGTCGACGCCGCGGTCGGGGCCGCCGGCTGGTTCGATCTCGACATGGTCGACAACAAGCGCAGGGACGCGTTGCAAGAGCGCGGTGAGGGCGTCCGCCGCTTGCCTTTCCAGAGTTTTCATCGATTCCGCAGGTTTCAACATTCGCTGAAAATGGCACGTGCGTTGAAATCGCACAAGTCATTTTCACCTAAAATGTCTCGTTCAGCGAATGCTGAAAGGCAGGACTATAGTGAAATTTATCGAGACGGATGGAATATGTAACATATCCTCTTGCTGCTGACCATGAAATATGTAACATATCTCCGATCGAGGCCGCAGGAGAACCCATGATGCCCGTAGTGAGAATTAACGATGCCACCTTTGCGGATCTAAAGCTCATCGCAACTTGGTTCGGCACGAAAACGCCCGCCGATACGCTGGATCGTGTCGTGAAGGAGGCGATGGACCAGCTCGGCTTGGAGCGCGACGAGGAGCCCGATGAAGCTGTCGTCTCGAACGGCGGCGCCATACAGTTCGACGTTGCGCCCGGTCTCGCTTTCACGAAACCGTTGTCGGCGACCATCAACGGAAAGGCGATCCCGAGCCCGAGATGGTCGTCAATCCTGCTCACGATGATTGCGCAACTAAAGGCAAAGGGCCTCGAGGGAGACAAGCTTATTCGTGAACTGGGGATCCCTGCCAAGGCCGCTAAGTTCGAGGACGAGGGGTTCAAGCACCATCCTGACCTGGGTATTTCGGTCCAGGGCCAGTCGGCCTCTGATGCCTGGAAAGAGGTCGACCGGCTTGCCAAAAAGTGGCGCATCCCTGTCACGGTTGAGTTTTGGTGGCGCCAGAATCCGAAGGCCCAACATCCTGGCCGTACCGGCGTGCTCAAGTCAGCCGGTGTCTAGTAGAGGTCTGGGCGACCAAAGGGGGCGTTCTTGAGACCGATTACGGGACTACGTTGGTCTACCAATGCGCAACAGGGCTGGACGATGATCCCTGAATCAGCCGGAGCTACCCCATATGGCATTTCCTTTTGGCCGACGACTATCTGTCTGCCGCCACACTTGCTCACCGGGATCCCAAGATAGGGAAAGCCTAATTTTGCCGCATATGGGCAGGGGCCCGATTGTCGGCTTCCCTTGGTCGTCGCAGAGAAAGGGCATTGATAGGGATAAAGCTCTCGGAGGCCTATCCACTGACTCACGCGGCGTACCCTGACGTTGCCCGCTCGGACGAAGACTTCGATTGGCGAACCGGGAGCGTGGCGCTGTGCGACTTCCTAGTTCAGACGCAGCAACGGCTCATTGCAGAGAACGACGAGCAGATGCTTGTATTCTCGGCGTCCGTTCGCGCCGACATCATCGAGCAGACCGCTCGCGCTCCAGACGAGGCCACCGCCAGCTGCATCGACTGCGTAAGGTTCCTCGCGGCGGTAATCCCGGGCCAACGAACCCTGTCTTTAGGCCAGCTCGGCGACTGCTATGGTTGGGTCCTCTGGGGTATCTCACGGACCCACGATCCGGCGGCGAGGGTCAACAACGCGAACTACGCGCTACCTCCCTATGATGGGGCGCCGAAGGCACTCAACGAAGCAGTACTGCCGTTCGTGGTCGACTGGATCCACACGGCTTATCTCCTTGCGCGAAAGTTCGGCGGCCTTGACAACCACTGCCGGGATTATTTCGACTACTCGAACCGTATCGTCCTAATGGCTCTCACGGACGGCGACCTGCGCGCGGGAGTCGACGCGACGATCGCGATGGCGAACTGGGCTGCCACACGGGGACATGCCGGCGCCGAGGTTCTGACCCGAACGTTGTTCGAGCTCGCGCAGCAGGATTTCGTTGACGCAAAGACAAAGGCGCGGATTGAGATGCTCTTCCTCACGCATGCAGGGCAATGGACGGATCGCACGCCTGTCGAATGGGCGCGGCATCTGCTCATGACTCGACGCGAACACCTCAGGGAGCACGAGACCTTCCAGGCAATGGCCGTGGCGACCGACGATCTGCCGTCCTGGACGGCGAACAGGGCGGACATACTCGCCGAGATCCGTCGCCTCTCCGCCTCCTACTATGAAAGATCGTCCCGCGCCGAGGCTCTCATTTCCCTCGAGTCCCGCGCCTCGATACTGATGCCGCTGATCTACTGCCTGACGAAGGTGGGATCGGTCGAAGACATTTTGGACGTGCTTTGGGCTTGGTACGGGTCCGCGGACTGGCAGAGAGGCGACTCCAATGTACTCTTCGTCTGCCCGAACCACAGCGATGGTGTCGCTTATGTGTGGCCGACGGGACGCTGGTTCGCGCCACATGCAGACATTGGCGGCAGCCTTGAGGACCTGCTGGTCGGGCTCTCGAACGCATTGTCAGACTACTTTCGAGGCCCCGCGGGCGATCGCGTTGTGGACCTCGACGAGCGCCGCGCCGGCATCCCCGCATTCGAGAACGGCCAAGCCTTGGCCGAAGCCATGGAATGTCACTACCAGCTCCGCGGCTTAGCAGAACAACTGCCCCGTGATTTCGCACCTCGATCCATCGTCGTGCTGCCCGGTCATCGCGATCCTTTTCAGAGCCTCTTCCGGCTCGAAACAGGCAAGTTCGCCGCCTTGGAGGCCAGCCTGGCAACGGCAGCGGCGGAAAGGCCGATCGAAGTCCTGAGTGTGTGGCCCGGGGCAACCCAGCTCACCGAGCCAGAGGTCGCGTGTCTTCGCGCTACGGCGCTGGCGAGCGGTTGGAGATTGAAGGTGCGTGACGGGCAGCTGGACGCGGCTGCCTTCAAGGAGTTTTACGAGGATCCGGAGCCCGATGTGCTCTGGGTTATCGGGCATGGAGAGCAGTCGCCTTACAGTGTGTACGAGAGCGGACTCGTCATGGACGAGGGCGAACTGCTTGCGATGCCTCATCTCGCATCATTTGCGGTTCCTCGCACCGGCCGACGCCTGTTGGTGCTCAATGTGTGCAGCAGCGGGTCGGCGCAGACAATGGATGGAATGGCACGGATCGGGTTGGCGCAGGAACTCTGCTCTCCCCACCAGCAGGTCATCGCCCATCTTTGGCCGATCGACTATTACGCAGCTCTCGCCTTCGGCTGCTCCTTGGCGAGCCGACTGAGGACCGAGCCAGTAAGCGTCGCGTTCCCATCCGCCACCGATGTGATGCGAAACCAGAACGCCCTTTTGCGCGAATTGGAGGGCATAGGGCTGGGACTGTCCGCAACGGAACGACTCGCCCATGAACATGTGGCAGAGGTTCTCGACAACATTCTCTGCTGGGGATGCCCGGCGCTTTTCACATGATCTCGTTGCTGGCCGTCGGCCCAACTCATTTCTTGCCCGTTTAATCCTCGATTCTTGCGGCTATCGCCTACCGACTTCAAGGCGGGCCTGACTTCCGCCTAGATTGCAAACTTGTCGTAGCGTGAGCCTGTGATTGCGGCTTTGTGCACGCCTTTGTGGCGACCCTCGCATAGGCAGCCGGTACGATGCGGAATCGCCGTGCCGACCAGCAGCGGCTGGTCCCTAAGGCCGAGCATTACCCGTTCGGTCGAGAACGGGTAGCCGGGAGAATTGAGTTTCAGCACCTCTGCTGCGGTCATTAGTCCCGCGGCAAAGGACAGGAAGGGAAGCGCCGCATCGGGACGCTTTTCCTCGACGGTTGTCTGGTGCGCGGTGGACCCATCCGTGGCGCAGGTAGGGGGAGCGAACTTCTCGTCGGGCGGGAACACGCAGAGTGAGCACGCTTTCGCCCCAGGCACGTGCCGCATCAAGGTCGCCTGCCAGTTCCGACCCGTTGTGGCGTAGAGCTGGATCGGCGGGAATCCCATCTCGATGTGGTAGCGCACATTGAATTCGTTGGCCGCCGAGATCAGAACGTCCGTGGTGCCGGTCTCACGGAGATTCCACAACGCCGACTGATGCAAGGCGACCGGGTCGTCAGCCACGTCCTCGACACCGGCCCCGCGTAGAAAGGCGGCGACGGACTCAACCTTGGCCAGATCGATCTTGGCATCGGCATCGGTGAAGATGGGTGAGCGGGTAATGTTGTGGACCCCGACACCGTCGTGATCGATGAGGATTGCGCGGAAGTCCCTCGTTGCAAGTGCCAGAAAGTAATTGGCGGCTGACCCCACTGAGCCGAGCCCTGCAGTCATGACGTGGCCGAGAGAGATCTCGACCGGCGAGAATTCCACCCGCTTGGGGACATCGGTCCAGTCCCAAGCGTTGCAGGCGAAGGAATCGGTGATGGCGCCGAAGCGGGCGCGGAACAGATGGGCGGCACCCAACACCACGGCCAGCGCCGCGCCGATTCCCACATCCGATTCGATCGGGGATAGCGGCGACGGCCCCGTACCAATGTAGGCGTTCCACCCAGATCCGTGGATGACAGTGTTGTGGCCGTCGGGTCCGAGATGGAAGCGGAAATCGCCTGCGGCCACTTGGCGTGTGCCGTAGCTGCCGAACGGGTCGGCGGCTCTCATTCCATCAAGGGCATGCTCGACAAGCGAACGGCCGGCCCATGGAAGGCGCGGGTGGATAGCTATGTCCAGGAAGCCTACCTGCACCGAGGGTGACAGCCGTCCCAACAGGTTGCAGGCGACGAGCGCTGCCACTTGCCCATCATAACTGGCGAGGTAATCGGACGACGCGGTGATCGTGATGACCTGCGCTTGGTCGAGTGGCGACGCGCCGTAGCGACGCATGCGATCGTTCAGTCGGTCGTAAAACTGTTGCTGGTCCATGGCCCGCCTGCCGGAATGATAATGATGTCGTCGTCCGAAAGCTCGATCCAGCCGTGCGGCTTCTCCCATAGGTAGACCGCTGCGCCGACCAAGGATGGCAAATGCCGTCCATATTCAGGCAGCACGAGTGAGGCGTATCCCGGGTAACGGATCTTGGCGCCTTCGACGTCGCCATCGCTGTGGTAGGCTTGGCCCGGATGGGTGTGGACCTGGGCCACCACCTGCAACTCGAACCGCGCCGCGGCCTGCATGCAGGACACCATGGCCCGAGGCGGAACATGAAAACTGCCCGCCGTCGTCCGCGCCTCGGGCGCGAAGACCGCTACGGCAAGAGTGACGGCACCGTCGGTCCGGCCGAGCAGATAGGCGATTCCCTCATGCCGATGCTGCTGAGGCCAGACCAGTGCGGCTGTCAAGTCGGCGAGCGCATCCGTGGTCACCAGCAATCTGGCCGGCTGTGGCGAAATTGGAATGCTCTTCGGCTTTCGGCCGAGAACACGCTTGAGCCAAGCGAGGATCATGCTGCCAGCCTGCCTTCGTAGCTCTTCATCAGTTCGCAGGCGATACGCAGGGCCATGGCACCCAAGGTGCGGCACGCCCTCGTATATGCGTTGTTCTGCCAGGCGCCGATCTGCCAATCCGAATGCGGTCCGCGGGAATCGACAGTTTTATAGGCGAGGCGATTCCATGGCGCGCAGACAACGCCGTTACCGTGCAGGAAATTGCCGCCGCGCGGCGTATCTGGCCGATTGTCGATCCTACCGGTCGCCGGGTTGAACCAGTGCCAGGCAGGAGGAGTGGCGGGATAGCCGTCACACCTCACGCGCAGGTGGTAGGTCAAGCCGTCCTTAGCCGGGAGGCCGAGGACGAATGTCAGGTCATCGATCTGCTCGATTGACCAGCCCATAAGGCTGGCATTCTCCTTAATCGTGTCGAGTTCGACCTTCACCAGCAGGGCAGCGGGGGTGCTCACGATGATCAGACTCCGGAACCGGTAGCGACCATCGCCAGCTTGTACTTGCCCTTTTTGAGTCCGAAGCTCACCAAGGGCCGGTTGACCGGCTCGAGGTGGACGTCCCCGTAGTACAGCTCGAACGCGTCTCCTTCGGCGAGGTCGCGGTCCTTCACCACTTCCTTGATCACCTTCTCCACTTTGTCGTTCTTGTCGAACGTGCCGCGGAATACGCCGTTCGGCGTCGCGACCTCGAGCACGACATCGTCGTCGTTATGACCCTTCCCCGAATTCTCGCCGGGGCTTTTGTTGTCCTGGGACATTCGCCAACTCCATTGTTGTCGCCCCGAATCTGCGCAGGGGAGGGCGGAGCAAACCCCTTGGCCTCAGCGTCGTTGCATGGTAGTCCCACTTCTGGGAACACTGATTCCGATATGGCATAGCGCGAGATCAAGTGCAATAGTCGTCCCACATTTGGGAACCATTTTGTGTTGGAGCCGCGGTTTGCCATGAAGCTGATAGGGATATCGAGATTGCGCGAACTTGCGCGTCGTGCCCGTGGCGACCTTGTTGGAGCCGTACCGGCGCTCGTTGCCGAACTTGAGGCCGGGTCATGGCGTTCGATGGCTGAAATCGCGGAATTCTATCCGTTAGCCCTGATCAAAGGCATCAAGGTCCGAATCCCACTCAACGGTGACTATCGGGTCGATCTCGTCGCTGACTGCGAGGCGCAGATAGTTCTCATCGAATATGCGGGCGCGACTACTGGGGTACGCGCCACGGACAAGGCAGGGAGCAAGGTGACATGACAGTTCGACCTATACGCACTGAAGAGGACTACCAATCGGCACTCAAGCGTGCCGCTGCGCTGTTCGGGCACAAAAGCCCGAAGGACCGCGACGAGCTCGAAGTGCTGCAGGCCGTCATCGAACGCTGGGAGCGATCCCGGCATCCCATTGAGGCACCGACACCTGTCCAAGCGATCAAGTTTCGCATGACGCAGGAGGGATTGTCACAACGCGATCTGATTCCATACCTTGGAAGTAAATCGCGCGTATCCGAGATACTCAACGGTCAGCGACAGCCCACGGTCGATCAGATCAGGGCACTACATCAGCATCTAGGCATTCCCGTCACTTCGCTGATTGGCTCGTCCAAGCACGAGCCTGCGGCCGGTCCGTCGAGCACCTCGATAGCGGCCGAAGGAAAGCTCCGAAGGCTTGGCGTGATGAAAACGAAGGAGAATCTCGCCGGCTTCTTATCGCGTTCGAGGGCCTCTACTCCGGCAATCGCCATGTTGCGCAAGACCAGGACTGAGCGCACCAACGCCAAGACGGACATGGCGGCACTCGAAGCATGGTGCGCAGCCGTATTAGTTCGTGCAGGAAAGATAAATATCAAAAAAACTAAGATCGGCGATCCTGAGAAAGCGGCCCGGCAACTGGCACAGCTGAGCCTGTTGGCTGACTGGCAGGATCAGCTCGTCCCTGCGCTACATCGTATGGGAATAATATTGGTCATACTGGAGCACCTGCCGGGAACATTTCTCGACGGGGCAGCGATGTGCCGCGGCGATGGTGTTCCGGTGATTGCGCTAACCCTGCGCCACGATCGATTGGATAATTTCTGGTTTACGTTGTTGCATGAGTTTGCCCATGTGGTTCGTCACTTGAGCCCTGATAGACAGGTTATTCTGGACGATCTGGACGTGGCGAGTTCGGAAACCATCGAAGCGGAGGCGGACTTGTTTGCGCGGAACGCTCTTATTCCTCCCGCTGTGTGGAAGGGGATCAACCAGAACAGCAGCACAGAGGAGGTGTTGGACGCGGCTCAGAGAGCTGGCGTGCATCCCGCGATTGCCGCCGGCCGGTGGCGGTTTCAGCATTCGGACTATCGCCGTTTCTCCAAGCTGATCGGCCGGGGCGAGGTGAAGACCGCTTTCGTGCCGGCCTAGACTTAGTCTCAGCCGGTGGAGGGACACGAATCTCTCGTTCCATCCCAGCAACTGGCCGCGGCTACCTGATTGCTGGCGATGGCGGCGCCGCCCTTCAACGTTTGCTAGCGATAGCCTATCCTGTGCGACATGACGCTTGATCTCAATGCCACCACGTTCTGGAAGGAATTCACGTTCTCCGAAACGAGGTTCTTCCCTCGTCCGAAACAGCAGGTCGAACTGGCGGACGGGATCGTGAAGATCGGATCATTAGCCCTAGTGTTCCAGCTCAAGGAGCGGACTGAGGAGACGTCGAACCCGGAGGCCGAGCGACAGTGGTTCCGGAGGAAGGTGCTCCGGAAGGCGACGAATCAGATCAAGGACTCAGTGCGGTACCTGGCCGAGCACGAGGAGATTCGTCTCACAAACGCGCGGGGTCACGAGATCGCGGTGAAAAGGGCCGACCTCCAAGACGTCAAGAAGATCGTCGTCTTCCTCCCTGGGCGGTCGCTGCCGGCGGACTGCTGGGGGACCAAGTTCCACGCTTCGGCCACGGCTGGTTTCATCCACATCGTGGCCGCGCACGACTACCTAGGAATATTGGACAAGCTGCGTGTCCCCGACGACGTGCGGCTATACTTCGAATATCGAGAGACGGTCCTGCCGCAACTGCGAAAGGCCGGCGTGGTCGTGGAAGAGCCCGACATCATGGTCGCGTTCTTGTCGGAGATGGACTTGCCGGAGCCTCGATCGATCGAGAAGTTGCGCGCCTTCGTGCAGGACCTCGGCGCATTCGACATTTCATACATCATGCGGGACCTCCAAGGTCACATTGTCAACCCTGAAAGGAGCACGGACTATTACCGGATCATGGAGGAGTTCGCTAGTGTCCCTCGATCCATATGGCGCGAGTTCAAATCCCGGCTCGTCATCTCGCTCGAGGCCAGCAAGGCTGGAACGCCTCGTCGACCGTTCAGGTTCGCATTCCCGACGACCGATTGCACTTTTATGGTCGCAAGTATGGACCCCGACTGGCCAGTCATTGGCGAGGACGGCATCAGGATGAGAACGAACGCAGTGGAAATGTTTACCCAAGCGGCGAAGTACGATCTGAAAACTCGGATCGGCATTGGGCTGCTGATCTCCAAAGATGGCGATCACTTCCTGCTTGACTGGTGCCTCATAGACGAACCCTGGTCGGCCAACGCCAAGCTGGAGGATCTACTCTCGACGCCACTGTTTGGCCCTGCTGGCGAGAGGATGGTGGACAGCTTCCTCTTCCGTGGCGACAACGCCGCGCCTGGCACTTAAAATCTCGTCGGTGTTGGATTCGTGGTCCGGAGTGCCCCAGCCGACTTCTGCGTCAGGGTGCTGATCGCCCTGGCAGCCATTCGTGGCAAAGCCGGCGCGGGCCTTGGTTTACTCGCCCTTGCCAAGCCCTCTGGGCCGCAGCCGAAGGATCGCTTCTGGCGCGAAGCTCAAGGCGGTGAGAAACCAGACTTCTATGCGCCGATGTTCACGCTTCGTGCCTCAAAAGTCGCATAATTGGCAGACTGGAAGTTGAAAGTTCAGGACCCAAAAGGCCTCATTTCATTCCATTGAACCCGCCTTGGCCGGATAACTCTTTGCGACGTAGCTAAGAAGGCGGCTTCATAGCCGAGCGCGATGGCGAGGATGCGCTAGTCTTAGTCTAGGGGCTGTTGAGAATCATCGAGAATTGATGACGGCAGCGCATGCGTAGATCATCGCGGAGAAGTTGCGATCGGTTTTCTCG
>NZ_JAMYTH010000058.1:0-24916 GCF_040322415.1 Mesorhizobium sp. M0152
AGCCGGTCGACCCCCACTCCGTTGAGCTTCGCTCGACACCTCTCCCCCGATCGACGGGGGAGAGGAAGGGCGCGAACCTTATTTCAACTACCGCCCTTCGTTCTCTCCGGAGGGGAAAGAGGTGGCGCTGCGAAGCAGCGACGGAGCGGGGAAGCCCGTCCTCGAAGGTACAGCCGCCGACAAGCGAGCACGCAGGTCGAGCCGGTCGACCCCCACTCCGTTGAGCTTCGCTCGACACCTCTCCCCCGATCGACGGGGGAGAGGAAGGGCGCGAACCTTATTTCGACTAGCGTCCTTCCGCTCTCTCCGGAGGGGCCTGTAGGGGAGATTGCTATTCTTCAGCTCGCCTTCAACCTTGACCCCGTAAGCAGGCCGCGTTCCTCAAGCACGGGATAGGCCATGGACGCCAGCAGCGAGTTGATCTGTTTCAGGTCGCGGATGGTATCGAGGTGGATGGAGCTGGTTTCGACACTCTTGGCGGTGCCGTCGCGCAGCCGCTCGAAATGGCGGGCGCTGGTTTCCTTCTCGCGATCGCGCAGCCGGTCCTTTTCCAGCACCAGCTGGCGGGCCGTCTCGGGGTCGCGCGATACCAGAACGTTGAAGGCAAGCCGGGCGTTGGCAAGCACCGAACCGTGGAAGGCGGACAATTCGCTCCAGCCCTCGTCGGTGAACTCAAGCCCGCGGTCGAACTTCTTCTTCACATGCACCAGCATGTTGCGCACGATGATGTCGCCGACCTGCTCCAGCTTGACGCAGGCGCCGATCAGCTCCTGGCAGCGCAGCGCCTCGTCCTCGGTCAGCGGATTCTTGGTGATCTTGGCAAGGTAGAGTTTTATGGCCGCGTGCCTGCGGTCGACGCGGTCGTCGAGTGCGGCCAGCGCCTTGATCTTGTCGGCATCGGCGCTCTCATAAAGCTCGATGATGCGCTTGAGCATGATCTCGACCGTCTCGCAGACCCGCACCACCTCACGCGTGGCATTGGCCAATGCCTGGCTTGGCACGTCGAGCGCGCTCTCGTTGAGCGCGGAAAGCTCGACGACGTCGAGCGTGGCGGCTGGCGCCGGTGCGGTCCCCAGGGCGATGATCTTCTCCGAGGCGCGATAGACGAGGCCGGCCAGCGGCAGGCCGGCGAGCAGGATCAGGACATTGAACAGGATATGGGCGTTGACGATCTGGCCCGCCGCCGTCGAACCGAGAAAGGCGAAGTGCGGCCGGAAGATCATGACCAGGATCAGCATGACCAGCGAGCCAAGCCCGCGCATCAGGAGGTTGCCGATCGGCACGACGCGCACTTCCGGGCTCGACGAGCGGGTCAGCATCGGCGCGATGATCGAGGAGCCGAGATTGACGCCCAGGATGAGAACGACGCCGAGTTCCGGCTGGATCAGGCCACGGCCGGCCAGCGTTGCCATCAACAGGACCGCCGCGATGCTCGACTGGAATAGCCAGGTGATCAACGCGGCCAGCAGGTAAGCGGTGATGGAATCGCTGGAGAAGTAATTGATGATGACCGGCATCAACTGGCTGTTTCGCAGCGGCTCCGATGCCTGGCCGATCATCTCCAGCGACAGGATCAGCAGGCCGATGCCGACCAGGATACGGCCGGTCTGGCGCCAGTCGCGCCGCTCGGTGGCCATGAACATCACCGTGCCGGGGATCAGGCAGAGCGGCACCAGCAGCGTGAGATCGAAGGTGAGCAGCTTGACCACCAGGGCGGAGCCGATCTCGGCGCCGCGCACGGCAAGCTGCCCGGCGGCGCCCGAGACGATGCCGGAGCCGGCGAAGGAGCCGACCAGCAGCGTGACGGCGGTCGAGCTCTGCAGGGCGATCGCAAGACCGGTGCCTGCCAGCACCGCCATGGCCGGATTGCGCATGGTGGCGCGAAGCTTGTGGCGCAGCACGTCGCCATAGGCGCGTTCGACGCCCGTCTTCACCATACGGGTGGCAAACAGCATCAGCGCCACCGCGCCGGCCAGATGCAGAAGGACGACGGAGCCGCTCATTGCCGTGCCTGCGTGAGGACGCCGCGCGCGATTGCAACGGCGCGACGTTCAGCGGGCGAAACAAGGGTACGAATCAGGGTCATGACAGTCGTCGACAATAGCTGGAATACTTTAGCCGAATAATAAAATTTTGTCGATTTCGAGGGGCCGCCGCAGCGCGACAGGCCGTGTCGGAAAATGGACGAATGCGCAAATGGTTGCATCGCCGGGCGGCCAATCGGCCAAGCTTGCCGCGCCGTTGAGCGCTCGCCTTTGCGGTGATGTTCAATTCTCCGGGGTAAACAAAGGAATTCATTACGCAATTGTAATGTCGATGTTCAGTTTCGGTTCATTCTCCAGCCGCTATTCCCTGGCCATCGACAACCAGGAGACTTCCCATGAAACGCATTGTTCTTTCCGCGCTCGCTTTCTCGATGCTCGCCGCCACTTCGCTCACCGGCCAGGCGGCGCCGATGAACGCCCCGGTCGCGTCGCAGTCGAACTACGCCAAGGTCGACTGGCAGAAGCCGGGCAAGCATGTCGACATGCGCGAGCGCGTGGTGAAGAAGAGGGTCGTCGTCGTGAAGCGCAACAACTGGCGCAATGGTCAGAAATATTCCGGCTGGAGACAGCACCGGCCGATCCGCGATTACGGCCGCTACGGCCTGCATCGCCCTGGCCGCGGCCAGGAATGGATCCGCGTCGGCAACGACTATGTGCTGGTGGGTATCCTCTCCGGCGTCGTCTTCGGCGCACTCGCCGGGCAATGAGCCCGAGTTTGCCAGACTGGACCTGAAAGGAGGCGGCCCGCAGCGGCCGCCTTTTGCCCTGTGGAAACCGGGTATGGCCCCTAATGGGGGTCGTCGGATTTCGCAAGGATGATTATATGAGGGGCAAACGAGTTCCCTTAATGCGCTTTCCGCCCGCCTTCCTCGACGAGATACGCGACCGCGTGCCGATTTCATCAGTGATCGGCCAGCGCGTCGCGTGGGATCGCAAGAAGACCAACGCGTCGCGCGGCGACTATTGGGCCTGCTGCCCGTTCCACGGCGAGAAGAGCCCGTCCTTCCACTGCGAGGACAAGAAGGGCCGCTACCATTGTTTCGGCTGTTCGGTCACCGGCGATCATTTCAAGTTCCTCACCGAACTCGAGGGATTGAGCTTTCCCGAGGCGGTCGAGAAGATCGCCGACATGGCCGGCGTGTCGATGCCGGTCCGCGACGCGCAGGAGGAGCGGCGCGAGAAGGAACGCGCCAGCCTCACCGACGTCATGGAGATGGCGACCGCCTTCTTCCAGGAGCGCCTGCAAAGTCCCGAAGGCGCGAAGGCCCGCGCCTATCTGCGCGACCGCGGGCTGACGCCGGCGACGCAGCAATCGTTCCGGCTTGGCTTCGCACCCGACAGCCGCAATGCGCTGAAGGAGCATCTCGCGGCCAAAGGTGTCCCGAAAGCCGATATCGAGGCCTGTGGGCTGGTGCGCCACGGCGACGACATCCCCGTTTCCTATGACTGGTTCCGCGACCGCATCATGTTCCCGATCCCGGATTCGCGGGGCAAGATCATCGCTTTCGGCGGTCGGGCGCTGGCGCCGGATGCGCTCGCCAAATACATGAACTCGCCCGACACCGAGCTCTTTCACAAGGGCAACGTGCTCTACAATTTCGCCCGCGCGCGAAAAGCGCTGGCCAAGGGCGGGACGGTCATCGCCGTCGAAGGCTATATGGACGTGATCGCGCTGGCGCAGGCAGGCTTCGAGAATGTGGTGGCGCCGCTCGGCACGGCGCTCACCGAAAACCAGCTCGAGCTGTTGTGGCGCATGGCGCCGGAGCCGATGTTGTGCTTCGACGGCGACAAGGCCGGGCTGAAGGCGGCATGGCGGGCCGCCGACATGGCGCTGCCGTCGGTGCAGGCCGGGCGTTCGGCGCGTTTCGCGCTGCTGCCGGAAGGCAAGGATCCGGACGATCTGGTCAAGGCCGAGGGGCCGGAGGCCTTTCGTGCCGTGCTCTCCGAAGCACGGCCGCTGGCAGACTTGTTGTGGATGCGGGAGACGGCGGGTGGTGTCTTCGACACGCCGGAGCGGCGGGCGGAACTCGAGAAGACGTTGCGCGAGCTGACCAGCCGCATTCGCGACGAAAGCCTGCGCTATCATTACCAACAGGAGATGCGCGAGCGGGTGCTGACGTTCTTCGGCGCCCAGCGCAGCGCGCGCCAGGGTGGCGGCCGGCCGGGCGAGCGCGGCCAGGCCAAGGCCGCGCCTGGCGGGCAATTCGCCAAGGGTGGCGGCGGACGCACCGCGATCACCGAAAGCCTCGGCCGTTCGGCGCTGGTCAAGCGCGGCAGCGAGGGCATGTCGGTGCGCGAGGCGACGATCATCGTCGCGCTGATCAACCATCCGGCGCTGATCGACGAGAATTTTGCCCATGTCGAGTTTCTCGATCTCGCCAATTCAGACCTGAGGCGACTTCACACCGCCATCCTCGATGCGATGGCGCATGACATGGCCAATGACCGCCACGCCGTGGTGGCGACGATCGAGCGCGCCGGCTGCGCCGAGATCTGGGAGCGCGCCGTCGGCCTGATCAGGCGGGCGCGGCAGTGGCCGGCGCTGGAGACGGCAGCTCTCGAGGACGCCCGCGACGCTCTGAACCAAGCGCTGCACTTGCAGCGCAGCGCGCGCACCTTACATAAGGAGCTGAAACAGGCGGAAGCGGCGCTCGAGGCGGATCCTTCGGACGAAAACTTTCGCCATCTGATCGAAATTCAGGCGCAATTTCAGGATGTGCAAGCGACGGAAGCGCTAATCGAAGGGTTTGGCGTTTCCTCGGGCAGGGCTGGGCGAGCCTAAGTGCAAGCGAATGAAGGAATGAGGGCGCGGCCAAGCCTCCGCTGGAGGCCGGGCGCGCTAAGTCGGGTAATTGATTCGCTTTTTTCATGCGAATCATGCGACAGGCGCTTGACCTTCCGGCAGAATGGCGGAATCAGGACGATTCGAAACGTTAACCCGCACCCGCGTCGACGGGAAATACAGCGATGTGAGGTGCTGGTCACTGGACAGGCAGACAGCCTGCCACAGATATCAGGGTTAATCTGGACTTAATGCATGCCGCCCAAAAGTGGAAACCAGTTTTGGGGCAGCGGCATGCACCAAACAAAAGAGTTGATGCAGTTACTGGCCCGGTGAGGCGCGTTTCAAAAACGAATCCGATTTGACTGGTCCGACAGCTTATGCGGCCTCGATGTCAGGCCGCTAGGAGAAGATAAAAACTATGGCGACAAAGGAAAAGGAAGAGGTCGAGACCGAACGCGAAGGCGCCACCGATGGCCCTCTGCTCGACCTTTCCGATGATGCTGTCAAGAAGATGATCAAGGCCGCCAAGAAGCGCGGCTATGTCACGATGGACGAGCTGAATTCGGTACTGCCTTCCGAGGAAGTGACCTCCGAGCAGATCGAGGACACGATGGCGATGCTGTCCGACATGGGCATCAATGTCGTCGAGGATGACGAGCAGGGCGAAGAGGCCGAGGCCGGCGACACCGCGGCGGACGCCGAGGAAGACGCCAACGAGCTGGCCGAGCAGACCGGCACCGCCGTTGCCGCCACCACCACCAAGAAAGAGCCGACCGACCGCACCGACGATCCGGTGCGCATGTACCTGCGCGAAATGGGCTCGGTCGAGCTTCTGTCGCGCGAGGGCGAAATCGCCATCGCCAAGCGCATCGAGGCCGGCCGCGAGACGATGATCGCGGGTCTCTGCGAGAGCCCGCTGACCTTCCAGGCCATCATCATCTGGCGCGACGAGCTCAACGAATCGAAGATCCTGCTGCGCGAGATCATCGATCTCGAAGCCACCTATGCCGGCCCCGAAGCCAAGCAGGCGCCGGTGGTCGAGCGTATCGAGGAAGCACCCAAGATCGAGGAAAAGTCGCGCCGCGGTCGCGACGAGGAAGACGACATCACCAATGTCGGCGCCGACACGCGCGGCCTGACGGATGACGACGAGGACGACGAGGACGAGGCCAGCCTTTCGCTGGCGGCAATGGAAGCGGAACTGCGCCCGCAGGTGATGGAGACGCTCGACGTCATCGCAGACACCTACAAGAAACTGCGCAAGCTGCAGGACCAGCAGGTCGAGAACCGGCTGGCCGCCGCCGGCACGCTGTCGCCCAGCCAGGACCGCCGGCTGAAGGAACTGAAGGACCAGCTGATCAAGGCGGTGAAGTCGCTGTCGCTCAACACGGCGCGCATCGAGGCGCTGGTCGAGCAGCTCTACGACATCAACAAGCGCCTGGTGCAGAACGAAGGCAAGCTGCTCAGGCTCGCCGAAAGCTATGGCGTTCGCCGCGAGGAGTTCCTGAAGGAATATCAGGGTTCCGAGCTCGACCCCAACTGGACGCGCTCGATCGCCAATTTGACCTCGCGCGGCTGGAAGGAATTCACCAAGAACGAGAAGGACGCCATCCGCGACCTGCGCGCCGAGATCCAGCATCTGGCCACCGAAACGGCGATCTCGATCCTTGAATTCCGCAAGATCGTCAACCAGGTGCAGAAGGGCGAGCGCGAAGCCGCGATCGCCAAGAAGGAAATGGTCGAGGCCAATCTGCGCCTCGTCATCTCGATCGCCAAGAAATACACCAATCGCGGCCTGCAGTTCCTCGACCTGATCCAGGAAGGCAATATCGGCTTGATGAAGGCGGTCGATAAATTCGAATACCGCCGCGGCTACAAGTTCTCGACCTACGCGACTTGGTGGATCCGGCAGGCGATCACCCGTTCGATCGCCGACCAGGCGCGCACCATCCGCATTCCGGTGCACATGATCGAGACGATCAACAAGATCGTGCGCACCTCGCGCCAGATGCTGCATGAGATCGGCCGCGAGCCGACGCCGGAGGAACTGGCCGAAAAGCTCGCCATGCCGCTCGAAAAAGTGCGCAAGGTGCTGAAGATCGCCAAGGAGCCGATCTCGCTCGAAACGCCGGTCGGCGACGAGGAGGATTCGCATCTGGGCGATTTCATCGAGGACAAGATGGCGATCCTGCCGATCGACGCGGCGATCCAGGCCAATCTGCGCGAGACGACGACGCGCGTGCTGGCCTCGCTGACGCCGCGCGAGGAGCGCGTGCTCAGAATGCGCTTCGGCATCGGCATGAACACCGACCACACGCTCGAAGAGGTCGGCCAGCAGTTCTCGGTCACCCGCGAGCGCATCCGCCAGATCGAGGCCAAGGCGCTGCGCAAGCTCAAGCACCCGAGCCGGAGCCGCAAGCTGCGCAGCTTCCTGGACAGCTGAGACTTACCGATTGCAAAGAGATCAAGGGCGCCTGACGGGCGCCCTTTTTCGTTCGTGCCGTGCTCCGTCGGTAGCGCTCTTGCGGCCAATGCCCTTCGGGAGGATAATTTCGCGTCGGAAGCATTTTCTGGGCGACAAACCCGGATCGGCCGCCCCGGCGAAACCGCCGTGCTCCGTGGCCCCGGAGGGAGGTGTGCCATGACAAGCTATATCGTGCTGATGAACTGGACCGAGCAGGGCGCCAGAAATGTGCGCGATTCACCGAAGCGACTCGACGCCGCCAAGAAGCAGCTGGGAGACATGGGCGGGTCGTTCAAGGCATTCTACCTGACCATGGGTGAATACGACATGGTGGCGGTGGTGGAGGCGCCCGACGACGCGATCCTGGCTCGTTTCTCGCTGATGCTGGCGGCGAGCGGCAATGTCAGGACGCGGACAATGAAAGCCTTCCCGGAGTTCGCCTATCGCGAGATCATCACCTCGCTCGGATGAAACCACCAGAACGCCCGAGCCCGCCAAGGTTGGGCGGGCTTCGGCATTTCTTGAACGGCTGCGATATCGTCCTGACGGCGCCCGTCGCCTTATGCTTGCATGTTGCGGGGCAGCGGCATTTTCTGGATAGTCCGCACGGTCTTTCAGCCGCGTTGCGAGCATATGCCCAAGCCTCTCCTGACCGTCTGGTACAACACGCGCTGCCCGGTCTGCGATGCCGGCATCGGCAGGCAGAAGCGGCGGCTGATCGAAGCGGTCAAAGCCGGGCGGATGGAATTTCGCGACATCAACCTGGAGCCGTCGGCGCTTGCCTGGGCGGGCGCGTCGCTTGAGGATATCCGCCGCCGGCTGCACGCCATCGATGCGGATGGCCGGCTGCTGGTCGGCGCCGATGTCGCCATCGCCGTTTGGAAGACAACGCCGGGCGAGGGCTGGCTGGCGACGCTGTTCGGCAATCCGGTTGCCCTGCCGCTGACGCGCTTTGCCTATGATCGCTTCGCCGACCTGCTCTACACCTGGAATCGGCGCAAGGGCCGCTGGTAGCGGCTAGCGGACAAGGATCGGGCGCCATCCGAGAATGCGAGCCTCGCGCGTGTCACTCAGATACATCGTAAGATATATCTTGACTCTATCGACCTGCGAGCCTAATTGAGATATATCGTAAGATAGAACTCAAGGAGCAATCAATGCACAAGCACAATCATTTCGGCGAACGCATGTTCATGCACATGGCCGGCAAGTTTGGCGGTCGTGGCGGCGGCGGTTTCGGTCCATTTGGCCATGGCGGTCGTGGCGGCGGACGCGGTGGCCCCGGCGACATGTTCCGTGCCGGGCGCATGCTGGCCGATGGCGATCTCAAGCTGATCACGCTGTCGCTGCTAGCCGAGGCGCCGCGCCACGGCTACGACATCATCAAGGCGCTGGAAGAGCGCACCAGCGGCATCTACAGCCCCAGCCCCGGCGTGGTCTACCCGACGCTGACCTTCCTGGAAGAGGCCGGCTATGCCGTCTCGTCGAGCGAAGGCAACAAAAAGGTGTTTTCGATCACCGAGGCCGGGCAGGCACACCTTGCCGATAACCGCCAGATGATCGACGGCGTCCTCGACCATCTCGAACGCTTCGGTCGCAAGATGGCCAAGGCGCGCGACTGGTTCGGCTGGAACGATGATGGCGAGGACCGGCGCGGCGGCCGGGGCGGTCGTTCGGAAACGCGCGACGAATTCCGCGCCGTCCGTCATCGCCTGCGTGCCGCGCTCAGCGACATCGTCGATGCGCCGGAGGACAAGCAGGCCGAAGCCATGAGCATCCTGGAAGCCGCCGCCGAGGCGCTGGAAGCGCTGTCGCATAAGTGACGCTTCCGGCCCGGGCGGACACGGCTCTTGCCCGCCAAGCCAAGGACCGATAGTGAAATTCATCCCGCGCCGCGCTACATGGTGCGGGATGAATGCTGTTGGAGGAAGCCCCGATGTCTTTTCTGAAGCGTCTTTTCGGAGGCGGCGGTGAAGCGGCCGAGCCAAAGAGCGCGGCACCGGCCAAGCAGGTCGAGCACAAGGGTTTCCTGATCAGCGCCACGCCCTACAAGACGGATGGTCAATACCAGACCTGCGGCATCGTCTCCAAGGAGATCGGCGGTGTGGTGAAGGAACACAAATTCATCCGCGCCGACCGCTTCGCCGGATTGGACGACGCCGTCGACATCTCGATCAAGAAGGGTATCCAACTGGTCGACGAGCAGGGCGAGCGGATTTTCGGGTAGGCTGCCGAGGCGACGATCGTCGGTATTGCGCCCGAAGCGGTCGTCGGATTTTCAGATCGGAGTCCGTCCCAGGCCGGTTGGTTCGCGGTGCGTTGGACGCCGCTTCCCTTCCGCAGCGCATGGCTGCCCAAATGCACCCAGATACGCTTGTCGTGCGGACTTCACTTTTTTGTCTCGGGCTGTGCCGCTTTGCTGGAGGTCACCCCGCCTTTCGGTAGGGCGCGCCGGTGCCCCAGAAGGCTCCCAAGCAAGTTTCGTCTGCCCTTGCGCTCGACGAGGTCGATATCGCTGACAAGCTTTGCGCCGCCCTCGCGCCGCTCCAACGTGATCTTGCGGCTATGGAAAGCTTCCAACTCGGCGCGGTGCGCCACGCTCACGATGGTGATATCAGGCAATTCATGGATGATCGTCTCCATCATCTTGTCCTGGCTCTTCTCGTCAAGCGCCGACGTCGCTTCATCCAGCACGATGATATCGGGAGTGTGCAACAGGAGACGCGCGAACGCGAGCCGCTGCTTTTCACCGCCCGACAGGATCTGGTCCCATGGCGCGTCCTCCTCGATCCTGTCGCTCAGATAATCGAGCCCCACCTTGTCGAGGGCAGCGTTGATCTTATCCGGCGTCCAGTTGTCGGCGGCCCCTGGATAGGCGACTGCACGGCGAAGCGTCCCTGAGGGGATGTAGGGCCGTTGCGGCAACATGAACATTCGTTTTTCGGCTTGGAAATTGACGCTGCCACCGCCCCACGGCCACAGACCCGCGACGGCCCGCACCAGCGTGCTCTTGCCTGAACCGGATTCGCCGGCCACGAGCACCCGCTCGCCCGGATCGATGACGACCTCGGTTTCCTTGACCACGGCGGTGCCGTCGTCGAGCGACACGGACAGATTGTTCAGGCTGAGCATCGTGCCGCCTGCGGTTTCGCCGCGCTTGATCCGTCCCATGGCGTCGCTCTGTTCCGCACGCTCAAGTCCGTCGAGCGACATCATCAGCGAAGCGATACGCCGCGCGGAAGCGTTCCAATCGGCGAGCCGCGGGTAGTTGTCGACCAGCCATCCGAAGGCGCCCTGCACGATGGCAAAGGCGGAGGCGGCCTGCATGACTTGGCCGAGCGTCATGCTGCCTTCGAGAAATTTTGGAGCGCAAAGCAGAACCGGCACGACCGGCGCAAAAAGGCTCGACCCCTGCGACACCAGCGCCGTGCGCATGTGCTGGCCCGCTAGGAACGCCCACTGCTTCAGCACATTGGCGAAGGTCTTGTCGATCCCGCTGCGCTCCTCTTCCTCGCCGCCAAGCAACGCGATGCTCTCGCCGTTTTCCCGCACCCGCGTCAGCGTGTAACGGAACTCGGCCTCCGCCTGATTTTTTTCCTCGGAGAGGCGGACGAAATGGCGTGCAATGACCGCCATCGAGGTAGACGTGATGGCGGCATAGAGCACAGCGGTGATGACGAGGAAGCCGGGAATGGTGACGGTCGAACCTCCGATCGGCAGGGTCAGGGCGCCGCCGATCGTCCAGAGCACCACGATGAAGGTCGAAGCCGACAGAAACGCGGAAATGACACCGGCGATGAAATCGACGGGCGATTCCGTGGCTATGCGCAAATCATCCGCGATGCGGGCTTCGGGGTTCTGGTGGTCTCCGCGTACGAGGTTCAACTGATAATAGCGGCCATTTGCAAGCCAACGCGCGATGACCGCGGTGGTGAGCCAGGAACGCCAGCGGCGCTGAATCGTCATGCGGAAGAAGACTTGCGCAACGACAAGGCCTGCGTGTCCCGCCACGAGCGGCAGAAATACAGCGCTCAGGAAATAAACGGTATGGGCATTGCGTTGCTCGATGGCGTCGAAAATCGCGCGATTCCAGACGTTTATTCCGTACTGAAAACCGACATTGGTGCCGATCAGGATCAATAGCCCGATCGAGCACGGCCAAGCGAGCTTGTCGCCGCCCCGGCCCCAGTAACCGCGGGCGCTGATCCAGAAACGCCTCAGCAGATATCTCTTGCGCGCCTGCTCGGCTTCCTCGGGTGTCAGTTCCGGACCGGGTTCGACGGGGTCCGGCGGCGGCGCCACCTCGCCGACAACCTCAGACGCGACTTCGACCTTCTTCTGGCGCGGTTTGGCGCCCACCGATTTCGGCTTGAATTTGGCCTCCAACATACCGGCGATAACGGCTTAAAAATCGGAAGGTTTCATCATGTCCGATCGAGGTCGGCTGCCTGCAACCCCAAGGCGCTTCTGGTCATTCCGATACTCGCAACGGCCACACCTATGGCCGTTGCGAAAGACAGCCTTGACCGTCGCAGCTCGCGCCGAGTGTCAGCTGCGGGCTGTCCCGTCATTGGCTTCATCAACCGCAGCCCCTGACATCCCTACGCCGCCTGCAACTCCCGGCGCGGCAGCGGCGGGAAGGCTATCGCTATGCCGACCGCGCCGAGGCCGATGAGGGCCGAGCCGATGAACAGCCAGGAATAGTTGGCGTAGGCGTCGAAGACCATGCCGCCGGCCAGCGGCCCCAGCGCCATGCCGAGACTGGACAGCATGGTGGCGGCGCCGAACACGGTGCCGAGGATGCTCTGGCCGAAATATTCACGCGCCAGCACCGCATAAAGCGGCATGACGCCGCCATAGGTGGCGCCGAAGATGACGGCCAGCATGTAGAACTGTTCCAGCCGGCTGATGCTGAGATAGGCGGCTATGACGATCGCCTGGATGGCGAGGCCGGCGATCAGCACCGGCTTGACGCCCAGCCGGTCGGCAAGCACGCCATAGAGGACCCGACCGCCCAATCCCGCAAGACCTTCAACGCTGTAGATCGAAACGGCTGCCATGGGAGCGACGCCGCACAACATGGCATAGCTGACCATATGGAAGATCGGTCCGGAATGCGCCGCGCAGCAGGCAAAGAAGGTCAGGCCAAGCACGATGAACTGCGGCGACCGCAGCGCCTGGGGGACCGTCAGGCCGGCGCCCTCGGCGACCGGTGCTGAAGCCGCACCGGCTGCCGCCGGCTTCGGCGGCTGGCGGACCAGCAGCACCGCCGGCAACAGCAGCACCCAGGCGGTGATGCCGATGTCGAACATGGCGGTGCGCCACTCATAGGCCGAGATCAGCCAGCGGGCAAAAGGCGAAATCGTCATCGGCGCAACGCCCATGCCGGCCGAAACCAGCGAGACGGCAAGGCTGCGGTGGGTGTCGAACCAGCCGGTGGTGAGCGCGATCATCGGCGCGAAGAAGGCGCTGGCCGCAAGGCCGACGAGCACGCCATAGGTGATCTGGAAGGTGATGAGCGAGCCGGCGCGACTTGCCAGCACCAAAGCCAGCCCGAGCAGAACGGCACCGATCGTCACGACGATGCGGGCGCCGAAGCGATCGGAGAGGGCACCCCAGGCGAAGCCGCCAAGGCCCATCACGAGGAAGTTCAGCGTCATGGCGCTCGAAATGCCGGCGCGCGACCAGCCGGTGTCGACCGCCATCGGCTCGAGAAAGATCGCCAGCGAAAACATCGTCCCGATGGCGACACAGGACATCAGCGCGCCAACCGCGACGATGGCCCAACGATAGGAAAGGTTCATGTTCTTCTCCCATGCCGTAAGGCATTTCGTTTGATGGCACGGCTTCGCCGCACCGTTTGCGTCCGAAGGACGCTGGCGCCGAGACCGATCCTACAATCCGGTTGCATTTTTTATCCAGTCTGGAACGGCGCCGTTTTCCGCCGTATCAGATCGGCAATTCCGACGTGGACTTGATGGTCTGGCTGGGGACGTCGGTCTTGACGTTCTGCACGCCCTTGATGCGGCTGAGATGCTCCGACTGGAAGCGACGGTAGTCGTCGATGCCGGCCGCCACCACGCGCACCATGGCATCACAGTCGCCGAGCATCAGATAGCATTCCATCACCTGGGGCAGCTTGGCCACTTCGGTGGCGAAGTGCTCGATCGTGTCCTCGTCCTGCGCCTTCAACCAGATGCGGGTGAAGAAGGTAAGACCCTTGCCGATGCTGGCCGGATTGAGCACGGCTACATAGCGGTCGATGACGCCGGCTTCCTCCAGCAGTTTTACCCGCCGCAGGCAAGGCGAGGGGGAAAGCCCGACTTCATTGGCCAGATCGTTGTTGGCCATGCGGCCGTCGCGTTGCAGCGCCCGCAGGATCCGCTTGTCGATGTCATCAAGCTTCATAGCCTCGGATTCCAATTATTTCGCAATTCTCGACACTCAATGCCAAAATCTTGTGAAGCGCAACAATCTTCGCAACCAAATTGCGAGGCGCTGTGGGTATGTTTGCCACCGGTGTTCACGAGAGTTCAAATACAGGGGAAGGGGCGGCCGCGAGGCCGGCCGGAGGGAAAGCATGAGCATTTCACAGGCAGTCGAGACGACGGGCGATGGTTCGGGAACCGAATTCCGGCGCGGCGTGGCGTCCTGCGCGCCGGTGCTGTTCGGCACCATTCCCTATGCGCTGGTGCTCGGCGCCCAGGCGATGCAGAAAGGGCTGAGCACGGTCGAGCTTTCGGCGCTGACAGGGCTGAATTTCGCCGGCGGCTCGGAATTCGCGGCGATCCAGTTGTGGACGTCGCCGCCGCATGTCGTGCTCATCGTCGCCATCACTTTCCTGGTCAACAGCCGTCATCTGCTGATGGGAGCGGCGCTCGCGCCGTTCCTGCGCGATTTGCCGCGGCGCAAGGCGTTTCCGGCGCTGTTCTTCCTATGCGACGAAAGCTGGGCGCTGGGCCTGGCCGACGCCAAGCAGCGCGCCGCCGCCGGCATCAGCCCGGCCTTCAGCCCGCGCTACTATATGGGCGCGGCGCTGGCGATGTATCTGACCTGGGTGGCCTTCACCACGCTAGGTGCCATGCTCGGCCCGATGCTGGGCGATGTCGCGACTTATGGTTTCGACATGGCGTTCCCGGCCGTTTTCCTGGTACTGCTGCGTGGCATGTGGAAAAGCGCTGCGACGGCCCGGCCCTGGCTGGTCAGCCTGGTTGTCGCCGCATTTGTCTACCTCCTCGTTCCAGGTGCCTGGTATGTCGCGGCGGGCGCGCTGTCCGGGTTGGTCTCGGCTTGGTTCTTCTGGAGGGAAGAAGCATGATCGACGCAACGACGCTTCTCACCATCGTGCTGATGGCCGGCGTCACCTATCTGACCCGGATCGGCGGCTATGTCGTGCTGCGCAACCGCACGCTCGGCGCGCGCGCAACCGCGGTGATGGAAGCGGCGCCCGGTTGCGTGCTGATCTCGGTCATCGCGCCGGTCTTCGTTTCCCGGAATCCGGCCGATCTCGCGGCGCTGGCCATCACGCTGGCGGCGGCGACGCGTCTCTCGATGCTGCCCACCGTGCTGATCGGGGTCGCATCGGCGGGGCTGCTCAGGCATTTCATGGGGTAGCTGCCAGTTGAGCTCACAAGGTCAGCGGCCACCGTTGGGCGGCGTGTATAATGGTGAGTATATCGACTGTATCTCTGCCGACGCGATAGGGGACGATATAGGGAATATCGACCAAGACGAGCTCTCGCGTCGCTTTGATGCGCCCAACGCGACCCATGGCCGGCTGTTCGACAAGCAGTTCCGCTGCGGACAAGATGCGCGCAATAACGCGAGCGGCCGCTTCGGGACTGTCTTTCTCGATATGCGCGCCGATTTCATCAAGCCGACGCAATGCCCGCTTGGTCTATCGGATTGTCTTGCGGCTCACGATCAGCCGGCGGGCTTGATATATTTCGCAAGCACGGCGGCCAACTCTTGCTCGTTGGCGAATTCGCCGCGCTCGGCCTCGGCCAATCCAGCCTCCATCTCCGCGATCTGCCATTCCTGGCGGGCGACAAAGTCCTCGATGGCCTGAGCGGCCACATAAGAGCGCGAGCGATCGAGCTTTTCGGCAAGCTGGTCGAGCCTGTCTGTCGTCTCATCGGGAAGGCGTACGGTAAAGGCGGTCATGGTTACGATTCACCTTGGTTCACTATAATTATTGATGAACCAAGGTGAAGCGTCAAGGTTGCCCTATCGGGAGACAAACGACGAGGGCTACCCGTATGTTTCATGGGGCGGCAAGAAAAAGGCAGGCGCGGACGCCTGCCCTTTGATGGCGATGTAGATCAGTGCCTTAGGCGGCCGCCGCGACATCCCTGCTGGCAGCGACCACGGCATCGACCTTGGCGGTCGCCTTGGCCAGTGCGGCGGTCACCGCGTCAGCGCCCATGCCGACACCTTCGATGCGGATGACGTCGACGTCGGTCATGCCGAGGAAGCCGAGCACGCCGCGCAGATAGGGAATAGCGTGATCGAACTGCACGGCAGCGCCTTCCGAATAGATGCCGCCCGAAGCCAGCACGATGTAGACCTTCTTGCCGGTGACGAGGCCCTTGGGGCCGTTCTCGCCGTAAGCAAAGCTCTTGCCGGAGCGCGCGACATGGTCAACCCAGGACTTCAGCGTCGAGGAGATGCTGAAATTGATGAAGCCGGTGGCCAGGATCACGGTGTCGGCGGCGAACAGCTCGTCCAGCACGGCGTCGGAAACGCCGACGACTTCGGCCTGGCGCGGGGTGCGGGCTTCCGCGGGCGTGTAGATGCCGGTCGCATAATCGGTATCGATATGCGGCAGCGGGTTGGCGACCAGATCGCGCACGACCAGCGTCTTCGACGGATCGGCGGCGACGAGCTTCTGAGCGAATTCGGTGGCGACGTGGGTCGAGTGGGAGGCGGCGCCACGCGGGCTTGAGGTGACGAGAAGAATGGACATAACGGGCTCTCCAGTGTGAATTGATGTCCCGCCACATATGGGCTTTCGATCCATTCAATAAACTGGTATATTTTCTATACAATCCATCTATAAAATAGATATGGTGATGCAGCCCAATCCGACACTCGACCAGCTTCAGATCCTTGTTGCGGTCGCCGATACCGGCAGCTTTTCGGCCGCTGGCCGCAAGCTCAACCGGGCTCAATCCGTCATCAGCTACGGCATCGCCAATCTCGAGGCGCAGCTCGGGCTGAAGCTGTTCGAACGCGAAGGAACGCGCGAGCCGCAGCTGACCGAGATCGGCCGGGCGATGCTGGAGGATGCGCGGCGCATGGTCGGCGTGCTGCAGCGGATACGCTCGCGTGCCGACGGGTATCATCAGGGGCTGGAGGCCGAAGTCGCGCTGTCGGTCGATGCAACGCTGCCTTCTCCGGTGCTGGTACGGGTGTTGAAGGCGTTCGAAGCGCAGTTCCCAACCGTGATGCTGCGGCTGCATATCGGCACGCTCGGCCTGATCCCCGATCATGTCGTCAGTGGCCAGGCCGACCTCGGCATTGGCGGGTTGCTGGGCGAGGTCAATGTGCATCTAGTACGCATCGGCTTCATGTCGATGGTGCCGGCCGCGGCGCCCGGCCATCCGCTGGCGCTGCTGCCGAAGCCGGTGGCGATCGAGGATGTGCGCGAACACACCCAACTTGTCGTCACCGATCAATCCGAACGCACCAAGGGGCGCGATTACGGCGTCTTCGCCTACCGCACCTGGCGGCTGACGGACGTCTACACCAAGCATGCGCTAATGCGCGAAGGGCTCGGCTGGGGCGGGCTGCCGCGCTGGCTGATCGCCGACGACCTGGCGAGCGGGCGGCTGGTGGAACTCGATCTTGAACCCTACCGGGAGGTGCGCGCGCCGCTTTTCGCCATGCACCGCAACGATCGCAGCCCGAAACCGGCGGCGGCCTGGCTGATCGACCAGTTCAAGCGCCAGCTCGGTTGCTTCAACGAGTTCGAGCCGGGCGAAGTGCCTGAAGACGAGTCGGAGACAGCCCGTCAATCAGCGCTATGAGAACGGCGCGGTAATCCTCGGCCGAGCCGCCGGCCTCGATCGCCAGTGCCGCGCGGTCGAAAGCGGCGGCAAGCAGCGCGGTCAACGCCTCAGCCGGCAATCTCGTCATGGTGTTGCTCCGCATCGCCGCGATCAAGCCTTCGCGGAGTGAGCGGCTGCCGTGGCGGTTGTCGATCGCGTCCATGGCGGCGCGGCCAAGCACGGCCGGCCCGTCGAGCAGCAGCAGCCGCGTGCGGCCGGGCGCGCGCATCGCGGCGAGATAGGCATCGGAGCCGGCGATCAATGCGTCGCGGGCGTCGAGCGAGGGCGGCGAGGCGCGCTCGATCTCCTCGGCCACCGCCGCCGCCTCCCGCTCGACGACGGCTGCAAACAGCGTCTGCTTGTCGGCAAAATGGTGGTAGAGCGCGCCGCGCGTCACCCCGGCAGCAGTGACAATCTCGGGCGTGCCGGTCTCGGCATAGGATTTTTCTGTGAATAGTTTTCGCGCCGCGGCGATCAGCTGGGCGCGCGTCGCCTCAGTGCGATCGCTGTTGGAACGGCGCGTGGAGTCCTGTTGCATACATGCAGCCTGTATGTTAATTCGATCTACATGCAGACTGTATGTTGGTTGATGGGAGAAGGAAAGATGAAGACCACGAGCTATTATCCGGTGCTGATGACCGGCGACGTCGCCGGCACGACAGCATTCTATGTCGAGCACTTCGGGTTCCGGCCGCTGTTCGAAAGCGACTGGTACGTGCATCTGCAATCGGTGGACAACAGACGCGTCAATCTCGGCATCGTCCAGGGCGACCACGAGACCATTCCGGAACAGGGGCGGGGCCGCACCTCGGGCCTGCTGATCAATTTCGAGGTTCGCGATGCGGATACGGTTTATGAGCGGGTGCTGGCCGCAGGCCTGCCGATCCTGCGGTCGCTGCGCGACGAGCCCTTCGGCCAGCGCCATTTCATCACCAGGGATCCGAACGGCGTGCTGATCGACGTAGTCAAGCCGATCCGGCCCAGCGCGGAATTCCTGGCGCAATATGCGGACGGCGCGGCTGGTTAGTCCCGTGCGATAGATGTCAGCTGCGCGCCACCGGCGTCACCGTCACCTGGCTGATGCCGGTGCGGCGCACGACGGTGCACAGCGTCTCGCGGCCGATGCGCTCGGCGTCAAGCAATCGTACCAGGTCGTCGACGCCGGTGACCGGGCGGCCGTCGATGGCGGCGATGATGTCGCCTTCCCTGAGTCCGGCCTGGACCGCCGGGCCGTCTTTCTCGACGCTGCGCAACCGCACAGCGGTGCTGGTCGACACTTGCGATAGAAGGGCGGCGCGGCGCGGCAAGTTGACGGTGTCGGCCGAGACGCCGATGAAGGCGCGGCGCACACGGCCAAAGCGGATGATCTCCGAAATGACGAAGTTGGCGGTGTTGGACGCGACGGCGAAGGCGATGCCTTGCGCGCCGTGGATCATGGCGGTGTTGACGCCGATGACCTCGCCCGCCGACGACACCAGCGGCCCGCCGGAATTGCCGGGGTTGAGCGCGGCATCGGTCTGGATGACATCGTCGATCAGCCGGCCGGTCGAGGCGCGCATCGAGCGGCCGAGGGCCGAGACGACGCCGGACGTGACGGTCCATTCGAAGCCCAGAGGATTGCCGATGGCGATCGCGATCTGGCCGCGCCGCAGCCGCTTGGAATCGCCGAGCGGCGCCACATCGGCGAAGCTGCCGTCGGCACGCACCAGCGCGATGTCGGTGTCGGGATCGCGGCCGAGGACGTGGCCCTCCCGCGAGGCGCCGTCCGGCATCGACACACGCACCGTTTTAGCATCGCCCACCACGTGAAAGTTGGTGATGACCAGCCCGTCCGGCGTAATGACGAAACCTGAACCATGGCCGCCCTGGCCACCGATACGCTCGATGCGGCAGACGGCCGGACCGATGCGGTCGACCGCGTCGGCCACCGTCATTGAATAGGTATCGAGCAGCGTGTCATCTGATTGGAATTTTGGGGCGGATTGGAATTTCGGGGCGGCGAGGGCCATGGCGGGCTCCGTGTCATCAGGCATGAAGATGACTATATGTGCGGAGCAGCTACAACCGCCGCGACCTGACCAGATGGCCAGTCAAACCAGCAACTAGCCGTCAGGCGAGTACCTTCGGGCGCGCTGTCGAGCGATATCTGGGGCATGAAAAAAACCCAGGAGACCGATATGACCGATTTCAACCTGAGTGCGTTTTCCGAAGCCATCGCCGATCTTGCCGCCAAGGCAGCGCCGGCGACGGCAAGCTTCGCCACGCATCATCACCGCACGGCAAGCGCGTTCTACTGGCGCGACGGCTATTTCGTCACCGCCGAGGAGGCTGTCGAGGCCGGCGAGGAGATCGAACTGACGCTGGCCTCGGGCGAGACGGTGAAGGCCGAGCTTGTTGGCCGCGATCCCTCGACCGGGGTGGCCCTGCTGAAGCCGGCGACTGCCGTCACCGCCGCGCCGCTCGCAAAGGCGGATGCGGTGCGGCCCGGCAACATCGCCATCGCGATCGGCAACAGCGACGGTTCCGCTCTGGCCGTCTCGGGCTCGGTTGGCGAGGTCGGCCCGGCCTGGCGCTCGATGCGCGGCGGCACTATCGACCGGCGCATCAATCTGGCCGTCGGCGCCGGCGGCCGCTTCGAGGGCGGCCCGGTGCTCGACGTCAAGGGTGCGCTGATCGGCATGCTTCTGTTCGGGCCGCGTCACCGGGCGCTGGTCATGCCTTACGAGACGATCGAGCGGGCGGTCGCGACCTTGCGCGACAAGGGCCATGTCGCGCGCGGCTATCTCGGCGCCGGCTTGCATCCGGTGCGCGACCGCGACGCACGAGGCGCCATGGTGATGAGCCTTGACGAGGACGGCCCGGCCAAGGCCGCCGGCCTTTCCCTCGGCGACATCATCGTGTCGTGGAACGGCGAGGCGGTGCTTGGCCCGCGCGACCTGATCCGCAGGCTCGGCCCCGACAGCGCCGGTGCTCCGGTGACGCTCGGTGTGGTGCGCGGCGGCGAACAGCGCGACGTCGCGCTGACGGTCGGCGAAAAGCCGCTTTCCTGAGAGGATCGATGGATAGGCTCGCCAGCGACCAGATCATTGGTGACGGTGCCGCCTCGCGGCGGCTGGTGGTGTTGATTGCGCTTGGCGACGCGTCGCGCGCCGAGCGACTGGCCGCCTCGCTTGCCCAGAGCGACGACCTGTTGCCGGTCCTGGCCGGGGCCGCCGACGTTGCCATCGTCGACGACAGGAGCGGTGATGCCGTGCCGGCCGCCATTCCACGAGTGCTGTTGTCGGGGCGCGCCACCGATGAGCGGCCCACCGGCGAGGTGCTGGCCATAATGCCTGCCGGCGCGGATGATCTTTTGCTCGCCGCGGCGGTGCGGCTGGCCGCGGCCGGCTATCGCGTATCGGGCGACGGCGGCCGCGGGCGACACGACGATTTCCGTGCCGGGGAAGGCGAGCCGTTCGAGGATGAGGCTTCCGACGAGCACGCCGCCCGCCCGGCGCTGTCGCCGCGCGAAGCGGAAGTGTTGGCGCTGCTGGCCGAGGGCGCGCCCAACAAGGTGATCGCGCGGCGGCTGAATATTTCCGTGCACACGGCGAAATTCCACGTCGCCGCGATCCTGATCAAGCTCGGAGCTGCCAATCGCACCGATGCGATTGCCATCGCCATGCGGCAAGGGCTGGTGCTGGTCTGATCGATCACACAGCCGCTTCAATATCGGTCAGCCGGAAATCGTTACCCTTGAACAGCAGCGGCATGGCTTCCAGGCGCGCCGTGGCATAGGCGATGCAGTCGCCGAAGTTCAGCGCCGCCGGATGCCGGCCCTTGCCGTAGCGCAGGAAGGCCTGACGGGCGACGGCGGCGTGGTCGGCTGTGAACGGGATCGTCTCGATCGAGGCGGTGCGCAGGAAGTCGTCGAGGCGATCCAGGATTTCATCCTGCCAGCCGCCTGCAAGCACCATCGTCGTTTCAACAAAGGTCGGCGCCGCCAGCAGCCGTCTCTTGGCTTGCGCGGTCGCCTGCACGAGACGCTCGTGGCCTGGCTCCGCACGCAGAATGGCGACAAGGGCCGAGGAATCGATGATCATTTCGTCGGGATTCCGAACTCATCGTAACCGAGGACTTCGACGTCGGTCATCGCATTTTTGCGTTTGGGGATTCTTCCGGCACTGTCGGAGATCGCCATCAGTCGCTGAAACAGGTCGCTGGTGTCGTCGCGCGGCACCAGCCGTTCGCGTGCGACCTCGCGCTCGAGGCTCTGGCGGATCGCCTCCGTTACCGACACGCGGCGTCGGCGGGCGAGTTCCCGCGCCAATTGTTCGACTTCCATGTTCTTGATCGACAGCGCCATTCTATAATCTACCTGTTTTTATAGAATATAGATAGCATGCCCGATAAGTCCGACAAGTTTCGAGCGGAGACCTGCGCCGGCCTCCGCTACGTCACCATGGCCTCGCACTGCAAGCTCTTGTATCGGGCAGCGGCGCGGGCAAGGATCGCGTGGAAGAGGCACAGACGACGCGGAGGAAAAATGTCGCTCAAGGGAAAGACGCTGTTCATCTCCGGCGGATCGCGCGGCATCGGGCTGGCGATCGCGCTGCGCGCCGCGCGCGACGGCGCCAATGTGACGATCGCGGCCAAGACCGCCGAGCCACATCCGAAGCTGCCGGGCACGATCTACACCGCGGCTGAAGAGATCGAGCAGGCCGGCGGCAAGGCGCTGCCGGTGCTGTGCGACATCCGCGAGGAGGTGCAGGTGGCCGAGGCTGTTGCCAAGACCGTGGAAAAGTTCGGCGGCATCGATATCTGCGTCAACAATGCCAGCGCCATCCAGCTCACCGGCACGCTGGAAACCGACATGAAGCGCTACGACCTGATGCATCAGATCAACACGCGCGGCACATTCCTCGTCTCCAAAATGTGCATTCCGCACCTGAAGTTGGCCGGGAATGCTCACATCCTGAATCTGGCACCGCCGCTCGACATGGAGGCCAAATGGTTCAAGAATCACGTTGCCTACACGATGGCCAAGTTCGGCATGTCGATGTGTACGCTGGGCATGAGCGCGGAGTTCGCCAAAGACGGCATCGCCGTCAATTCGCTGTGGCCGATCTCGACCATCGACACGGCGGCGGTGCGCAACCTGCTTGGTGGCGCGACGGTGGCAGCGATGAGCCGTTCGCCCGACATCATGGCCGATGCCGCGCACGCCATCTTCATGCGGCCGTCGCGCGAGGCGACCGGCAATTTCTACATCGACGAAGAGGTGCTGCGCGCCGAGGGCGTCAGCGATTTTTCAGCCTATGCGCCAGGCGCATCCGGTCCGCTGGCCGGCGACTTTTTTGTGCCGGACGAAGTGTTTGCTCGGACGGACACCAGCATCAAGAGCATCTACTGACGGGCATCGCGCCGCCGCCACTTCATTCGGTCAGCTCGCCCCTTTTTGCAAGATAAAGTTTGCAAGCAAAAAGCCCCGCCGGAGAGGGCCGGCGGGGCTCAATGCGTCCCGCTGGAGTCGGGACGGGGCAGGGAACGCCCAGCCCTGAATCTGGGGTAGGCCACCTCGCGTTTCAATGAGCGGGGCCTAATGCCAGGACAATTCTTGTTGAACCCGAACCGTTGCCCACAGGTGCGCCCATCCCGGCTTGCCGGGATGGGCCTTTCCTGCCGACCTGATTCCAGAGGCCCCCTCAAGCCTCTGGAAAAGCAGATCAATTGTTGCTGGCAACCGGCGCCACCAGCGGAGTAATGCGGCGGATGGCGACGCGCCGGTTCTCACGGTTGGGCGCCGAGGTGTTGACCTTCAGATACTGCTCGCCATAGCCCTGCGTCGTCAGGTTCTCAGGCGGAATGCCGAAGGCGTTGGTCAGCGCTTCGGCGACCGCTTCGGCGCGGCGGTCCGACAGAGCGAGGTTCGCCTCCGGCGTGCCGACGGCGTCGGTGTGGCCTTCGATCAGGAAGGTCTCCGCCGGGTTCTTCTTCAACAGCTTCTCCATCGCACTGGCGACACCCTCCAGCTTCTGCACCTCGGTGTCGGAGATCGAGGACGAGCCGAATTCGAAGTTCAGCGTGTCGAGGTCGATGCGCCGCGCAATGTCGCGAACGCGAGCCGAGCGCTTGACCTCGTCGATCGAATAGAGGCGCTGGACCCTTTCCACTGGTGGCTGTTCGAGGAAGGTATAGTAGTCGTCCGGGCTTTCGACCTCCTCGGAATCGAGGATGTATTCCCGGCGCGGGATGGTTAGCCGCATCGGCGGCAGGTCGTCGCCCGGATCGCGCCAGTCGTCCTCGTCCTGATAGTCGCGCTCGTCGACATAGCTCAGGACGTATTCGCGCCCGTCGGACGTGATGCGCGAACGCTGGATGACGTCGCCATAGCGGTTGCGGATGGTGACGATCCGGATGCCGTTGTCGCGTTCCACCGTCTCGCGCGAGCGGCCTTGCGGCAGATCCTCATAGTAGACTTCCCTGGCACCGCGGGTCATGCGCGGGGCATCATTGCTCTGGACGAATGTCTCGTTATTGAGCTGGATGATAACGCGGTCGCCGATCTCCTTGAGCACGTCGACACCCTTCGGGCGCCGGCGGTCGCGGATGTTCTCGTTGGGCACACGTTCGACCCGCTGGCCCTTTTCCTGCGTCGCGGGGACGATCTTCTCGGGCTTGATCTCCTGCTGGGCGGCTCTGTCGTCGGTTGGAGGCGGGCCTTGTTCGACGGGGGCGGTCATGGGCTTGCGGCTCTGATCGGCGCCTTGCTGGGCGTTTTGCCCACCATTCTGCTGCTCGCCATTTTGATTGGCGGGTCTCCTGCCGCCCTGGCCGTTCTCACCGCGGCCCTTGCGCACAGCCTCCTTCTGGCTGTCGAGGATCGGGGCAGCGTTCTTATCGGCGGGTGCTTCGCCCTGTACGGGATTTTCACCTTCGACGGGCGCTGCCTTGCCACTTGCGGCCGGCTGTTCGCCGGCTGCCGGTTGTTCACCTGTAGCCGGCTGTTCGCCAATCGCGGGCTGCTCGCCGGCGGGTTTGCGACCGCGCTTTTTCGTCTTGTCCTGAGGCTGCTCGCCTTGCGCCGCGGGCTGTTCGGCGGCGGGAGCTTCCTTCGGTGTCGGGACGGCTTCCGGCGCAGCGGGCGCCTGTTCGGTGGGCGAGGCCTCCTGTTGGCCTTGCTTGAGCTTCCTGCGCGGATTGGCTTCCGGCTGGTTGTCGTTGGCCGGTGCCGGCGCCTGTTCGGTCTGCTGTTGCTGGTCGCGCTTCTTCCTGCGCGGTTGCTGCTCCTCGGCGGCCGGTGCGGCCTGCTCGGCCGGCGCCTGCTCGGTCTGCTGCTGGTTACGTTTCTTCCTGCGCGGTTGCTGCTCCTCGGCGGCCGGTGCGGCCTGCTCGGCCGGCGCCTGCTCGGTCTGCTGCTGGTTACGTTTCTTCCTGCGCGGTTGCTGCTCCTCGGCGGCCGGTGCGGCCTGCTCGGCCGGCGCCTGCTCGGTCTGCTGCTGGTTACGTTTCTTCCTGCGCGGTTGCTGCTCCTCGGCGGCCGGTGCGGCCTGCTCGGCCGGCGCCTGCTCGGTCTGCTGCTGGTTACGTTTCT
>NZ_JAMYTH010000059.1:0-23678 GCF_040322415.1 Mesorhizobium sp. M0152
ATCCCGCCTCTGCCCTGCAGGGCAGAGGGGGGCGCGACGGAACGCGAACCTAACTTCGGGCCGCGTTGCCTTCGGCAATCGCATCACCTGTCGGTTCAGCACTTTTCGGCTCCTTGATCCGGAACCACGTCACATAAAGCGCCGGCAGGAACAGCAGCGTGATGGCCGTGCCGGCGATGATGCCGCCCATCATGGCGTAGGCCATCGGCCCCCAGAACACTTCGCGCGCGATCGGGATCAGCGCCAGGCTGGCGGCTGCCGCCGTCAGGGCGATCGGCCGCATGCGGTGCTCGGTTGCTTCGATGACGGCGGCCCAGCGATCCCTGCCCTCGGTGACGAGATCCTCGATCTGCACGATCAGGATGACCGAGTTGCGGATCAGGATGCCGATCAGCGCCAGCACGCCGAGAATGGCGACGAAGCCGAGTGGCGCGCCGCTTGGGACCAGTGCGGCCACCACGCCGATCAGCCCGAGTGGCGCCACCGCCACCACCAGGAACAGGCGCTGGAAGCTTTGCAACTGCACCATCAGGATCGTCGCCATCACGAACAGCATCAGCGGCACCACGGCTGCGATCGGGCCCTGGCTTTTGGCGCTTTCCTCGACTGAGCCGGCGGTCTCCACCGAATAGCCGGGCGGCAGCTTGGCGATGAAGGCGTCGACCGATGGCTTCAGCTCGTTGACGACCGTGGCCGGCAATACGTCGCCGACCAGACCGGCGCCCACGGTGATGGTTGGAATGCGGTCGCGCCGCCAGACCGTCGGCTGTTCGAGGTCGTAGCGGAAATTGGCCACCGCCGCGAGCGGGATCGCTTCGCCGGTTCCGGTCGGCAGCTGCATGTTCTGCAGCGTCTCGATCGAGCCGCGTTCGGCCTCGCGGGAGCGGACGACGACATCGATCAGATAGGTGGCGTCGCGCACCTGCGTGATGGTGGCGCCGCCGACCGTGCTGTTCAGCGCGCTGGCGATATCGGAAGAGGTGATGCCGAGCTGGCGCGCCTTGTCTTGCAGCACGTCGACCCTCAGCACGCGCTGCGGTTCGTTCCAGTCGAAGGTCGGCGCGGCAAGCATGGCATTGGCGGAAATGATTCCGGCGAATTGCTGTGCCAGTTCCCGCACCGTCTGGATATCGGGACCGCCGACGCGGTACTGCACCGGACGGCCGACCGGCGGTCCAAGCTCGAGTGGCTTGACGAAGGCGTCGGTGCCGACGAACTCCTCGCGCAACAGCTTCTCCAGCGCCGGCTTCACCCGGTTGCGCGCCTCGATGCTCTTGGTGACGATGACGGTCTGGCCGAAATAGGGATTGGACGGCTGCACGTCAAAGGTCAGCACGAAGCGCACCGCGCCCTGGCCGATATAGGAGCTGAAATGGTCGATATCGGGATTGGCGGCCAGCGCCCGCTGTTCGAACCTCTCCATCTGGTCCCGCGTCTCGGCGATCGACGAATTCTGCGGCAGGTTCCAGTCTACGATCAGTTCAGGACGGTCTGACGGCGGGAAGAACTGCTGCTGGACGAGGCCGAAGCCGGCCAGCGAAGCGGCAAACAACAGCGCCGTGGCGATGATGGTCAGCCAGTGATGGCGCATCGAGCCGACAAGCACGCGCCGGAACAGCGAGGTGAAGCGCCCCGGCTGGTCGTGATGCTTGGCCTTCATCGTCGCCGGCAGGATGGTGACGCCGAGCAGCGGCGCGAACAGCACCGCCACGATCCATGACACAAGAAGCGACACGGCGATGACGACGAACAGCGTGAAGGTGTATTCGCCGGCGGCGCTGTTGTTGAGGCCGATCGGGATGAAGCCTGCGACCGTCACCAGCGTACCGGTCAGCATCGGGAAGGCGGTCGAGGTGTAGACATAGGTCGCCGCCTTGCGCAGATTGTCGCCGAGCTCAAGCCGCGCCACCATCATCTCGACCGCGATCATCGCATCGTCGACCAGCAGGCCGAGCGCGATGATCAGCGCGCCCAGCGAAATGCGCTGCAAAGAAATGCCGAGATAGGCCATGACGGTGAAGGTGATGGCCAGCACCAGCGGGATCGACAGCGCCACGACGAAGCCGGCGCGCATGCCGAGGCTGATGAACGACACCGCGAGCACGATGGCGACGGCCTCGAATAAGGCGCGCGTGAAACCGGAGACGGCCTCCTCGACGATGACGGGCTGGTCGGCGACAAGATGCACGCCGACGCCCACAGGCAGGTCGGCCAGCACCTTGTCCATCGCCTCGTGCAGCGCCTCGCCGAATTGCAGCAGATTGGCGTTGGGCTTCATGCCGATGGCGAGCCCGATGGCGTCCTGGCCGTTGAAACGGAACAACGCGTCCGGGGGATCGGCATAGCCCCGCGTGATCGTCGCCACGTCGCTCAGGCGGAAGAAACGGTCGTTGACGCGCAGGTTGATGGCGCGAAGGCTCTCCTGCGAGGTGAACTGACCGCCGACGCGCACGCTGATGCGTTCCGGTCCGGACTGGATGACGCCCGATGGGGTGATCGCGTTCTGCGCCTGGAGGCTGGCCACGATCGCCTGTTGGTTGAGGCCAAGCGCCGCGATCTGGCGGGTCGAGAATTCGAGATAGATCGCTTCGTCCTGAGCACCGACCAGGTCGACCTTGCCGGCATTGGGCACGGTCAGGATCTTGGTGCGGACATCCTCGACATAGTCGCGTAGCTGGCGCGGCGTCAGCCCGTCCGACGTGAAGGCGTAGATGTTGCCGTAGACGTCGCCGAAGCGGTCGTTGAAGAACGGGCCGACCACGCCTTGCGGAAATTGCGACCAGGTGTCGTTGACCATGTTTCGCACCTGCAACCAAGTCGGCACGACGTCGCGCGCCTTGGTGGTCGGCTTCAGGTTGACGAAGATGACGGTCTTGCCGGCGGTGGTGACGGATTTCGTAAAGTCGAGGCTGTCCAGCTCCTCGAGCTTCTTCTCAATCCGGTCGGTAACCTGCCGCACCGTCTCGTTGACCGATGCGCCCGGCCAATTGGCCTGGATCACCATGGTCTTGATGGTGAAGGCGGGGTCTTCCTCGCGGCCGAGATTGAGATAGGCGAAAATGCCTGCCACGACGAAGACCAGCATGAAGTACCACACCAGCGAGCGGTGGCCGAGCGCCCAGTCGGAGAGGTTGAAGCCCTTCATGAGGCACCTCCCGCGGGCAGCTTGACCTTCTGACCTTCCGTCAGGCTATGCACGCCGGCGGTGACGACGCGCATGCCGGCCTCCAGTCCCTCCGTCACCGTGAAGATCCCGCCGCTCTTCGAGGCAATCTTGATTTCGCGCGTGCTCACGCTCGAGGTCCGCGGATCGACGATCCACACTCTGTCGGAGCCATTCTTTTGGAGTAGCGCTGACAGCGGCAGTTCGATCGTCGGCGCCACCTTGGTCATGCGGGTCGCCGTTACCGTCGAACCGAGCCGGAATGCCTGCGGCGGATCGGTCAGCGCCAGCCGGACGCGGCGGGTGCGGGTCGAGCCCTCGGCCTGCGGCGCGATCTCGCGCAGCTTGGCCTCGGTCTGGATCGTCGGCAGCGATTGCAGGATGACCTGGAACGGTGTGCCGGCCGTGAGATCGCCGGTCAGTTGGTCGGGAATATCGACCACGGCTTCGCGCAGGTCCGAGCGTGCCACGGTGACGACCGTCTGGCCGGGCGACACCGTCTGGCCGACCTCGGCTCCCACGGCGGTGACGACGCCGTCGAAATCGGAGAACAGCCTGGCATAGCCGAGCTGCTCCTGCGACTTGGCAAGCGAGGCCTTGGCCCGTTCGACGTTGGCTTCAGCCGCCTTCCTTGCCTGCTGCGCGGCATCGAACACGGCCTGCGAGGTGTTGGCGGCGGCGAGCAGCTGGCGCTGGCGTTCCTCGCTGGCGGCGGCGTTGGCGAACTGCGCCTCCGCGTTGGAGAGTTCAGCCTTGGCCGCCTGGACGGCGAGCTCCAGCGCGGTCGGGTCGAGCGTGGCGATCGTCGTGCCCTTGCTGACGATGTCGCCGACCTTGACGTCGCGCGAGACGACCCGGCCGAGCAAGCGAAAGGCAAGATCGGCGCTGAACTGCGGCTCGACCGAGCCGGCGAAGCCGAAGGTCTGCGTGGTGCGCGGTTCGATCATGACCGACAAAACCGGCCGGATGATCTCCGGGGGCTTTTCATCCGACTTCGAGCAGGCGGCGAGCGTGCCAAGTGCAAACAGCCCAAGCAGCACGTGCCTCAGCCGGCTCATTGGCCCGCTCCCGATATCTCGACCGTCTGTCCAGGACTGAGAAGCTGACCACCCGATGTAACGACGCTTTGCCCTTCGTCCAGCCCCTTGGCGATCACGACCGTGCCTGAATTGAAAGCCAGCACGTCGACCGGCACCGTCGTCACCGCCTTGGTCGAGGGGTCGACGACCCAGACCGCCGGCTTGCCGGCGCTGGACGTCAGCGCCTCCCAGGGCAGCAGGATCGCCTTGGCCGGTTTGGCGCTGACCGAACCAATGACGGCCGCCCCCAACGGCATGCCGGCGGGCGTGTCGGGAATGCCTACCTTCACGCGGACCGAGCCCGAAGCCGGGTCAACCGCCGGCGAGATTTCACGCACCTTGCCTGTCGTCCTGACCTGCGGATCGGACAACAGCGTGATCGTCACCGCCGGAGAGGCCGGCGTCTTAGCGACCAGCATTTCCTGCACGTTGAACACCGCGTCGCGGTCGCCGTCTTCGGCAACGGTGAAGACGGTCTGCGCCGCTTGCACCACCTGGCCGGTTTCGACCTGGCGGGCGGTGATCACGCCGCCGGCACCTGCCTTGAGCTCGGTGAAGGATAAGTTTTGCTGGGCGTTGGCCAGTGCGCTCCGCGCGGCGTCGACGCTGCCTTGCGCCACCTTCTGCGCCTGGTCGGCAGCGTCGTAGTCGCGCCTGGTAGTGAAACCTTGTGCAAGCAGCGTCTTCTGCCGCTCGAAGGCGGCGGCGGCCTGCGTCAACTGCGCCTGAGCAGCGTCGAGATCGGCCTGCGCCGAGCGCAAATCGGATTCCTGCTCCTGCGGGTCGATGCGGGCAAGCACGGTACCTTCATCGACGTGTTGGCCGACATCGACAAGCCGCTCGGCGACGCGGCCGCCGACCCGGAACGACAAATTGTTCAGCGTACGCGCCGCGATCACCCCGGTCAGCGAGGTTCTCGGCGCATAATCGGCCATTGCCACGGTCTCGGTACGCACCATGACCGGCAGCTTCTTATCTGCCGCCTCCTGTTTCTGGCAGCCGGCCAAAAGCAGGGCTGCCGTGCAGGCGAAAAGCGCTACGCCGGTTGGAGAAGACAAAAGATTGGAAGTTTTGACCAATGGCGGCGAGACGGACGATGTCGCGTTCCTGCTCATGTGCTCCCTCAGCCGTGGGCCGCTCGCCTCGCGGACCCCGGCAGGATAATCGATCCCCCGAAAAAGGAAACCGGCCTCGCATGCGTATCAGGGCTCCGAACTCGGATCGACAAGACCTGACGACGGACAGTCCCGCTGTGCCGGCAGCCTTTCAGAATAGGAATTTTTTCTTGACAGGTGAGTGCAGCTATGGTAGATATTCACTCATGGTGTTGAGTTGCGCCAGCGACCGCCGCACGGGCGGTTTTTCCGTTCAATGCTCCATCGACAGCGGCGCCGGCGAAGACTCCGAAGGAACCCTTTAACGCGGATTCGTTGCCTCTGGGCCGCACCTGCGCCAGGCTGCCCGGGGGCAATCCGTCTGGCCGCAGGCCCAATTGCCTGCCGCGGTGCCGACTTGAGGAAAACCTGAAATAAGGTCAGAAGACATCTGATCAAACAAGAACGGGCGCCGGCTCGATGAGGGACATCATGAAAAACTCAGCCATTTCCGAACGCAAGAACCAGTCGATCTCGCGCGGCGTCGGCATGACCACGCAGATTTACGCCGACCGGGCCGAGAACTCGGAAATCTGGGATGTGGAAGGTCGCCGCTACATCGACTTCTCGTCGGGCATCGCGGTCGTCAACACCGGCCACCGTCACCCCAAGGTGATCGAGGCGGTCAAGGCCCAGCTCGACCGCTTCACCCACACCTGCCACCAGGTGGTGCCTTATGAGAGCTATGTGCGGCTGGCCGAACGGCTGAACGGCATGCTGCCCGGCAAGTTCGAGAAAAAGACGATCTTCGTCACCACCGGCGCCGAGGCGGTCGAGAACGCCATCAAGATCGCCCGCAACGCTACCGGGCGTCCGGCCGTCATCGCCTTCGCCGGCGGCTTTCATGGCCGCACCTTCATGGGCATGGCGCTGACCGGCAAGGTCGTTCCCTACAAGGTCGGCTTCGGTGCCATGCCGGGCGACGTCTACCACGCGCCGTTCCCGGTGCCGCTGCACGGCGTGTCGGTGGCCGATTCGCTGGCAGCGCTCGACCGGCTGTTCAAGGCCGATGTCGACCCGGCCCGTGTCGCCGCCATCATCATCGAGCCGGTCCAGGGCGAGGGCGGCTTCTATGAGGCGCCGCGTGAGTTCCTGACGGCGCTGCGCAATCTCTGCGACCAGCATGGCATGCTTCTGATCGCCGACGAGGTGCAGACCGGCTTTGCCCGTACCGGCAAGATGTTCGCGATGGATCATCATGAGGTGGCTGCCGACATCACCACCATGGCCAAGAGCCTGGCCGGCGGCTTCCCGTTGTCGGCGGTCACCGGCCGCGCCGAGATCATGGATGCGCCCGGGCCCGGCGGGCTCGGCGGCACTTATGGCGGCAGCCCGATAGGCGTCGCCGCCGCTCATGCCGTGCTCGACGTGATCGACGAGGAGAAGCTCTGCGACCGCGCCAACACGCTGGGTGCAAGGCTGAAGCAGCGGCTGCAGTCGATCCGCGACGACGTGCCCGAGATCGTCGATATCAGAGGCCTCGGCTTCATGAACGCGGTCGAGTTCAACGACGTCAAGAAGGGCCTGCCGTCGGCCGAGATCGCCAACGCGATCCGGCTGAAGGCGCTCGACAAGGGGTTGATCCTGTTGACCTGCGGCGTCCATGGCAACGTCATCCGCTTCCTGGCGCCGATCACCATCCAGGACGGCGTCATGAACGAAGCACTCGACATTCTGGAAAGCTCGATCCGCGAAGTCTGCGCTGCGTGAGCTGAAATTCCAAATGTCGGCGCCGCCCCTCACCCTTACCCTCTCCCCGTGAAGAACGGGGAGAGGGGGACCGCCAGCGTTGGAGCGCTTCCCTTCTCCCCGTAACTGACGGGGAGAAGATGCCGGCAGGCAGATGAGGGGCGGCGCCGAGATCGACAACTGGTGCGTCACCCGGCGGCGTGAGCGGGCTCTGCCTGCTGAAACGCGGCTAGCGCCGCTTTCAGTCCGTCTGGACCCGCGGTCACCATCTGCGGCGTCGGCGAGAAACCGGCGCCCAGCATCTTGCGGCCAAGCATGTGGTCGCCGGGCCGGTTGACGGATTCGATGCCGAGCAGCCGGTCGCCGGCAAAATGGTAGATCGAGAATTTGTTGTCGGGCAGGTCGCCCAGCACGACATGGCTGTCGCCGCCGGCGGTCAGTCCAACCATCTGCAATTTCATGTCGCCGATGTCTGACCAGAACCATGGCACCGCCGAATAGACGTCGGCATGGCCGGTGATCGTGCGCGCGGCAAGGCGCGCCTGGTCGGTGGCGTTCTGCACCGATTCCAGGCGTACGTCGCCGCCGGTGAACCAGTGCCGATAGGAGGCGGCGTCGCCGATGGCGAGGATTTCCGGCACTGAAGTGCGCATCTGGTGATCGACTCGAATGCCGTTGGCGATGCTGAGGCCGGCGTCCTGCGCCAGTTCGACATTGGGCACGGCACCGATGCCGACGATGATCATGTGCGCCGGCAGCCTTTCGCCAGTCGAAGTGATCGCGGCCGTGACCTGACCGCTTTCGCCTTCGAGCCGGGTAATCGAGGTGCCGGTGAGGATGCGCACGCCGATCGCTTCCAGCCTTTGGCGGACATGGCTCGCCACGACAGGCGCCACGGCGCGGCCGAGCAGCCGGTCCACCGCTTCGACCACCGTCACCGTGCGGCCGGCCGCCCGCAGCGTCGCCGCGATCTCCAGCCCAATGAAGCCGCCGCCAAGGATCACGACCTCTTCGCTCCGCGCGCTCAATTCCCGGATCAGCCGCGCGTCGGCCAGCGAGCGCAGCGACAAAACGCCGGACAGGTCCGATCCCGCCAGCGGCAGGATGCGCGGGCGCGATCCCGTCGCCAGGACCAGGTGGTCGAAGGCAAGCGCGCCGCCGCCTGATATCTCCAGGCTGCGGCGGCCGGCATCGATGCGGTCGATCCGGATGCCCGGCCGGTAGTCGATGGCGCTGCCGGTGTAGAAAGCCTCGCCACGCAGCGGTTGCGGCTTTGCCTCGACATCCTTGATGAAGGTCTTCGACAGCGGCGGTTTGTGGTAGGGCAGTTCGTTCTCGTCGCCGACAAGGATTACCGGGCCATCATAGCCGTCCTCGCGCAGACTGGCGGCCGCCTGCACGCCCGCATGACCCGCACCGACAATGACCACGCCGTTCTTCATCGCATTCCGATCCCGATTCGATTTTAGGACGCTTCGCCAAGTGGCGATTGTCTGGCGCCGCCGCAAGACGGCTTTGCGGGTCGCACCCGGAATGGCCGGCTGTCAATCGCACAGTACGGAGGAGAAGTCAGTGCAGGGGAGGGTCTAAAGTTGACTAACTCAGTTTAGAATAATTCTAAACTGTTGTTTCGATTGGTTTTTCCTGTCGATTTTCGTTGACTTCCAGCGGCGTCGCAGCTTTATGGACGCTCGCGCGTCAGCGCACCCCTTTGATGTCTGGGCCTTGAACCCTTTCGATTGGAGGCATTTCGATGTCTTTCTTCCGCGAACCGCGCGACGGCGCGGCATCCTTTGTGCCCCGTGGCATGCACATGGCCCTGCGCCGGTTGCCGCGCGCGCCTTTTACAGAATTTCCGAGAAACTGGAGAACGATGATGACAGCACGATATGGCGGCAGGCTTGCGGCGATCGGTGCCACGGCCCTGCTGACGGCGGCGGTGTTCGTGCTGCCTGCCAAGGCGGAAACCGACCCCAAGGCGGTGATCAAGGCCTATTCCGACATCGCGCTGGCCAAATATGAGGATTCGCTGGCTACGGCGCAGGCCCTCGACAAGGCCGTCGATGCCCTGCTTGCCACGCCGTCGGCGGACACGCTCAACGCTGCCCGCGAGGCTTGGAAGGCATCGCGCGCTCCCTATCAGCAGACCGAAGTCTACCGCTTCGGCAACAAGATCGTCGACGACTGGGAAGGCAAGGTGAATTCCTGGCCGCTGGACGAGGGCCTGATCGATTATGTAGCCAAGAGCTACGGCACCGAATCGGACGCGAATTCGCTCTACACGGCCAATGTGATCGCCAATAAGGAGATCGAGATCAACGGCAAGAAGGTCGATGCTTCGAAGCTTTCGCCGGAATTCCTTTCCGGCACGCTGCAGGGGGCCGGCGGCATCGAGGCCAATGTCGCCACCGGCTATCACGCCATCGAATTCCTGCTCTGGGGCCAGGATCTGCACGGCACCGGCCCGGGCGCCGGCGAGCGTCCCTACACAGACTATGATCTCAACAATTGCACCGGCGGCAATTGCGACCGTCGCGCCCAGTATCTCAAGTCGGCCAGCGATCTTCTGGTTTCCGACCTTCAGGAGATGGTCGGCAATTGGGAGGAAAATGGTGCCGCTCGCAAGGCCCTCGTCGACGGCGAGCCGAACACCGCCATCTCGACGATCTTCACCGGCATGGGTTCGCTGTCCTACGGCGAACTGGCTGGCGAGCGCATGAAGCTCGGCCTGCTGCTGCACGATCCGGAAGAAGAGCATGACTGCTTTTCCGACAACACCTACAACTCGCATCTCAACGACGCCATCGGCATCCGCGCCGCCTATCACGCCAGCTACGTCAGGCTCGACGGCACCGTCGTTTCGGGACCGTCGGTGGCCGACATGGTGAAGGCTGTCGATCCGGCCATTGACAAGGAATTGTCGGACAAGCTCGATGTCACCGTCGCCAAAATGGAGGCGATCAAGGCGCGGGCGCTGGCCGGCGAGGCCTATGACCAGCAGATCGCCGAGGGCAATGCGGAAGGCAACGCCACCGTGCAGGCGGCGATCGACGCGCTGGTCGACCAGACCAAGTCGATCGAACGTGCGGTCGGCTCCCTGAAACTCAATGCCATCGCCTTCGAGGGCTCGGACAGCCTCGACGCGCCCGACAAGGTGTTCAAGTAAGCCGCGAGAAACGGCACCTGATCCGGAGCCGGACAATCGGCTTCGCGACAGGTGCCGGTAAGAAATCAAGCCACACGGCGCGGAGGGCGCCGTCAGCCATCCGAGTACCACAATGCTGATCTGCCATTGCAACATCATCACCGAAAGGGAGATAGAGCAGACGATCATCGGTCTGCTGGACCAGGATCCCTGGCAGCTCATTGTTCCGGCGAAGGTTTACCACGCCATGCAAAAGCGTGGTCGCTGTTGCGGCTGCTTCCCAAATGTGGTCGAAACGATTATTCGGGTCACCGAAAATTACCACGCCCGCTCGGAGGCGAGCGGCGTGGACATCGTTTCACACCTGGATCGCGTCAGAGGCCTGCGCGTCCAATACGGGAGCAGAATTCATGAAAGGCGATCCGCGGATCATCGAGCGGCTTAACGAGGCGCTTTTTCTGGAGCTCGGAGCGGTCAATCAGTACTGGGTGCATTTCCGCCTGCTGGAAGATTGGGGATACGCCAAGCTGGCCAAGAAGGAGCGGGCGGAATCCATCGAGGAGATGCACCATGCCGACCGGCTCGTGGCCCGCATCATCTTCCTGGAGGGCCATCCGAACCTGCAATCCGTGGCGCCGCTGCGCATCGGGCAGAATGTCAAGGAAGTGCTCGAATCCGATCTCGCCGGCGAATATGACGCGCGTACCGCCTACAAGCGCTCGCGCGAGATCTGCAATGAAGCGGGCGACTACGTGTCCATGAAACTGTTCGAGGAACTGCTTGCCGACGAGGAAGGCCACATCGATTTCCTCGAAACGCAACTCGATCTGCTTGCCTCGATCGGCGAGGAAAAATACGGCCAGCTCAACGCCGCATCGGCGGACGAGGCGGAGTAAGGGCATGCTGGAATGCGGCGCCCCTTAGAGTTCTCGCGCCGCTTGCGGCGGGCCCAAGGCTCGCCGCCCCTTCAGAAAACACCGGCCGGACTGGCTCGTGGGCGCTGCGTCTTCGTCGCCGTGGCGCTCGCCTCGTCGGCGATGGCCGGCGAGCTTTCCGGTCTCGCCACCAGCCGCACCGACCTGAATGCGAAGGATCAGGCCCGCGTCACCGCCGTCACCCGGCCGACGTCGGATTTTTCCAGGCCCGAGCAGTTCGAACTGATGCAAGGTGGCGCCGGGACGTCCAGAAAGGACGTCAATCGGGATGCTTTTTCGCAGTCCTCGGCCAACATCACTTTCGAGGAAGAGGGCAGCTTCAAGCTCGGCAACGCCCTGTTCCGCAAGAACTGGGTGTCGTCGCCGTCATCGACGCAGGCGTCGGACGGGCTCGGCCCGCTGTTCAACGAACGCGCCTGCCAGAACTGCCATTTGAAGGATGGCCGTGGCCGGCCGCCGCAAGGTGATGTTGGTACCACCTCGATGTTCCTGCGGCTGGCACGCGAGGCGAGCACCGAGGAGGAGAAAGCCCAGCTTGCCGACCACAAGGCGCTCAACTTCCCCGACCCGGTCTACGGCAGCCAATTGCAGGAGCTGGCCGTGGCCGGCCTGCGCGGCGAAGGCAGCATGCATGTCGATTACCAGGAACGGAAGATGACGCTGGCGGACGGCAGCGTGATTTCCTTGCGCAAGCCCAGCTATTCGGTCACCGATCTTGGCGACGGGCCGCTCGATCCGCGCACCACGCTGTCGCCGCGCCTGACGCCGCCGATGATCGGCCTCGGCCTGATAGAGCAGATCGCGCCGGCGGATATTCTTCGCCATGCCGACCCCGGCGATCGCGATGGCGACGGCATTTCCGGCAAGCCCAACATCGTGCGCGACGGCCTGAGCGGCGAGCTGACGCTTGGCCGGTTCGGCTGGAAGGCGCAGACGGCGTCGATCCGCCAGCAGGCGGCGGATGCCTTTGCCGGCGACATCGGCATCTCGACGCCCGAAACGCCCAAGCACTGGGGTGACTGCACCGCCGCACAAGCAAAATGCCTCGCCATGCCCAACGGCGTGCAGGAGCGCCTTGGCCCGGTCGAGGCGCCGCTCCCGGTGATGGACCTCGTCACCTTCTATTCGCAGAACCTGGCCGTGCCGGCGCGCCGCGACCTCGATGCGCCGGCTGTGCTCGCCGGCAAGAAACTGTTTTACGAGATCGGCTGCGTTTCCTGCCACACGCCGAAATTCGTCACCCGCCGCGATGCGCCCAACAAGGCGCAGGCCTTCCAGCTGGTCTGGCCCTATTCCGACTTCCTGCTGCACGACATGGGGCCTGATTTGGCCGACGGCCAGGCCATGGGTGACGCGACGGGCAGCGAGTGGCGCACCCCGCCACTATGGGGTATTGGCTTGACGGAAACGGTCAACGGCAACTCGTTCTTTCTGCACGATGGACGTGCACGCAGCCTGACCGAGGCGATCCTCTGGCATGGCGGCGAGGCGCAAAAGGCGCGCGACCGCTTTGCCGCGGCAGACGCAAGCGACCGGGCCGCGCTGGTCAAATTCCTGGAGTCACTTTGATGCTGAAGCGTTGCGCGCTGTTTCTCGTTCTTCCGTTTGTTCTCTTGGGAGCCGCGCCGGCACCGGCAGCGATGAAAGCCTCCAAAATCATCCAGCGCGCGATCGACGGCTTTGTCCGCCCGGCCTATGCCAGCCTGCATGACCATGCCGGCCGTCTGACCGGGACGATGCACGCGCTTTGCCAGGCACCCTCGCAAAAGCATCTCGATGCGGCGCGCGCGGGGTTTTCGGCCGCGGTCGATGCCTGGTCGTCAGCCGAAATCATCGGCTTCGGACCGATCAAGGAGAACAACCGGCTGGAGCGCATGCTGTTCTGGCCCGATCGCAAGAGCATCGGCCTGAAACAGGTGCAGGCAGCGCTTTCGGCCAAGGACGCGACCGCCACCGACCCGGCTCGACTGGCCGGCAAGAGCGTTGCCATGCAAGGGCTGGGCGCGCTGGAATTCGTGCTTTTCGGCGATGGCGCCGATGCGCTGGCGGGCAAGGATGATCCTTATCGTTGCGCCTACGGCGCGGCTGTCGCCGGCAACATTGAAACGATGGCTTCTGATGTCAGCGCGGCCTGGAACAAGCCGGACGGCTTTGCGGCTCTTTGGGCCAATCCGGGGCCGCAGAACGCGCTATACCGCGACGGCAACGAAGCGGTGACCGAGCTGGTCGGCGTCTTCATCAACGGGCTGGAAATGGTTCGCGACGTGCGCCTGAAAGGGTTTTTCGGCGCCAAGCCGGACGCCGACAAGCCGAAGCAAGCGATCTACTGGCGCTCGCAAAACACCACCAATTCGCTTGCCGGCAATCTTTCCGGCATCGATGCGCTGTTCCAGGCATCGAAGCTTGGCGACGCGCTGCCGCCCGACGCGCGCTGGATGGCCGAATCGATCCATATCCAGCTGGTCAATGGTGTCGCCACCGCCAAGGCCATCAACGGCCCGATCGACAAGGCTCTCGCCGATCCGGCGCTGCGTGAAAAACTCGATCATTTCGCGCTGATCACCTCCAGCCTGTCGACCTTGATCGGTACCAGGCTGACCGCCGAATTCGGGCTGACCGCGGGGTTCTCCTCACTGGATGGGGACTGAGCGTGACCTTGAGATTGGCCGAAACGCCCACAGCTTCGTCATTCTGGGGCGAAGCAAGGAGCGAAGCGACGCGGCGCAGACCCCAGGATCCATGCCGCGACCGCAAGGCGCTGCAACGGGTCAGAATTCTACTCGGCTGCATTCCTCGGCCAAAGGCAGGATCCTTGGGTCTCCGCGACGGAGCTGCGCTCCTGCTCCGCCCAAGGATGACGAAATCTGAGATGCCTCGGCCTGTATTCTCCGGGAGCGTCTGATGAAAACTTCCCTCATTGACCGTCGCGATTTCCTCAAGGCCGCAGGCCTCGGTTTTGCTGCCGCAATGGCGCCTCCGGCCTGGGCGGACACGCTCGCGGCGGATGCCGTCTTCGCCACCGCCTTCGTCAAGCGTGACGGCAGTTATGGCGCCGCCGTCCTGTCCGAGGCCGGCAAGGTGCTGCATGCGATCGACCTGCCCGATCGCGGCCACGACGTCACCTTCGATCCAATATCGAAGCGTTCGGTGGTCTTCGCCCGCCAGCCCGGGACTTTTGCCGTCGTCTTCGATCATGCGGGCCGCGACGAACCGCTAACCATCGCCAGCATCGCCGGCCGGCATTTCTTCGGCCACGGCGTATTCTCCACCGACGGCACCTTGCTCTACGCCACCGAGAACGATTTCGATAACGCCGCCGGCGTCGTCGGCGTCTACGACGCGCGGGCGAAATTCAGCCGCGTCGGGGAATTCCCGACCTATGGCATGGGGCCGCACGAGCTCTTGCTCCTGGGCGACGGCAGGACGATCGCCGTTGCCAATGGCGGCATCGAGACCCATCCCGACTATGGCCGCGCCGAACTCAATATCGCCACCATGAAGCCGTCCTATGTGCTCATCGACCGTGTCACCGGCGATCTCATCGAGAAGCACGAATTGCCGGCGGCGCTGCACCAGCTGTCGATCCGCCATATGGACGCCGACCAGACAGGCACCGTCTGGTTCGGTTGCCAGTACAGGGGACCCGGCACCGATCGCCCGCTGCTCGTCGGCCGCGCGGCGCGCGGCAAGGATCTGCAGCTCCTCGACATGCCGCAGGATACCTTGTCCGGCTTCCGCAACTATATCGGCTCGGTCGCCGCTAACCCGGCTGCCGGCACCGTCGCGGTCTCGTCGCCGGAAGGCAATTCGCTGGTCGTGATCGATGCGCCGAGCGGGCGGGTCGTCTCGTCGAACGCCCTGGTCGAGGTCTGCGGACTGGCGCCCGACGGGGCGGGTTTCATGGCCACCACGGGCACCGGCGAAATCGTCGAGGGCAGCGGTGCGACACGATCCGAGCCGGACTATGTCTGGGACAACCACATGCTGCGCATCGAGACGGCGGCGTAGACAACGTCCCGCCGGGCCGAAGCGAAGCCGCTTAACAAATTATGCACTATCCCCTTGCGGTGGCGCGCCGTGGCGGGCACAGGGAATTGTTTTTCGAACCGGTCGTTTCATGAGATTGCTTGCCATCGACTGTGCCGCCAGCCTCTGCGCCGCCTGCGTCTATGACGCGGCGGCGAAGCGGGAGCTTGGCCGTCAGGTGCTCGATCTCGGCAAGGGCCACGCCGAGCACCTGATGGCCGTCATCGCTGAAGCGCTGAAGGCAAGCGCAATCCAATATGGCGATCTGGGCGCCATCGCCGTTTCCGTCGGCCCCGGTTCCTTCACCGGTCTGCGCGTCGGTGTCTCGACCGCGCGCGGCCTTGCGCTGGCGTTGAAAATTCCAGCGATCGGGGTAACGACGCTCGAGGCGCTGGCCGCCGAGGCCGCCGCTGCATTTCCCGACCGTCCCGTGCTTGCGGCGCTGGATGCCGGGCGCGAGGAAATCCACGCCGCCCTGTACGATGAAATGTCGTCTTTGACTTACGGTCCAGCGGTTATTACATTGAACGACGCCGTCGCCATGGCGACGGAAAATTCTTCAGTGCTGGCCGGAACCGCTGCGAGGCAGATCGCCATCTCGGCCGGGCGCGCCTTCGAAACCGGTCCCGAGACGGCCACCGCCGACATCGTCACCTATGCCCGCCTGGCAGCCGCCAAGGGCGAGGGCGAACGGCCGAAACCGCTCTATCTGCGCGGCGCCGACGCCAAGCCGCAGGCCGGGTTCATGCTTTCAAGGCTGAGATCATGATCCCGAAAAGTGGAAGCCGGTTTTCCGAAAATATGGTCCAACAAGAAAACGAAAATAATGCGCATACCTTTTCTCCAAACACGCCGCCGGGACTATGCCCTCGAGCCGCTGAAGACCACCGACAGTCCGGCGGTCTCGCTGCTGCACCGCGAGGATTTTGTCCGGCCCTGGACCGACGGTGAGTTCGCAGCCTTGCTCGAACAGGACACCGTGTTCGGCTACGCCGCGCGTGAGACCGGCCAGGGCGCCAAGCCGCCGGTCGGCTTCATCCTGGCCAGGCTGGCGGCCGGCGAGGGCGAGATCCTGACCGTCGCCGTGGCGCGATCCCATCGCCGCCAGGGGCTGGGCTGGCAGTTGATGGATGCGGTGCTGCGCGAACTGCACGTGCAACGCGCCGAAGCGCTGTTCCTGGAAGTCGACGAGACCAACGTCGCCGCGATCGCGCTTTACCGGCGGCTGGGGTTCCGCGAAGTCGGCAAGCGTCCGGACTACTACAAGTCGCCCGATCGCGGGCCGACCGGCGCGCTTGTCATGCGCCGCGATCTTCGCTAGCCAGAGGCGGGTAGGGCTAGGACAGCATGATCGGAAAAATCAGGATTTTCCTGGCGCTGGGCCTCGTCGTCGCCGGCTCGCTGGTGCTGGTGCCATTGCAGATCCTGTCGATGAAGACCGGTTGGTGGCCGGAAACCTTCATCCTCAAGATCTGGCACAGGATGATCATCAGGGCGCTCGGCATGCGCATCCACGTCAAGGGCGCGCTGTCGACCGGACGCCCGTTGCTGGTGGCGGCCAATCATATCTCCTGGACCGACATCATGGTGCTCGGCTCGATGGTCGACGTGAAATTCATCGCCAGGGCGGATATGGAAGGGTGGCCGCTGATCGGCATGCTGTCGAAATTGCAGCGCACCGTCTTCATCGAGCGCGAGCGCAAGCGCTCCTCGGGCGACCAGGCCAGCGAGATCGGCAGCCGCATGGCCAAGGGTGACGCCATGGTGCTGTTCGCCGAAGGCTCGACCGGCGACGGCAACATCATGCTGCCGTTCAAGAGCACGCTGTTCGGCGCTGCCTCGATGGCGATTTCGGAAGGAGCCGCCGAACAGGTGTTTATCCAGCCGGTGGCTATCGCCTATACGCGTCTGCATGGCGTGCCAATGGGCCGCCGGCATCGGCCAATCGCGGCATGGATCGGCGACGAGGACCTGATGCCGCATCTCAAGGTGCTGATGGCGCAAGGCGGGCTCGATGTCGAAGTGCATTTCGGCGAGCCGATCGCATTTTCCAGTGGCTCCAGCCGCAAGGAAACGGCCAAGCTGATGGAAAGCCGGGTGCGCGAAATGATGCAGGCGGCGCTCGCCGATCCTCGTCCGAGCCGGTAAGCGGGCTGAGCGCCAACTATTCGGATGATGGCCGCATCGGAGAATCGTCTGTTTTTTGTCACGGAAAGGCGTTAGAAGCCGCCAGATGGACTTGAACACGATAGAACGCGACGACATCGACGCTGCCGGTCAAGGAGTGGCCGTGCCGGCCGGGGCGACCAGGAAGGTTTTTATCAAGACCTATGGCTGCCAGATGAACGTCTATGATTCACAGCGCATGAGCGATGCGCTGGCAGCCGACGGCTACACCGCCACCGACGCCATCGGCGAGGCCGATCTGGTGCTGCTCAACACCTGCCACATCAGGGAAAAGGCGGCCGAAAAGGTCTATTCCGAACTCGGCCGCATCCGCGATATGAAGGCAGAACGCGCCGGAGCCGGCCGTGAGATGCTGGTCGGCGTCGCTGGTTGCGTGGCCCAGGCCGAAGGCGCCGAGATCATTCGCCGTTCGCCGGCCGTCGATCTGGTCATCGGTCCGCAGACCTATCACCGCCTGCCCGACGTGCTGGCCAGGGTGCGCGGCGGCGAGAAGATCGTCGAGACCGACTACGCCGTCGAGGACAAATTCGAGCATTTGCCGCAGCCAAGGCGCGCCGAGCTCATCAAGCGCGGCGTCACCGCGTTCCTGACCGTGCAGGAAGGTTGCGACAAGTTCTGCACCTTCTGCGTCGTGCCCTACACCAGGGGCTCGGAAGTGTCGCGGCCGGTGGCGCAGATCGTCGCGGAGGCCGAGCGTCTGGCGCAAGCAGGCGTGCGCGAGGTCACGCTGCTCGGCCAGAACGTCAATGCCTGGCATGGCCTGGGCCAGACCAAAGGGGGTAAGACCGAGGAGTGGGGCCTCGGACGGCTGCTTTTCAGGCTGGCCGAGATTCCCGGCCTGGCGCGGCTGCGCTACACCACCAGCCACCCGCGTGACATGGATGATGAACTGATCGCGGCCCATCGCGACCTGCCGTCGCTGATGCCTTATTTGCATCTGCCGGTGCAATCCGGCTCCGATCGCATCCTGAAGGCCATGAACCGCAGGCACACCGCGAAGGGCTATCTCAAGCTGCTCGACCGCATCCGCACCGCGCGTCCGGATATCGCGCTTTCCGGCGATTTCATCGTCGGCTTCCCCGGGGAGACCGAAGCGGATTTCGAGGCGACCATGGAGCTGGTGCGCCAGGTGAACTACGCCTCGGCCTTTTCGTTCAAATATTCGCCGCGACCCGGCACCCCGGGCGCCGACATGCCCGACCATGTGCCGGAAACGGTCAAGGACGAGCGCCTCCAGCGGCTGCAGGCGCTGCTCCTGAAGCAGCAGCAGGATTTTGGTTCCAGCCTGGTCGGCAGCACCATCGATACGCTGATCGAGAAGCCCGGCCGCCAGGCCGGCCAGAAGGTCGGCCGCTCGCCTTGGCTGCAACCAGTTATTGTTGATGAAAACGCCGGCGAAATCGGTGACATTATCAAGGTGCGAATCACGAAGACGGGCTACAATAGCCTGTTCGCCGAATTGGCCTGATGGTCTCGGCAGATGAGGAGAGACGGTTGAGCGCAGCGGAGCTGAAGAATCTGCCCCCGGTACCGGCATCTGGGGCTTCTGACATGGCGCATATCGTTCTGACGTTCGACAACAATAAGCTTGCCAGCGCCCTTTATGGCCAGTTTGACGAAAATCTCGCCCGGCTCGAGCAGAAACTCGGCGTCGATATCCGTTCGCGCGGCAATCAGCTGACCATCAAGGGGTCCGCTTCGGCCGCCGAACAGGCACGCCGGGCGCTGGACAACCTCTATGGTATTCTCCAGAAAGGCGTCGATATCGGCCAGTCCGACGTCGACGGCGCCGTGCGCATGGCGGTCGCCGCCGATGATCAGCTGACGTTGCCGACGCTGGAGCGCAAGGGCAAGGTCTCCGCCGCGCAGATCGCCACCCGCAAGAAGACGATCTATGCCCGTTCGCTCACTCAGGACGCCTATATGCGGGCGCTGGAGCGGTCGGAGCTGGTGTTCGGCATCGGTCCGGCCGGCACCGGCAAGACCTATCTGGCGGTGGCGCATGCGGCGATGCTGCTCGAACGCGGCATGGTCGAGCGCATCGTGCTGTCGCGGCCTGCCGTCGAGGCCGGCGAGCGGCTGGGCTTCCTGCCCGGCGACATGAAGGAGAAGGTCGATCCCTATCTGCGGCCGCTCTACGATGCGCTCTACGACATGATGCCGGCCGACAAGGTTGAACGTGCGATCGCCGCCGAGGTGATCGAGATCGCGCCGCTCGCCTTCATGCGCGGCCGCACGCTGGCGCATGCCGCGGTCATCCTCGACGAGGCGCAGAACACCACGCCGATGCAGATGAAGATGTTCCTGACCCGTCTCGGCGAAAACTCGCGCATGATCGTCACCGGCGATCCGACCCAGATCGACTTGCCGCAGAACACCAAGTCCGGACTGGTCGAGGCGCTCAGGATCCTCGATGGCGTGACCGGCATGGTGACCGTCCGGTTCAACGAGGGCGACGTCGTCAGGCACCCGCTGGTTGCCGAGATCGTCAAGGCTTATGACCGTGACGGCAAGCTTGCGCGTGGTCTGGGGACCGAAGGCTGATTTTGACCGTGCGGGCCCATGACTGAGTCGCAAAGGCCGAGCGGGGCGGGTTTGCCGCCGCCTGTCGACATCGACCTCATGGTCGAAGCGGGAACCTGGCCGGACGAAGCGGCACTTTCGCGGCTTGTCGACTGGGCCGTCGCTGCCGCTTTTGCCGAGACGGCTGCGCAGGGGCATTCCGAGCTGAGCATCGTTTTTTCCGACGACGCCCATATCCGCACGCTCAATGCCGGTTGGCGCGGCAAGGACAAGCCGACCAATGTCCTGTCTTTCCCGGCCTTTCCGTTCCCCAAGGGCGGTCCGCTGCCGCCGATGCTCGGCGACATCGTGCTCGCCGCCGAAACCGTGGCGCGCGAAGCGGCACTGGAAGAAAAGCCCTTGGACAACCATATCAGCCATCTCGTCATCCATGGCCTGCTGCATTTGCTGGGCTACGATCACGAGACCGACGCGGAAGCGGAGGAGATGGAGTCCGTCGAGCGCGCAGCGCTCGCAAGGCTTGCCATTCCCGATCCCTACGCGTAACTACTTCTGACCAATTGACCGGACGACGATGAACGACAAACCAGAGACTGCCGCCCGCCCCGACGCCGGCAGTGCCGCCAAGGCTTCCGATACGTCGGAAGAGGGGTCTAGTCCCAGTACCGTTACCGGCAGCGTTGCCAGCGAGTCTTCGCCTGCCGGCCCTTCCCTGTTCGACCGCGTGCTTGGCCTGTTCAGGCAACGCAACGGAACCAGCCTGCGCGAGGAAATCGCCGGCGCGCTTGCCGAGACGGCAAGCGATGCCGAGTCCTTCTCGCCCGGCGAACGCGCCATGCTCAACAACATCCTGCGCCTGCGCGAAGTGCGCGTCGAGGACGTCATGGTGCCGCGCGCCGACGTCCAGGCGGTCGAGATCACGACGACGCTCGGCGATCTCCTGGGCACGTTCGAACAGTCCGGCCATTCCCGCATGCCGGTCTATTCCGAGACGCTCGACGACCCTCGCGGCATGGTCCACATTCGCGACGTGCTGGCCCACATAACCAAGATCGCGCGCGTCAAGAAGGGCCGCACGACCAGGAAGATACTCGCTGCCACGCTTCTCGACCTTGCTCAGGTGGATCTGACGCGCACGATTGGCGACCTGAGTCTGATTCGCCCGGTGCTGTTCGTGCCGCCGTCGATGCTTGCCTCCGACCTGATGGGGCGCATGCAGACGACGCGCACGCAGATGGCGCTGGTCATCGATGAATATGGCGGCACGGATGGGCTTGTCTCGCTCGAAGACATTGTCGAGATGGTGGTCGGCGACATCGAGGACGAGCACGACGACGACGAGCCGATGATCACCCAGGCCGGCGACGGTGTCTTCGTCGTCGACGGCAAGGCCGAAATCGACGACGTCGCCAAGATGATCGGCGGGGACTTCGCCGCCGGCGAACATGGCGAATATGTCGACACGATCGGCGGCATGATCTTCAATACGCTAGGGCGCGTTCCGGCGCGCGGCGAGGTGGTGCAGGCCATTCCCGGCTTCGAATTCCACGTCCTCGACGCCGATCCGCGCCGCGTCAAGCGTGTGCGCATCGTGCAGAGCCAGAAGGGCGAGCGACGCCGGCGCGCCACCGCCCGGACCGAACAGGCCTGAGCGTCCCGCTCGCCCGATGACGTCGATGACCCGGCTTCGGTCGCCGCCGAACAATTGGGCGATCTGCGCATCGAAGGTTGGCACCGGTAGCTGCGTGCCTGAGATGCTGATCATCCGGCGTTTGGAACGCAAGCCGCAGCCTGATAAATCTTGCATCCTGATTCGCACGACTTGGAAGTCTGCATGGAGCGCCTTGGCGGCCGGATAATTCTGCTTTGGGGTTGGCAACGTGCGCTCGTGGCATTCCTGGCCGGGGCGCTGGCGGTGCTTGGCCAGGCGCCGTACGATTTCTTCGCCGCCTGCTTCATCTCGTTTCCGCTGCTGGTCTGGTTGCTCGACGGCGCCACCGGCGAGGCCTCCGGCAGCCTGTTGCGTCGCCTGCGTCCTGCCTTCGCCGTCGGTTGGTGGTTCGGCTTCGGCTATTTCCTCGCCGGCCTGTGGTGGATTGGCTCGGCGCTGCTGGTCGAGGCCGACAGCTTTGCCTGGGCGCTTCCCTTGGCCGTGGTCGGCATTCCCTTCGCGCTCGCGTTTTTCTACGGCTTTGCCGCGGTAATCGCCCGATCGCTATGGAGCAACGACATAGGCCGCATCGCTGCCCTGGCGTTCGGCTTCGGCCTGGCCGAGTGGTTGCGCGGTGTGCTGTTCACTGGCTTTCCCTGGAATGCGATCGGTTACGCGGCGATGCCCGTGCCCCTTCTGATGCAGAGCGTCTCGGTGACCGGCATGGCCGGCATGAACGCGCTGGCGGTGTTTGTCTTCGCGCTGCCGGCGTTGCTGGCGGCGCGCCGGCATCTTCGCCTGGGCGCAGCACTGCTTGTCGTTCTCGCCGCCGCCCATGTCGGGTTCGGTTATTTCAGGCTCACCACCCCGGAAAACACGGCGGCGCAAAGCCTGAATGTCCGCATTGTCCAACCGGCCGTGGATCTGACGGAAAAGTGGGACGCCTCGGTGCGCGACCGCATCTTCGCGGTCCTGCTGGGCTTGTCCGCCAAGGCGCCGGAGCCCGGTCACGAAAAACCGCAACTGATCCTTTGGCCGGAGACCTCGGTGCCGTTCCTCTTCGCCGAGCGGCCGGATGCATTGACGGCGCTGGGCGATATGCTGGGCGCTGGCCAGATGCTGATCGCCGGCGTCGTTCGCGAGGAGGGCGGGTCCGCGGCAGGCGCCGACAGCCGCTACTACAACTCGGTGGTGGCGATCGACGACAAAGGCGAAATCACCGACGCCGTCGACAAGGTCCATCTGGTGCCGTTCGGCGAATACCTGCCTTTTGCCGATCTGCTCGGCCGTTTCGGCATCGAACAACTCGTCGCTGGACCCATGACGTTCACGGCTGGCAACGAGCGCCACGCCATCGCGCTGCCCGGCGGCGTCCGCGCCCTGCCATTTATCTGTTATGAGGTGATCTTTCCAGATCTTGTGGCAGTTGACGCAACGTCAGCGCAGCTTATTGTGAACGTCACCAATGATGCGTGGTTCGGCGATACGCCGGGTCCGTATCAGCATTTCAGGCAGGCTCAGATCCGGGCGGTGGAGAATGGATTGCCATTGTTGCGTGCCGCCAACAACGGCATCTCGGCCGTCGTCGACCCGCGCGGACGCATCGTCGACGCGCTGGCGATCGATGCACGCGGAGCCATCGACGCAAAAGTGCCGATCGCCGCGCAGGCGGTCGTTTCCGCCGCCCAGCGGCGCATTAACGGAATGCTGATCATGTTGCTGTTTGCCTTGACCGCGGCCGTGCTTACCGTAAGGCAAAGGCTACCAGGGCAACGAGTTCAGGTTAACGACGGGGTGTAATTTTGTGGCCGGGCGTAGGTTAGCGTGATTCAAGAGGCTTCCGCAGATTCGGGAGGAAGCCATGAGCGAAGTCGTTGCCGCGCCGCGCAAGAGCCTTTTGGAGCATTTTTCGGCAATCAAGGACGATCGCCAGCCGTGCAAGGTGATGTATCCGCTCGGCGAGGTGCTGCTTTTGGTGGTCTGCGGCACGATGGCGGCCTGCGACGACTATGACGACATCGTTCTGTGGGGAACCAGGCATCTCGACTTCCTGCGGCGTCTGCAGCCCTACTATTTCGGCATTCCCTGCGCCGACTGGCTGCGGGTGGTGATGAACCGGATCGGGC
>NZ_JAMYTH010000060.1:0-23405 GCF_040322415.1 Mesorhizobium sp. M0152
TTTTGTTTTGTCTCTATATCATTATTGTTCAAGTTCACATAAATTAATTCCCACCCGTCGGCGACCCCCCCCCCTGCGTCGTCCGCTCGACACCTCTCCCCCGATCGACGGGGGAGAGGAAGGGCATGCGTTCGCCAAACCAGACTCCCTTCCTCTCCCTCCGGAGGGGGAAGAGGGTGGCGCTGCGAAGCAGCGACGGAGTGGGGGGAAGGCGTCCGACCAAATCGAACCCGGCGTTTCCTCAACTTCAGCTTCGCAGCTGGAGCGCCGATCAGTCCTGGTGCAGGATGAATTCCAGATAGAGATTGCGCTGCAGGATCGAGTGGTTGTCGTCGGAGATCAACGACACCATCAGCGCGCCGTCGTCGCGGGTCCAGACGTCGAGCCCTTCCATATTGTCGATCTGGTAGCCCATGTCGGCCTCCAGCAGCACCGGCCCGTCGGCGACGGCGCCTTTCTCGACGCCTTCGCCATGGATGCGCCGCAGCCGCATCTTGACGCCGCGAGCCATCGAAAAGCTGCGCTCCAGCAAGAGTAGGTCGCCATCCGGCAGGAAGGCGCCGTCGGTGATGTCGAAGTCGCCGTTGCGCTTGACGGTGAACACGCCCTTGTGCGGGCCTTCGATAATGGCGGCATAGATGTTGCCGGCCTTGTCGAGGCTCTTTTCCGAAACCACCACCAGCCCGCCCTGATGCTGGCCTCTGGCATTGGCATGGGTAACGGTTTCGAAGCCGCGATTCTGGCGCAGTTCCCTGGCCGGAATGAGGAAATCCAGCTGCCGGAACGGCGCCTTCATGTCACTCGGATCGACCTTGAACTGGGCGATGCGGTGGCTGCGCTCGAAGCCGACAGTGGCGATGCCATCCTTGACGGCGAGACCTTCGGCATCGACTTCCCATTTCTCGTCGATCGGCTGGCCGGTCTCGTCGACCATCTGCTGCATACTGAAGTTCTGAATGCCGGACGGCCGCCTGTCGGCGTCGCGGACCACCGTGCCGAAAAACCAGAAGCCGGTATCGGCGACGCCAATGAAATCGCTGCCCGCTTTTATAAAGCGGAAGGCCGACAGCGCGCCGAAATCGCGCCTCGGCGAGGTCATTTCCAGCCCGCCGACGAACTCGAGTGGGCCGAACTGCTTGTCGGCGCGGCCGATCTGGAACTGCGTAATCGGACGGGCCGAGATTTCGACCGGTTCGACCGTGGTCGAGCCTGCCAGCGCCGACGCCATGCTGGAAGCCAGGGCGATGGCGGCGAAGAGCGTCTGCCGAAAGCCGCCCGCAGAAAAGGTCATCCGGCGCGCCGCATGCCGCCACGGCGCGTATCGCGCGCGCTTTCCTCGGCAAAAAGCGAGGCCAATTGCTCGGTCATGGCGCCGGCCAGTTCCTCGGCATCGACGATGGTGACGGCGCGCCTGTAATAGCGCGTGACGTCATGGCCGATGCCGATGGCCAGCAGTTCCACCGGCGAGCGCGTCTCGATCAGTTCGATGACGGCGCGCAGATGGCGCTCGAGATAATTGCCCGGATTGACCGACAGGGTCGAATCGTCGACCGGCGCGCCGTCGGAGATCATCATCAGGATCTTGCGCTGTTCCGGCCGCGCGATCAGCCGGTTATGCGCCCACAACAGCGCCTCGCCGTCGATGTTTTCCTTGAGCAAGCCTTCGCGCATCATCAGGCCGAGATTACGCCGTGCCCGCCGCCATGGGTGGTCGGCGGATTTGTAGATGATGTGGCGCAAATCATTGAGCCGGCCGGGATTCGGCGGCTTGCCGTCCTTCAGCCATTTCTCGCGCGCCTGCCCGCCTTTCCAGGCCCTGGTGGTGAAGCCGAGAATCTCGACCGAGACGCCGCAACGCTCCAGCGTGCGCGCCAATATGTCGGCGCAGGTGGCGGCGACCGTAATCGGCCGGCCGCGCATCGAGCCCGAATTGTCGAGCACCAACGTCACCACCGTGTCGCGGAACTTGGTGTCGCGTTCCTGCTTGAAGGAAAGCGGCTGCATCGGGTCGATGACGACGCGCACCAGACGCGCCGGGTCGAGATAGCCCTCTTCCAGGTCGAAATCCCAGGACCGGTTCTGCTGCGCCATCAGTCGGCGCTGCAGCCGGTTGGCAAGCCGCCCGACGACGCCGGACAGATTGGCAAGCTGCTTGTCGAGGAAGGCGCGCAGCCGATCCAGCTCTTCCTCTTCGCAAAGCTCCTCGGCACCGACGGTCTCGTCGAAAGCGGTGGTAAAAACCTTGTAGTCGATTTCCTTCGGCAGATTGGTGAAGGGATTGTCGTTGCGGCGCGCCTCGCCGGGCGTCTCGGCATCCGCGTCGTCTTCGTCGGACAGGTCGTCGGCGGTGGCGTCGGAAGCTTCCGTCTCGGCCGACTGCTCGTCGTCGGCCGACGCCTCGGCGTCCTCGGACTGCGACTGCTCGGAGCCGGAATCGTCATCGCCGCCGTGCTCGCTCTGCTCCTCGCCCTGCGGCTGGTTGTCGTCATTGTCCTCGGAATCTTCCGTCTCCTGGTCGTCGCCGAGTTCCTCGGCCATTTCCATGGAGGCGAGCATTTCGCGCACGACGCGGGCGAAGGCCTGCTGGTCGCCGAGCTTGGCCGACAGGCCGTCGAGATCGGCATGGGCCTTTTCCTCGACCCAGGGGCGCCAGAGCTCGACAAGCCGCTCGCCGCTCTTGGGAATCGGCTGGCCGGTCAGCTTCTCGCGCACCATCAGGGCGAGCGCTTCCTCGATCGGCGCGTCGGCCTTGTCCTTGACGTCGACGAGATTGGCCTTGGCGTATTTGTCCTCCAGCATCGAGCCGATATTGTCGGCGACGCCCTGCATGGCGCGGCTGCCGATCGCTTCGACGCGGGCCTGCTCGACCGCGTCGTAGATGGCGCGGGCCGCCTTGCCTTCCGGCGCCAGCTTGGTGTGGATGCGGACATCGTGGCAGGCGCGCTTGAGCGCCATGGAATCGCCGAGTCCACGGGTGATCGCGATGTCGGTCTTCGAAGCTTTCTTCGGCAGTTCGGGCAGGCGCGCCCGGCTGCCGGCAAGTGCCGGCCGGTCCTTGGCGAAGCCGACTTCCATTTCCTTGTCACCGGCAATGGCGCGCATGCAGACGGTGACGGCGCGCTTGAAGCTGTCGGCTTCAGACCCCGTCTTCGACTTGTTGCGCGTATTGTCGCCCGGACCTGCCATGGAGGCCCTGCTTAGCCCAGCACCACGTTGGCGGCGCTTTCGGGCAAATCTTCGCCAAAGGCGCGCTGGTAGAACTCGGCGACCACCGAGCGTTCCAACTCGTCGCACTTGTTGAGGAAGGTCAGCCGGAACGCCATGCCGATATTGCCGAAGATCTCGGCATTCTCGGCCCAGGTGATGACGGTACGCGGGCTCATCACGGTCGACAGATCGCCATTGATGAAGGCCGAACGGGTCATGTCGGCGACGCGCACCATCTTGTTGACGATGTCTTTGCCCTTGGCATCGCGATAGTGCTTGGCCTTGGCCAGCACGATGTTCACTTCGTTGTCATGGGGCAGGTAATTCAGCGTAGTGACGATCGACCAGCGATCCATCTGCGCCTGGTTGATCTGCTGCGTGCCGTGATAGAGGCCGGTGGTGTCGCCAAGGCCAACCGTGTTGGCGGTCGAGAACAGCCGGAACGCCGGATGCGGGCGGATGACCCGGCTCTGGTCGAGCAGCGTCAGCCGGCCCGACGATTCCAGCACGCGCTGGATGACGAACATCACGTCCGGACGGCCCGCGTCGTATTCGTCGAAGCACAGCGCGACATTGTGCTGGTAGGCCCATGGCAGGATACCGTCGCGGAATTCGGTGATCTGCAACCCTTCCTTGACGACGATCGCGTCCTTGCCCACGAGATCGATACGGCTGACATGGCTGTCGAGGTTGACGCGCACGCAAGGCCAGTTGAGGCGGGCGGCGACCTGTTCGATATGAGTCGACTTGCCGGTGCCGTGATAGCCAGACACCATGACGCGGCGGTTGTAGGCGAAGCCGGCGAGGATCGCCATGGTCGTCGCCTTGTCGAACAGATAGTCCGGATCGATGTCGGGCACATGCTCTGATGTCACCGAATAGGCCGGCACCACCATCTTGGACTCGAAACCGAATTTTTCCTTTACCGACACCGTCGTATCGGGCAGGTTGGCGATGTCGCGATCGACCTTGTTCATATCTCTCAACGTCTCCACGAGCGAAACATGCCGTTTCGCCGGCAATCGATTTTGTCCGGGGGCGGTCTTAAAGCCTTTTCCAACCTTATGAAAGTTGGAAAACGACACGAACCGTGTGGTCGCTCAGCACAGGCCCGCCTGTTTGAGCACGCGATAGGCTTGCAGCACATCGCGGAACCGGTCTTCCGAACCTCTGTCGCCACCATTCGCATCCGGATGATGGCGCTTCACCAGCTCCTTATAGCGCGCCTTGATCTCCTTGCCAGTCGCCTTTGTATCAAGGCCAAGCGTTTCCAGTGCCTTGGCCTCAAGCGGCTTGGCCTTGCGCTCGCGCGCCTCGCGCGGATCCTTCGGCCCCTTGAACAGATCGAACGGGTCTCGCATGCGATTGTAATAACCGGCACGGCCGGAACGCATCTGCGCCATGTCGGGCGACGAACGCGTCGAGGCACCGTTGACGCCCATCTTCCAAGTCGGCCGGTGGCCGGTCATGGCTTCCTTCTGGAAGCGCGCGACCTCGGTGTCCGGCACGCCGGAGAAATAGTTGAAGCCCTTGTTGTACTCGCGCACATGGTCGAAGCAGAAGCGGAAATACTCGCCCTCCTTCATGCGCCCGACCGGCGCGCGATGAGTGCCCGCCTCCTTGCAGCCATCCCACTGACAGATCGGCGAGTGCGACTTCAGCTCCGCGTCCTTGTCGGGGCGGACGCGAATCTTCTCGAAATATTTTGGGTACGGCTTCATCTAACCCATTTATGGGGCGTTCGCAGATGCGAAACAAGAATTGACATTTTCGCGATGATCGCCCTAACCGCTGAATCGCGGCATAAAGCGGGCGAATGGCGGATTTTGTTGTGTGGCAGCGGCCCCCGAGGCTGGTGCGCCAGCAATATGTGGTGCCAGCAATAGATGGTGAAGGGAGACGGCGATGTCCATGCAGGCGATCATCGAAGACAAGCTCAACAAGGCATTTTCGCCGGACCGGCTGGTGGTCATCAACGAGAGCCATCTCCACGCCGGCCATCACCATCACGGTTCCGACCATCACGGCGCCTTTGACGGCAGCGGCGAGACGCATTTTCGCGTCCGCGTCGTCGCTTCGGCTTTTGCCGGCATGAGCCGCGTCGAGCGCCATCGCGCCGTCAACGAATTGCTCGCCGACGAACTGAAGGCTGGCGTGCACGCCCTGGCGATCGAGCCGGCCGCTCCCGGCGAGAATACCCGCTGGTAGGCCCGCCCTTCGCGGCCATCGGATCACCGCTTCGATGAGGAATGGCCCGCGCTGCGACAGCGTGCCGTCCAGAAGCGCGCCGAACCGCTCGCAGGTGTCGGCGCGAGCCGCTAGCTCGTCGGAAGGTTCGGCGATCAGCCGACGGTCGATTTCAGAAACGCCAGCGCGGCGGCGGTCAGCGCGTCGCCATCCTCGCCGAAATCGCGATTGATCGACATATGCGTGTAGGCGCTGCCGTCGAACAGTACGACTTCGGTGCCGGTGGCGCGCAGGCGCTCGGCAAAGGCCTTCGAGTCCGCGCCTCGCCCCGGCGCCCGCGAATAGGCGATGAAGGTCGGCGGATGTTTGCGGCCGTCGACATAGCTGGCCGGCGAAAGTGCGGCCCATTGCGAGCGATCGGAAAAAGCCCGGGCATAGGCGCGGACCATGCCGCCATTTTTTGCAAGGGACGCAAGATCATAGGCTCTGGTGTCGTCGAGGATGAGCGCCGCGACACGAGGCAATCCGCCGCGCATGCCGGTCAAGGCAATCAGATGGCAGCCTGCCGAATGGCCCATGCCGACGATGCGGTTGGGGTCGCCACCATGTTGGGCGATGTTGGCGCGCACATAGGCATAGGCCTTTTCCACGTCCCCGGCCTGGGTGGCGACGTCGGCTTCGGGCAGCATGCGATAATCGATGGAGACGAAACAGAAGCCGTTGGCGAGCAGGAAGGCAGGCTTGGCATCCACCTGGCTGCGTTTGCCGAGCCGCCACGCACCGCCATGCACGAAGAAGACCACCGGCAGTCCGTCCGCGCCTTCGGGCGCATAGATGTCGAGCTTGGCAGGCCCGTAATCGAAGCTCCGGGGAACCGGTTGCCGGCCCCGAAGCGCTACGGTTCCCGAAGGCAACAGCGCCGTCATAGACGCCAAGAGCAGGGTTCGCCTGCCGATCATCTTTCTCTCCTGACCGCCCCGGGGCAAAAGTGCACGCAGAGCATAGCGAGCGTCCACTCAAGGGTTGGAAACAAGGCAGGAACTTGGCCAATTCGTCGAAATACGCGGGGCTGACAACCGGTCGCCCATGAGGAATGTGGAACATTTCTCTGATCTGGCAGTTGATTGTCCGCACCGTTCCACAGAGGTCCCAAGACTTTGCGGAACGAACCGATTGTCAGATCGAGCAGCCATTGGCCTCGGCCGGCGCTCCCCGAATGGTTGACCACAATGAAGATGATATCTCGAGTTCCAGCCGAGCATCCCGGCAGGTGCGCAGGCGGTTTGCAGCCTCGCAGACCTTCGGCACGCAGGCTCCGTCGAGCTCTGTTACCGGCGATCGCAGTGGCCGTGTTCCTTTCGGATCCAGTTGCTGCGCACCAGTCTCCGAAGGGTTGGCAATACGACAGCTCTTGCTGCTCGGGAATGGACTGCTATCAGGCGCCCACATCGGATGTGAAAGAAACAAAATACGGCTACCAGCTCTCGACCGGCGAACTCATTCCCTACAGCGATAGCCGGATCAAACGGTCTCGTGACGAGTTCTTTCACGAATGCAAGCCCGGCGGCGATGCGAACTCGCAGCATTCATTCTGCCTCTACGTTCCCGACCACGGCATGTAGGTGCAGAAATGAGTCAACGCGCCCTTCAAAATCTGCTCGCCGTCACCAAGTGAATCCTTGGGCGAGCATCCGGCCGCCTGTCTGACAACCTCAACGCCGATTGTGGATCCTCTCCTTCATGTGAAGGGAACCACAATGCTTTCCGGCAGTTGATTACACGATGAGCCGACTGGCAGCCAGAACGGCTCGGAGGACGAGAGTACCATGCCAGAGAACCAGTCCGACGTCTTCAATCTGTTTTCAGAGATCTACACGAGCGCCGCGCAGGAGGAGATCAGTCTTCAGCAATATCTCCTTTCCTGCCGTGAGGACAAATCGATGTATGCCTCGGCGCCAGAACGAATGGTCGAGGCGATCGGCGAGCCGAACCTTGTCGACACCAGCAAGGATGAGCGCCTCGGCCGCATTTTCTCCAACCGGACCGTCAAGGTGTACCCCTCCTTTGCCGATTTCTATGGCATGGAGGATACGATCGAGCGCATCGCGGGCTATTTTCGCTACGCTTCCCAGGGGCTCGAGGAGCGCAAGCAGATCCTCTATCTCCTCGGCCCGGTCGGCGGCGGCAAATCCTCCCTTGCCGAACGGCTGAAGAAATTGATGGAGCAGCGCCCGATCTACACACTGAAGGTCGGCAACCAGATCAGCCCGGTTTTCGAATCGCCGCTCGGACTTTTCCATCCCGATCGCATGGGCGACCTGCTGGAGGACAGATACGGCATAGCCCGACGCCGGCTGAACGGGCTTATCTCGCCATGGGCGGCCAAGCGCCTGGACGAACTATCCGGCGACATTTCCAAGTTCAGCGTGGTGAAGCTGATGCCTTCGCGACTTCGCCAGATAGCTATCGCCAAGACCGAGCCCGGCGATGAGAACAACCAGGACGTCTCGGCCCTGGTCGGCAAGGTCGATATCAGGCAGCTGGAAAATTTCAGCCAGTCCGACCCGGATGCCTATTCCTATAGCGGTGGACTGAACCGAACCACCCAGGGCCTGCTCGAATTCGTCGAAATGTTCAAGGCGCCCATCAAGGTCCTGCATCCGCTGCTGACCGCGACCCAGGAAGGCAGCTACAACGGCACCGAAAATTTCGGCGCCTTTCCCTATCAGGGAATCATAGTGGCCCATTCCAACGAATCGGAATGGCAGCAGTTCAAGAACAACAAGAACAACGAAGCCTTCCTCGACCGGATCCTCGTGGTCAAGGTGCCGTACTGCCTGCGGATTACCGAAGAGAGGCAGATCTACGGAAAGCTGCTGCGGGAGAGTGAATTGGCCAACAGCCCCTGCGCCCCCGAGGTGCTGGATATTCTCAGCCGGTTCACCGTATCGACCCGCCTGGCCGAGCACGACAATTCGCCGCTCTACACCAAGATGCGCGCCTATGACGGCGAGAACCTGAAGGATGTCGATCCCAGAGCAAGGTCCGTTCAGGAATATCGCGATGCCGCCGGCGTCGACGAGGGCATGTCCGGCGTCAGCACGCGCTTTGCCTTCAAGATCCTGTCGCAGACCTTCAACTATGACACCGAAGAGGTGGCTGCCGACCCCGTCCACCTGATGTACATCCTGGAGGAAGCAATCAAGCGCGAACAGTTTCCGAAGGAGACGGAAGCCGCCTACCTGGAGTTCATCAAGTCCGAACTTGCGGCGCGGTATGCCGAGTTCATCGGCCATGAGATCCAGAAGGCCTACCTGGAATCGTACAGCGAATACGGCCAGAATCTTTTCGACCGCTACATCGCATATGCCGATGCCTGGATCGAGGACCAGGACTACAAGGATCCCGACACCGGCCAGATCCTCAACCGCGAGGTTTTGGACAACGAACTGTCGCAGGTCGAAAAACCGGCGGGCATCGCCAATCCCAAGGACTTCCGCAACGAGGTGGTGAAGTTCACGCTTCGCGCCCGCGCCAGGAATCACGGCCGCAACCCGTCATGGACGAGCTATGAAAAGCTGCGCGAAGTGATCGAGAAGCGGATGTTCGGACAGGTCGAGGACCTCCTGCCGGTGATCAGCTTCGGTTCCAAGCAGGACAGCGTCACCGAAAAACGTCACAACGAATTCGTGCAGCGGATGATCGAGCGCGGCTACACCGAGCGGCAGGTGCATCGTCTCGTGGACTGGTACATGCGGGTGAACAAGGCGGGTTGAGAGAACCCGGATGGTCCCATGCCGATCTTCATCGACCGTCGCCTGAATCCAAAGGACAAGAGCCTCGGCAATCGCCAGCGCTTCCTCAGGCGTGCGCGCGAAGAACTGAAGCGGAGCATACGCGATCAGATCCGCACCGGCAGGATCGCCGATGCGGATGCCGAGCACGCCGTGCCGATGCCCGAAAGAAGAACGGCCGAGCCGAGTTTCAACAATGCCAGGAACAGCGGCAGGCGCCAGTACATCCTGCCGGGCAACAAGCATTTCTCCCCGGGTGACCTGATTCCCAAACCCGGCCAGGGCGGCGGCGCGGGGGCCTCCTCGCCGGGAAACACGGCATCCGAGGACGACTTTCGTTTCGTGCTGTCACGCGAAGAGGTGCTCGATCTTTTTTTCGAGGATCTCGAACTCCCGGACATGGTCAAGCTCAACCTCAAGGAGATACTGGCCTTCAAGCCACGCCGGGCCGGCTTCGCGGCCACTGGGTCACCGACCAACATCAACGTTGGGCGCACGATGCGCAACAGTCATGGCCGACGCATTGCGCTGAGGCGCCCCAAGCAGGAGGAGTTGGACGCGATCCTCAGGGAAATCGTCGCGCTTGAGTCGGCGCCGTCCAGTGTTGCGACACGGCAACGCATCGCGGCATTGCGCGAGGAGCTTCACCGGCTGGAGCGGCGGCGCAAGCGAATTGCCTATGTCGACCCGGTCGACATCCGATTCAACCGCTTCGACCCCCAGCCGGTGCCGAACGCCAACGCGGTGATGTTCTGTCTTATGGATGTGTCCGGTTCCATGGGCGAGCGCGAAAAGGATCTGGCTAAGCGCTTCTTCGTTCTGCTGCACCTGTTCTTGAAACGGCGCTATGAGCGCATCGAGATCGTCTTTATCCGCCACACCCACGAGGCGCAGGAGGTCGACGAGGAGACATTCTTCTACTGCACGCAAAGCGGCGGTACCGTCGTTTCCACCGCGCTCGAGGAGATGCATCGCATCATCAGGCAGCGATATCCGCCCAGCGAGTGGAATATCTATGCCGCCCAGGCATCCGACGGAGACAATTTCGTCACCGATTCCGAGCGCTGCATAGCCCTGCTCGACGATCAGCTGATGCGGCTGTGCCAGTATTTCGCCTATGTCGAGATCATCGACAAGCGCGAAGCGCATATTTTCGGCACGACCGAAAACGGAACGTCGCTATGGCGCGCCTATAGCGCAATCGACCAGAAATGGCCGAACTTCCAGATGAGCCGCATCGCCACACCCGCCGATATCTACCCGGTCTTTCGCCAGCTCTTCGGCAGGCAGCCGGCTCTCCTCAAAAGCGCGTGAGGGGTGCCGATGGCCAGACATGCCGGTCTGCTTTTTTCCGGGTCCGACTGGGATTTCAAGAAATTGTCGCGAGCCCATGAGGCGATCGAGGCGATCGCGGTCGAAGAGCTTCATCTCGACACCTATCCCGTGCAGATGGAGATCATCTCCTCCCAGCAGATGCTCGACGCATACTCGTCGGTCGGCATGCCACTGATGTACCGTCACTGGTCCTTCGGCAAACATTTCCTCCACCAGGACCTGCTGTATCGCAAAGGCGGGCGGGGACTTGCCTATGAGCTGGTCATCAATTCCAATCCCTGCATCGTCTATCTGATGGAGGAAAACACCATGGCCCTGCAGGCCTTGGTGACAGCCCATGCCGCGCTTGGGCACAATCATTTCTTCAAGAACAATCACCTGTTCAAGCAATGGACGGACGCGGGGGCGATTCTCAGCTACCTGGAGTTTGCCAAGGGCTACATTGCCCGTTGCGAGGAGCGGCACGGCCTCGCCGCCGTCGAGGCTGTTCTCGATTCCGCACACGCGCTGATGGAGCAAGGCGTGTTCCGCTATCGTCGCCCGCCGAAGCTGTCGTCCGAGCGCCAGCGCGAAGGCCTTCGCGAGCGTCTCGAATATGAAGAGCGCTCCTACAATGATTTGTGGCGCACGCTGCCGCCTTCGCGGCAACGAACCAACGACAAGGACGAAGATCCGGAGTGGAAGAAATCGCTAAATCTGCCCGAGGAGAACCTGCTCTATTTCCTGGAAAAGAACAGCCTGGTTCTTGAGCCCTGGCAGCGCGAGGTCATCAGGATCGTTCGTGTCATAGCTCAATATTTCTATCCGCAACGGCAAACGCAGGTGATGAACGAAGGCTGCGCCACTTTCGTGCACTACACGCTGATGAACATGCTGTTCGACCGCGGCCTGATCAGCGAAGGCGCCATGTTCGAAATCCTGCGCAACCATTCCAACGTGATCTTCCAGCCGGCGTTCGACGATCCGCGCTTTTCCGGCATCAACCCCTACGCTCTCGGCCTCGACATGATGCAGGACATCCAGCGCATCTCGACCGATCCGACGGCCGAGGACCGGGACTGGTTTCCCGAGATCGCCGGCCACGGCAACTGGCTCGAGGTCCTGCTCGACGCTTGGGCGGACCATCGCGACGAGTCCTTTATCCGCCAGTATCTCAGTCCGGCCTTGATCCGGAAATGGCGGCTTTTCGCGGTCGGCGACGCGGCCGACCAGCCGCATTGCGAGGTCGCTTCGATCCACAACGAGCGCGGCTACGAAAAGATACGCACCGCGCTCGCCGACAGTTACGACGTCGGCGCCAACCGGCCGGACATCCAGGTGGTCGATGTCGATCTGCTCGGCGACAGGCATTTGCGGCTGCAGCACAAGGTGAATGACGGCATCCTTCTCGAGGATGCCGGCCGCGATGCAACGCTTCGTCACATCCGCAGGCTTTGGGGCTATGAGGTCAGCCTGGCGTCCGTCGATGCGCAGACCGGCGCGACGATCCACGAACGCTCGACCAGCCAGATCCCGGAATGACGCAGCGCGGCCCGGAGCGATTCTGGGCCGAAAGCCGTTTCACAGTTTCCTGGATCAGGCATCGCCGGCAGGCCTGATCCTCAACCTTGCGATCCGGTTCTTGTCGCGCTTCATCACGGTAAAGCGCTTGCCGTGGAAGGTGAAGGCCTGCTTCTCGTCGGGGATCGACTGCGTCTCGTGAATGACGAGACCGGCGATGGTGGTTGCCTCCTCGTCCGGCAGGTTCCAGTCCAGCGCCCGGTTCAGGTCACGGATCGGCACCGTGCCGTCGACGACGACAGAGCCGTCTGCCTCCTGCTTGACACCCTGAATGTCGATATCGTGCTCGTCGGCGATTTCGCCGACGATTTCCTCGATGATGTCCTCAAGCGTCACCAGCCCTTCGACCTCGCCATATTCGTCGACGACGACGGCGAAATGCGCCTTGCGGCGCAGGAAGGCATTGAGCTGTTCCTGCAAGGTCGTGGTGTCCGGCACGAACCAGGGTCTCGAAGCGATCTTCATGACGTCGATCCTGGAGAAATCATTGCCGACTTCGTTCAACGCGCGCAGCAGGTCCTTGGCGTGCAGCACGCCGACAATGTTGTCGAGCGAGCCCTTCCACAGCGGCATGCGCGTGTGCGGGCTCTGCAGGATTTCGCGCACCACTGCTTCAGGCGCGTTGTCGGCATTGACCGAGCGCATGTTTGTGCGGTGGACCATGACGTCGGAGACTTCGAGCTCTTCAAGGTCGAACAGGCCGCCGACACGGTCGCGATCCTCGCGCACCACCTGGCCGTCGCGGCGGAAATCATCGACCGCGCCACGCAATTCGTCCTGGCTCGAGCGCTGCGGCTCGATGCGCGTCAGCTCATAGCCGAAAGCGGCAAGCAGGCGCGTGCGCAGGGCGACGGCCAGCAGGACGAGGACGGCAAGAGCAGCGGCGACGATCCAGCCCGGCTCGTTCATCCCGGACGGCCTTGTTGCCGGCCCGGACGGCCTTTTTCCCGGCCCGGATGGCTTCCTCGCTGATCCGGATGGCTCTCCCCGAGGAACGACAACACTTCCGACGCCGGCACGTCCTTGGCGATGAAGGCCTGGCCGATGCCGCGCGTCAGGATGAAGGTCAGCGCACCGCGCGACACCTTCTTGTCCTGGGTGATGAATGAAAGCAGCGCCTCCGCATCGGGCAATTCGCCCGGAATGTCGGCCATGCGCCAGGGCAGACCGACGGCGCGCAGATGCGCCTCGACGCGCGCCGCGTCGTCGGGGCTCGCCAGGTTGAGCCGAGACGAGAACCGATGCGCCAGCGCCATGCCGATGGCGACCCCCTCGCCATGGACGAGACGGGTTCCGTCATACTGGGTGGCGGCTTCCAGCGCATGGCCGAACGTGTGGCCGAGATTGAGCAGCGCACGGTCGCCGGTCTCGAATTCATCGCGGGCGACCACGTCGGCCTTGGCGCGGCAAGCCTCGGCGATCGCCTCGGCCCTCTCCGGTCCACCGGCGAACACCTTGGCCCAGTTCGCTTCCAGCCAGGCGAAGAATTCCGGCCGGTCGATCAGCCCGTATTTGGCGAGTTCGGCGTAACCGGCGCGGAATTCGCGGATCGGCAGCGTGTCGAGCACTCCGGTGTCGGCCAGCACAAGCCTCGGCTGATGGAAGACGCCGACAAGGTTCTTGCCACGCGCGCTGTTGATGCCGGTCTTGCCGCCGACGGAGGAATCGACCTGCGCCAGCAGCGAGGTCGGGATCTGCACGAAATTCATGCCGCGCCGCACGATGCCGGCGGCAAAGCCGGCGAGATCGCCGATGACGCCGCCGCCGAAGGCGACGACGACGTCGCCGCGCTCCAGCCTGGCGGCGAGTATGCCGTCCACCACCTCTTCGAGACGGGAAAAGCTCTTGGTCTTCTCGCCGGGCGGCAGAGTGATCACGGCTGGCTGGATGCCGCCCTTTTCGAGACCGGCCTTCAGCGCATCGAGATGCGCCGCGGCGACATTGTCGTCGGTGATGACGGCTGCGCGCGTGCCAGGCAGGCGACGCGAAATCTCGGCACCCGCGCGGGATAACAACCCTGAACCGATCAGTATGTCGTAGGTCCGCTCGCCAAGCCCGACTTCGACGGTGACCGGCTGATTCCCGCTCACGATTCGACCTCGCCCGTCGCGGTAATCTCGTCGATGCCGAAATGCCGGCACAGCGCTTCCACCACCTCGGCCGCAATGACCTCCTTGCGGTCGTCGCGGGTCGGCACGGTGACATCCGCGGTCGCGTAGACCGGATAGCGCTCGCTCATCAGCCGCTCCAGCACAGCCTTGGGTTGGGCGCTTTTCAACAGCGGCCGGTTCTGCTTCTTCGAAACGCGCTCCATCAGAAGGTCGAGTTCGGCCTTGAGCCAGACCGACACGCCATGCGCGGCGATGGCCTCGCGCGTCTGCGGGTTCATGAAGGCGCCGCCGCCGGTGGACAGCACCTGCGGGCCATTCTCCAGGACACGCAGGATGACGCGCTGCTCGAGCGCCCTGAACTCGGTCTCGCCATAGCGCTCGAACAACTCCGGGACGGTCATGCGCGAGACGCTTTCGATTTCCTGGTCGCTGTCTATGAAGGGCAGCGCCAGCATTGTCGACACCTTGCGGCCGATCGCCGTCTTGCCAGCGCCCATAAGCCCGACAAAGACGATGGAACGGCTGCCCAGCCGGCCAAGCAGCGCGGCGTGGATCTCGCCTGGAGCATTTGCAGGGTGCGCGTTCATCGGATCATGACGTTTCTGGGGCCATCTTTGCCGGCGTATCGACATGAAAAGCCCGTTTGCGTCAAGCGTGGCGAGCGGTCCGAGGCTGATATCGGGCTGAGGCCGCCTGCATCAGAAGCTGCTGACAGGCCTCAGCTTCTTGCTTGAATTGGCCGGATTGGCGTCCCATAAGGGCACAGGGTTTGGAAACGCAGAACATCAAGACGGGCGAAAATTGATGCCGACACTGTTTCGCTTTGTCGTGACGCTCGCGATTCTGGCCGGCATTGCCTATGGTACGATGTTCGCGCTGGTGATGTTCGTCGAGCCGAAAAAGGCGGAAATGAGCGTGCGCATCCCCCCGGAAAAGCTGAACCCAAAGAAGAACTGACTTCAAAGCAGAAACTGACCCCGACGGAAATGAACAACGCCGCCCGCATCGAAGCCTTCCTGGAAATGATGAGCGCTGAACGGGGGGCTGCCGAGAACACGCTTTCCTCCTATCGCCGCGACCTCGAAGACGCGTCGAACGAGATCGATGGCGGGCTCGCCGGCGCGGCCGCCGCCTCTATCCGCGCCTACCTCGACGAAATCGCCGCGCGCGGCTTCGCTCCGACATCTCAGGCACGCAAACTGTCGGCCATCCGTCAGTTCTTCAAATTCCTCTACGCCGAGGGGCTGCGCGGCGATGACCCGACCGGCACGCTGGACAGCCCGAAAAAGGGCCGCCCGCTGCCCAAGACCATGAGCGAGGCGGACACCGGCCGGCTCATCGACCGCGCCGCACAAGAGGCTGGCGACCCTGCCCACGGTGACAGGCTGGCGGCATTGCGCCTGCATGCGCTGGTCGAGGTGCTCTACGCGACGGGTCTGCGCGTCTCCGAACTGGTCGGCCTGCCGGTGACGGTAGCGCAGCGTGACGACCGCTTCTTCATGGTGCGCGGCAAGGGCGACAAGGAGCGCATGGTACCGCTGTCGGCCAAGGCGCGCGCGGCAATGCGCAGCTGGCTTGCCGCACGCGCCACGGTCCCGGCCTTCGCCGACAGCCCGTTCCTGTTTCCGGCCGCGTCCGACAGCGGCTATCTCTCGCGCCAGGTCTTTGCGCGCGACCTCAAGGGGCTGGCGGCGCGGGCCGGCATCGCCTCGGCGAAGATATCGCCGCATGTGCTGCGCCATGCTTTCGCCAGCCATCTCCTGCAGAATGGCGCCGACCTCAGGGCCGTGCAGCAATTGCTCGGTCATGCCGATATATCGACGACACAGATTTACACCCATGTGCTGGAGGAGCGGCTCTTGCGGCTGGTCAACGATCATCATCCGCTTGCCGACTAGGCCTCATATCGCTATGTGAGGACGACATTTCACCGCCCGGAGCCTTGGATTCAACGGTTCCGCAGTCATTGCCTTCCGACGCATCGGTCCGCCCACGCATGTACAATTACCTCGATTTCGAAAAGCCGGTGCAGGATCTCGAACTCAAGATCCTTGAGCTCAAGAAGCTTGCCGAGAATGGCGAGGCGGTCGATGTCGCCGACGAGATCAGCAGGCTGGAGAAGCGCTCGCGCGATGCGCTGCGCGATCTCTACAAGGCCCTCACTCCATGGCAGAAGGTGCAAGTGGCGCGCCACTCCGACAGGCCGCACTGCGTCGACTACATCAAGGGACTGTTCAGCGACTTCACGCCGCTCGCCGGCGACCGCAATTTCGGCGAGGACCAGGCCATCGTCGGCGGCTTCGCCCGTTTCCGCGGCGAGCCGGTGGCGATCATCGGCCAGGAGAAGGGCTCGGACACGACCAGCCGCCTGAAGCACAATTTCGGTTCGGTTCGCCCCGAAGGTTACCGCAAGGCGGTGCGGCTGATGGAGCTTGCCGATCGTTTCAAGATTCCGCTCCTGACCCTGGTCGACACGGCCGGCGCCTATCCCGGCGTCGGCGCCGAGGAGCGCGGCCAGGCCGAAGCCATCGCCCGCTCGACCTCGGCCTGCCTGTCGCTCCAGGTCCCGTCGATTTCGGTGGTCATCGGCGAAGGCGGTTCGGGCGGCGCCATCGCGATCGCCACCGCCAACCGCGTCTACATGCTTGAACACTCTATCTATTCGGTGATTTCGCCGGAGGGCGCCGCCTCGATCCTATGGCGCGACACGACGCGATCGAAGGACGCGGCGACCAACATGAAGATCACGGCGCAGGACCTTCTGGAACTGAAGATCATCGATGCGATCATCCCCGAGCCGATCGGCGGCGCCCAGCGTGCGCCCGAAACGGTGATTGCCGCAACCGGCGACCTCATCGCCAAGACGATGAAGGACTTTGCCGGCGCGAACGTCGATTTCCGCGAACAGCGCCGCGAGAAATACCTGGCGATGGGCCGCAGTCTCTGATCTCCCTGACGGCTGGATAAGGCAATCGGAAAGCCTTGCCCGCGACAATGTGGCGGCTATGAGCAATTTCGCCACAAAAATGCCGCCGGATTCGGTTCAATGAAATTGCCGAAGGGTTGGGAAATTGCCGCGACGGGTTGGCCGAGGCTTGCGGTAAGGAATTTTCAAGGTTAACGGGCTTACGGTCCGTAGGTGTTCAGCATGCGGGCTCGGCATTTCGAAGCCATCGGCCCGAGAAAAAAGACATAGCCGTATCCCATGTTTGCCAAGCTTGCCCGCACCGGAATCCTGATCGCCTCGATAGTCGTCGCTGGCTGCAACGACTCGTCGATGAAGGACTTTGCCCCGGAGGCCAACAAGCCGCTGCCGGACAAGATCCTGGCCGACATGAGGGCCAAGGGCATGGTCCGCACCTCGTCGGTAATGGCGCGCATCTTCAAGGAAGAGGGCAAGCTCGAAATCTGGAAGGCCAAGACCAACGGCCGCTATGACATGGTGGCGAGCTACGATATCTGCAAATGGTCGGGCAAGCTCGGGCCGAAATACACCGAAGGCGACCGCCAGGCACCGGAAGGCTTCTACACGGTGCGCCCGGCGCAGATGAATCCACGCTCGAACTATCATCTGTCCTTCAACATCGGCTATCCCAACGCCTATGACCGCGCCAACGGCCGCACCGGCTCCAACCTGATGGTTCACGGTGCCTGTTCGTCGTCGGGCTGCTATTCGATGACCGACGCACAGATCGAGCAGATCTATGCCTTCGGCCGCGACGCCTTCCAGGGCGGCCAGACCGAATTCCAGATCCAGGCCTTTCCGTTCCGCATGACCGCCGCCAATATGGCGCGCTACCGCAACGATCCGAATTACGAATTCTGGAAGATGCTGAAGGTCGGCTACGACAATTTCGAGATCACCAAGGTGCCGCCGAAGGTCGATGTCTGCGAGAAGCGCTATGTCTTCAACCAGGTCGCTCCCGAAGGAACGAGTTTCAACCCGACTGGCGCCTGCCCTGCAACGACGCAGCCGGATTCGCTGAAGAGCGCCTACGGCTCCTACATGAGCACCTACGACGCGGCGTTCAACGGCGCGGTCAAGGCCAGCGTGCCTCCGCCCAAGCCTACCATCGCCGGCATCAAGGAAGCCAGCATCGTCTCCGACTGGTCCAAGCGCCGTGCGCGCGGCGAGCGCGTGCCGATCGACCCGCCGTCGCTCAATACCGACGGCTCGGTTTCCGAGACGGCGCGCATGGGCCGCATCGATTCGCCGGCCGGCCGCAAGATGGCGGCACTTGATGCCGAAAAGGCCGCCAAGCAGAAGGCCGAGGAACAGAGGCTGGCTGCCATAGAGGCTGCCAAGCAAGCCAAGGAAGCAGCCAAGGCGCAGGCGCTGGCCGAAAAGGAAGCGGCCAAGGCCGCCAAGGAGGCACCCGTCGCCACCGCCACCATCGCCGCCCCGACAGAAGCGGCGCCCGTGCCTGAAACGCAGGCGGCAAGCGCCGACGAGAGCCGGGTCACCAAGCTGAAGAACAAGCTGCTCGGCATGTTCGGCGGCTGAGGTTTTCGCCTTGGCCAAGCGTGCGAGCGTCTACGATCTGAAAGGGCTGAACTGCCCCTTACCCGTGCTCAAGGCGAAAAAGCGCCTTGCCGGAATGCAGCCAGGCAGCCGGCTCTGGCTCGAGACCACCGACCCGCTGGCCGTCATCGACATTCCGGCCTTCTGCTCGGATGCCGGCCATCAATTGGTCGAAACCGCAGCGGTTTCGGGCGGCCATCGTTTTCTGGTCGAGCGCGGCGGGACCGCCTGATTCGGGAACGCCTATCGCCCGGCAATCGCCAGCGGGTTGTTTTCCAGCGCCGCGCGGTCGGGCGTGTCGATCGACGGCCGGTTGGTGAAGGCGGCGAACAGCCGGCGCACATAGTCCTCTGGCATATCGAGCGTGATCAGCACCAGGCGCGTGCCGCGCTGGCCGTCGGGCCAGGCCGGCAATCGTACCGGCGGATGCAGGGTCTTCTGCACGCCATGCACCACCAGGGGCCGCGACGGGTCCTCCTGCAATTCGATGACGCCCTTCATGCGCAGCAGGCGCTCGCCATGCGTCGAACGCAGAAGGTCGAGAAACATCTCGATCGCTGAAAACGGCACCGCCCCGTCATGAACGAGCGAATAGGAGCGCACGCGCTGGTCGTGCCGATGGCCGTGACCATGACCATGCTCATGGTCATGCTCATGGTCATGGTCATTATCGTGGTGATGGTCATGCTCGGCCTCCTCGCCTAGCCAGCGCCGCACGTCGGCGGATTTGGTGGCGGGATTGTAGAGGCCGCAGTCGAACAACGCCGCCGTGCCCGTATCGGCGACTTCGCGCAGCTCGGCGCCCGGATTGATTTGCCGCAGCCGCGCCGACAGCGTTTCCAGGTCACTGGGATCGGTGACCAGGTCAGCCTTGCTCAGCACGATGCGGTCGGCGACGGCGACCTGCTTGACCGCTTCGACATGGGCATCGAGCGTGGCATCGCCGTTGACCGCGTCGACCAGCGTGATGACGCCGTCGAGCCGGAAAGCCTGGACCAGCGCCGGATGCGCCATGATCGATTGCAGCACGGGCGCGGGATCGGCAAGGCCCGTGGTCTCGACGATGACGCGGGCAAGGCGTGCGATGCGGCCGGTCTGCAGGCGGTCGACAAGGTCGGCCAGCGTGTCGACCAGTTCGCCGCGCACCGTGCAGCACAGGCAGCCGTCGGAAAGCTGGATGATGCCGTCGGACGCCTGCTCGACCAGCAGGTGATCGATCGCCACCTCGCCATATTCGTTGATGATGACCGCCGTGTCGGCCAGCGCCGGATCCTTCAGGAGCCGGTTGAGCAAAGTCGTCTTGCCGGCGCCGAGAAAGCCGGTCAGCACCGATACGGGAATGGGAAAGCCGCTCATCGGGCTAGTTCGCCGCCTTGGCCGGCTGGTCGCCCTGCACGGCGGAACCGGCAATCACGGGGCCTGCTCCGGCCGGCGCCGGCCGGTCGGGCCGCCAGGTCGGGATCGGCACGTCGGCGTATTCCTGGCCGCCCTGGTCGAGCATCGCCTTGGGCGCCGGACCCGTGGCGCCGCCGAGTCCGACAGCCACCAGCGTCGGCACATGGTCGAGTTTTTCCTGATAGGGCGATTTCGGTTTGTCCTTGGCGGTGGCCGCAGGCGCCTCGGACTGCTCTTCCGGCTTCTTCTTCTTGCAGATCTCGTCATGCATGTCGTTGGGTGAGGCAGTGTCGCCGTAGGGCGCCAGCGTGGCGACGGTGGCCGCGCCGGCGGCGGGCGTGTCAAAGCCCTGGTCGAGCAGTTTCGCCGCCATCTCGGCGCGCGTGATTGCCGATTTCTCGCCAAGCACCACCGCGACCAGGGTGCGTCCGTTGCGCGTCGCCGAGCCGATCATGTTGAACCCCGAGGAGCAGACGAACCCCGTCTTCATGCCGTCGGCCCCGGGATAGCGGCCGATCAGCAGATTATAGTTCGAGATCGCCTTCTTGCCGACCGCGAGCCCCTCGATCGAGAACCACGACGCATATTGTGGAAATTCCCGGCGGATCGCCACCACCAGCACGGCAAGGTCGCGCGCGGTCGTGTACTGGTCCGGCGAATAGAGCCCGTTCGGATTGACGAAATGGGTACCGTTCATGCCGAGCCGGGCCGCCTCGGCATTCATCCGCTCGGCGAAGGCCGCCTGCGAGCCGCCTACATTCTCGGCGACGGCCATGGCGATGTCGTTGGCCGATTTGACCAGCATCATCTTGAGCGCATTGTCGAGCCGCATGACCGAACCGGGCTTGAACCCCATCTTGCTCGGCGGCTCGCCCGCGGCGTGTTTCGTCACCTTGATCGGCGAATCGAGCTGGACCTCTCCGGCCGCGATCGCGCGGAAGGTCACATAAGCGGTCATCAGCTTGCTCAGCGACGCCGGATACCAGCGCTTGAACGCGTCCTGATGCTGCAGGATCTTGCCGCTGTTCAGGTCGAACAGAACCACCGGATTGGCCAGCGCCGGGCCGGCCAGGGACGACAGGACGATTGCGCCGGCCGAGAATAGTTTGAGGAAATGCCTGTGCCGCATGATCTATTCCGAAATCGCCTCTTGCCCTGATTGCCTCTGGCTCCGTAAGGTTTCGCTACGCGACCGCCAGCATGATGGGTCCGACCCTCAAAACCCGGACCGCATTGTTGCGGTGCTATTTACCCTATGTGACGTCAACATGGCAAAGTGCCCGGCAATCACAATTACACCAGGCTGAACCGGCTGCTCCAACAACGAAATGGAACCATCATGCCAATCCTGAACCGTGCCGCCGAAATGCAGGACGAGGTTGCCGGCTGGCGCCAGCATCTGCACCAGACGCCAGAGCTGAACTTCGACGTGTTCAAGACCGCCGCCTTCGTCACCGAGAAGCTGAAGGCCTTCGGTTGCGACGACGTGGTGACCGGCCTCGGCAAAACCGGCGTCGTCGGCATCATCCGCGGCCGCCAGGGCGAAGGCGCCACAATCGGCCTGCGCGCCGACATGGACGCGCTGCCGCTGAACGAGATTACCGGCAAGCCCTACGCCTCGACCGTTCCGGGCAAGATGCATGCCTGCGGTCATGACGGCCACACGGCGATGCTTTTGGGCGCCGCGAAATACCTCGCCGAAACACGCAATTTCGCCGGCTCGGTGGCGGTGATCTTCCAGCCTGCGGAGGAAGGCGGCGGCGGCGGCAACGAAATGGTCAAGGACGGCATGATGGAGCGCTTCGGCATCTCCAAGGTCTTCGGCATGCACAACATGCCGGGCCTGCCGGTCGGACAGTTCGCCATCCGGCCCGGCCCGATCATGGCGGCGACGGCCGAGTTCACCATCACCGTTAAGGGCAAGGGCGGCCATGCGGCAATGCCGCACGGCACGATCGACCCGATCGTCATCACCAGCCAGCTTGTTGGAGCCCTGCAGACGATCGCCTCGCGCAGCACCGATCCGGTCGAGGCCGTGGTGGTGTCGGTGACAAAGTTCCATGCCGGCGATGCCTATAACATCATTCCGGAAACGGCCGAGATCGCCGGCACGGTGCGCACCTTGCGCAAGGAAATCGCAAAAAAATCCGAAGAGCGCATCCGCTCGATCTGCGACGGGCTGGCGACCGCGTTCGGTGCCAAGATCGAGGTCGACTACCAGGCAAATTACCCCGTCACCTTCAACCACGCGGAAGAGACGGTGTTTGCCAGCGATATCGCGGCAAACGTCGCCGGCGACGCGCATGTGCATCGCGGCATCCAGCCGGTGATGGGCGGCGAGGATTTCTCCTATATGCTGGAAGCCCGCCCCGGCGCCTTCATCTTCATCGGCAATGGCGACACTGCCGGCCTGCACAATCCCGCGTATGATTTCAACGACGAGGCCATTCCGCACGGCATGAGCTATTGGGTGAAGCTGGCGGAGACCGCGCTGGCCGCCTGACGCCTGCCGTTAAGAGGCCGGCCGATTTGCATTCGCTCGGCCTCTTGGCGAAACGATCCGAAGCGGCTATGTGTCGGGCCGCGTGGTCCCGTAGCTCAGTAGGATAGAGCGGCAGATTCCTAATCTGTAGGTCACAGGTTCGATTCCTGTCGGGATCACCAATTAAATCAAATAGATGCGGGATCGCCGCCGTGCTTTTTTGTCAATCGGTACGGCAAAGTTCGTACTGAGAGTCAGCAACCAAGCCCAAGGACGTATTTGAAGAAGCGTTTCACATTCGCGTCTTTCACTCACGAATCGCCAGACTACGAATCTGGGGGGCAGGAGTTCGAATCTTTTCGGGCGCACCATTTCATCGATTGAAATTGCTGCATTTTCGGCCACGCCAACGCCACCGCACCGGCTTGGATTCCAGAATTCAGCCGGTGTTGGAAGAACGGACATTCCTTCGAACCATATCGCAGCATGGCGAATGGTGGCCCTCTGTTCTCCTCTTGGTCAGCACACTACCACGATCAGATTCGCACGAACTGGCTGGCTACCAGGTACAGGCTTGAGGCAGCGGGTGTTGATGTTGTCGGCTTCCCGACGCAAAACCTAGACTAAATCCGGCCGCGCAGGCTGCACGCCTACGGGAAGTGCGACACAGTCTCGCCCTGCCGACGAGCCTGCATTATGCAGCAATCTCTCCCGCGAGAAGCCTTAACCCGGATATCTCACACAGTTGAAGTGCATCGGGGCTCCGAATCAAGGAAAATGCTTCTGCGACAAAGACTTACCTTGAGCAGAGG
>NZ_JAMYTH010000061.1:0-22592 GCF_040322415.1 Mesorhizobium sp. M0152
CGTCGAAATCGTCGCAGGAGCAGATGGTGGCGCAGGTCACCAGCAGCAGCACCTCGTCGAGCCGGTACATGATCCGCTGCGGCTCACGATCGTCCGAAAGCGCGGAAAAATGCTCCAGCAATAGGGCCAGACGCGCACGCGGAACCTCCTCGCCGGAAAACCGAAGTACCAAACCATCCATCGCAGTGCTCCCAACCGAATCACAGCACCCAGCGAATCACACCCGAACGTCAATGCAAAATGCCCGAAAATCTCCGTTAACCTGAATTCCCAACCGTGCACACAGGCCGGGTTCCCCTTGACAACGCTCGTGAATCAGCGCGATACTAGTGAAGTGCCTTCCTGCCGCGAAAGACGCAATATGCATGTTATGCAGGAATAAATATGACCCACCGGCTGAATATAGATTTCGAAGAAGCTGACCCTTCCCTAGAGGAAAAATGGGTTATGCTTTCAGTTTTTCTGATCACAACTCCGCTGGTTGGATTGCTTCTTGCCTTTGCGTCACAGGGCGCAAACCTATTTGATACATCGAATTCGGAGATGGCCTCCCTCCAGAGTTCTACAATCGTGCTACCGCCGCGCTGAGGACCAAGACCATGAGGCCTGCGATGAATGTGCTGCGAGAGTAGAGCGTTCGTCGCCGGATGCGCGCACAGCGATCGTTTTTTCGACCTGTCTTTTCGCCGCGCTTCCACAACGAGTCGGCGGTAGTGTTTTTCGCACCCACCAGCAGTGGCGTTCAAGGGCGCGGGGCATGTCTAGCACAGCTAGCCTGAATATCTCACCAAAAGAAGTGCATCGGACCCTGTGCTTCCGAGCGGCTGGAGAGGCCGCCGGACGAACCCACGGACGCGAGGCCAGGCGGAAATACGATGACCTACGTCAGCGCGAAGCGCACCGCAGTGAGCACACTTGCCAAAATCAGCACCTTCTCGCAAGCGAATGGGGCTTCGTCGTACCCGACAAGCCCCATGACTGTACTGCCGTTATAGCCAATCTCAGGCGGCTTGGTCGAGCCACACCTTTCCGAGGTCGATCTCGAATGTCGGGTGCATTGCGTAGCCCCTGACCTGCTTTGTCGAGTGGTTAAACAAGGAAAGCCAGTAGGGCTGGATGATGATGCCGGAATCCTGGAGTAGTTTTTCGATGTCTTGCATCAGCACCTTGCGATTCTGCGCATCTGGGACGGTCAAGGCTGCGTCGAGTTTCTCATCGAACTCAGGGTTTGACCATGCTGCTTCGTTCCATGCTGCCCCCCTACGATAGGCAAGCACCAAGGTCTGTACGCCAAGCGGCCGCATGTTCCAATTCGTTATCGAAAGGGGGTATTTCAGCCAGTCGTTGTAGAAACTACTACTGGGTATGATCGTATGCTTTACCTTGAAGCCGGCTTCGCGCCACTGGGCCGCGATGGCTTCGCCGGTACTCTTGAGCCAATCCTCGTCACTGGTCATGATGTCATGTTCAAAATCAAGCGCGCCCGCTTCCGCCATGAGCCGCTTGGCCGCGTCCGCATCGCGTCTCTTTTCCGGGATCGGGTAAAACTCGGGATGTATGGGCGCGACATGATAGTTTGCAGCCACGGTGCCGTAGCCATTGACTGCAACTTGCAGCACAGCAGCATTGTCGACCGCCAGCTGTAGTGCATTACGGACACGCTGGTCGTCATAGGGCTTAGCGGTAACGTGAGTGCGGCATACCAGAGTTGTAGATGTTTTTGCCTCAGACTTCACCAGACCAAGCTTATCGAAAATGGGCACATAGTCCGCAAAAGTTTGATAGTTTGCGTCTATCTCGCCGGATTCGAACGCGCTGGTAGTAGCGGAGGGATCGGTGCCATAATCGATGAATTGGATTTCATCCAGAAACGCCTCACCCTCCCACCAACTGCCTTTTGTCCGACGCTTCAGAACAGCTTTCTGGCTTACCTCCCATGAAACTAGTTCAAACGGTCCGGTGCCCACAGGGTGCTTGATGATATCCGAACCGTTCTTTTCGTGGTCTCTGTGAACAATCAATGCCGGATAGTCCGCCATCCCCGGAATGATAGTAATGTCAGGTTTGGCCAACCTCAGCTTGACAGTGTAATCATCTGCTTTGGTAATGGCCCCTTCAACAGCTTTACTTGTCTTCTCATCAATGAGGTTGGCCATACGCTCGGCCATTGAGTTTCCGGCCACGCCCTTCTCACACCAGCGCAGCAGGTTGAAAATCACGTCGTCTGCAGTAAAGTCGTCGCCATTGTTCCACTTGACGCCTTTGCGGACATGCAAAGTATATTCGGTCGCCTGGTCATTCGTCTCCCAGCTTTCTAGAAGACGTGGCTCAAATGTGTAGGCGGTAGTGTACTTAACCAGTGGCTCAAGAAACTGTCTGTAGATATTGGCGATTTCCGAATAATCATTAATGCGGGGGTCCTTGGCGCCATAAACTAACATGCCAATGCGCAGGGTGCCGCCTTTCTTCGGCGCTTCGTCCGCACGTGCCTCCGGCACCGAGCCCAACATCGAATAAGCCACAGCCGTTGATGCACCGAATGTTGTGGCAAGCGCCAAGAACTCGCGTCGATCCATCCCGCCCGTCTTGACCTCGTCGGCCAAGCTAGCGAAAAGCGCCGGCAGAGGCTTGCCTCGCTGATTGAAAAATCCCATTCAAACCTCCTCATTGGTTAAGCGACGCCCAGTCGCATGTTTACAGATCGCGGCCCTTAGACGGGCTTGTTTCCCTCAATTGCCATCTCGGACCTGCCGGCCCACGGCTTATTAGAACTCGATGATAGGGAACGGCAGGAGCCGTGAGAATTCTCAAAAAGTTTCGTCGGGGTTAAACTCGATTTATATCAACGGCCTAAGCTCACGACCCTGGTGATAAAGCGACAGCACCAGACGCCGAAGCTCCAAACCGAAGTGCCCGTCGACCCCGTCCGGCAGCGGAGCGACGACGATCCGGCCATCCGGCAACCGCCAGCGGTCCCGATGATAGCGGACCACCCGCACCCCGATCGTCAGATCCTGCACCACGAGCTTGTCCGCCCCAGAAACCGCGAGCCCGGTGGCGGCTCATAACAAAGACGGCGCTCTTCGGTGACGATCGCCCGGCTCGAGCCACGCCGCTTCGGACCCGTTGCCGCAGGTGAGCTCCGCTTGGACGACTGCTCCATTCCGCTCGGCTTCAGCGTCGGGCGCGGCGGTAGACCTTTCAGACGCCGGATCTCATCCTTCAGAGCCGCATTCTCGGCGCGAAGCCCGGCGACCTCTGCCCGCAACTGCAGGATCATGTCGAGCAGGTCCGCAGGGGGCGGCGTTCGAGAATCTGGTGGCTCCGCCATGGCCTGACAGAATCACGCCGCCCGCCAAACCGCCACCCACTCTAACCCGATACACCCGAGTCATAACGCCGCGTCCGCCACCGGTTTTGCCCCGGTTACCACGACGGCACGACGGAGACTAGCTCACATATGCTTGCTGAAGCGGCCTCTGTCGGAAGGATCTCACCCGCAAGAGCAGCACTTGGAGCTGCTTTCTGATCACGTTCGCTCGAAGGGCGCGAGCGCCCGGCTGGATTGTTCAGGACGGGACGGGAACGGAAACGGTGCAGGATCACGGAACCGCTCCAATACGTTTCTCGTCAGTCGGGACACGTCATTGTCGTAACCGTTTATGGGCAGGCTCATACACCAAGATATTGAGCCGACTGAGAAGACTGCACCGCCGCTGGAGGTTTCGAAAAAGACCAGGTCTGATCGAACATTCTTGTTCTCGCTCCCCCCGATCATCCAGTGCATGGCCCCGAACTCCTCTTTGGCCAGCACCATGTAGTCAGAATGATTGATTGAGGAGGCGATCACCAGCGCGTGTTGAGGCGATCCCAGATCCCTATCATAGCGATCTAACTCCTGCCCGGCCGCTCCATTGCCGGCCAGCCCGTAGTTGCCGAACGGTCCGTCCTTGCCGATACCTTTGAAGATGAAGTCAACGCGAGGGTTGGCGCTGTCCGGATTCCACTGATAGTAGGATCCGGACTGGAACCCTTGAGCACAAAAACCCACTCCCAAAAGTTCGTTGGGGGTCCGGTCTTGGCGACGCCAAAGGCCTCCATATTCGCCCGTCGTACTCATAAAATATTCGCCGGGCTCAGCAGACCAGGTACGCGAGCCGTCCTCGGAGCGCCGAACTTCGATCAAGCCCGGTAGGGTCGGATGGAACGCCGTCCTCCAGTAGAACCCGTTTCCACCAAGATACATCAGCCGGCCGCCCCGGCTGAGATGAGTCCGTAAAGCATCCCACATAGCCATGGACACATATTCGGGGTGGCAACCGGTCAAGACGACGCGATAGGGTTCGAGTATGCTCTCGCCCTCTTTGTGAAGGTCCTCGTCGGTGATGACATCTGCGTATATCCCCAAGGCATCGAGCCAACCGGTGAGATACCCGTCGCCGCCAAACGACCAGTAGTTTGCATTTGGAGATATGTTCAGGACCGGCCGCAAACGGGACGAATAACAAACGCCACTGCCGTCGGTGTGTAGATCGTAGACCGATTTCCCATATTCAGGGTTTTCGTCCAGGAAGATGTCGTCTTCACCGAAAATGGGCAGAGCCCCCATGCTCATCTCATCAAGAGGATCGCGTGCGATAAGCCTTTGGTTCGCATAAGCCGTGTAGGTCGCCGTGGACGCCAAATATACAGCCTCGGAGGTCGCTTGCCCCTTCGGCGGCCGCACGAAGAAGATCACATAAGCCGGGGTTGCACCCAAAGCATCGAGGCGAGCAGCATAAACTCCGCTGGCGATGCCCTCGGGCACAGTGAACGTAAAATCGGTCGACCAGCCTGCGTCGTAGAGATCATCGTCATGGAAATGGATGGCACCATATTCCCCTGGCGCGGAACGCCAATCGTGAACCCTTCCGGTCCAATTAAAGCCTTTCATCGCCCTGGTGGGCATATTGACGAGTTTTCCGTCCAACCCATGTCCCGATACGTCCCTGAAGACATCGGATCCCTGGTCAATACTGAAATCCCAATCGGCAACCAGATGAGTGGCTAGTCGGCTGACTCCAGTGTCGCCGCTAAGTGAAGCAATCTCGTGGACGGACGCGGCGCCCGCGTAGAGCCTAGGGCTGTCAATCTTGCCATTGTAGTGCCCACCCGCTCGCACCCCTCCTGCCTCGCCGGTTTGTCGATGGGAGGCGATATAAAACGAATCCTGCGGAAAGATTTGCGGAGCTAGAGTTTCATCAAACACTCGGGTTTCCGGGGAGCTCAGGTCGCCTACGTTGCAAAGGGAGCTCTGGTGAAGGATGACCGCACGCGTTTTGGCATCATAACTGGCTGCGACGAAAACCCACTGGCGTTCCCGCAGAGGAGTGTCCAGTGTAACCGCCGACATATTCCCTCTTCCATCCCCACTCAGGAAAGTTAACCGGCACTCCTCATCAATCTGAAGCGCAAAACCTGCGCCGTTTTCGTCATCCCAGGTACCTGCAATGGTCTGACGTTTGGACCCAAGCAAAGTGGGCCAGAGCCATGCCTGGAAAGTAAAGTCCAGCAGGTTGGAGAACGCGGTCTTGTGTTCAATATAGCCGTAAGAGCCGGTGTAGATACGCTGGCGTCGCGCTGGGTGTTGACCGGCGAAAGGTGCAGCGACCTCGCGTTCGATGAGGCCAGCAGTTTGCGGATGGTCTTCCGTTGTGATCAGCCTCACTAGTCGGGCCGAAAAGTCAGCGGCTTCGCCTATTGAGCTCACCTTGAATTCGATGGTGTCGCCGGGCTTTGCGCTTAAGACATTGGCGTAACCAGACAACGTCCTCACGGCCGATCTCCGTCTGGAAGTTCCGTTCCGAAATGTTGGCGCCACCGCTGGCGAAACACGTACCACTCCGCATCTCCCAGATCATTGAAAACGACCTCCTCGTGCCTTTTGATGGGCTGGCCTGGGATCCCCGTCAGACTCACGAGCATCCAGCTTCGGTTCGGCTGAATGGCGAGCAAGGCATGTTTTCCGGCTATGGGAACGCTTCGAAATGTCCGCAGAAGTTTCTGCAGATTCGGGCTGTGATGCCCGAACGGTGCACGACGGAATTCGGCTGCCAAATCAAGCGACTCTGAGGGGTCGTCAGCGTGCATGGCTATTCAGCCTCAGCTAATGCAGGCGTGCCGGGAGTAAGATCGCTATCGACGGCAGCATCGATCGAGTCCTCAATTATTTTCAGAGACTCATCGATGATTGCATCCGGTATCGTAAGCGGAACGAGGAAGCGAAGCACGTTAAAGTGCCGGCCGGCTGACGCCAGCAACAGCCCCCTCTCAGCTGCTTCCTTGATCACTCTCACAGTCAGTGATCGCGCGGGCTTGCGCGACTCCGCATCTTCGACCAATTCGACGCCGATCATCGCCCCTAGCCCGCGGATGTCCCCTATCACCGAGCTATTTCGTTTCTTCTGAATGCGTTGCAGACCGGACTTAAGGCGCTCACCAACCTCTTGGGCCCTGGTGAGAAGGTTTTCTTTATCTATGACATCCAGAACGGCCAGGGCCGCAGCACACGCCAAAGGGTTACCCGCATAGGTTCCGCCCAAGCCACCCACACCGACGCAATCCATGATCTCGGCCTTACCAACCACTGCCGCAATCGGGATACCCGCTGCCAGGCTTTTCGCCGTCAGGATCAAGTCAGGTTCGACCCCGGTATGCTCAATCGCAAACAGGCGGCCGCTTCTTCCCATGCCGCACTGGACCTCGTCGGCCACGAGAACAATGCCATGACGGTCACAGAGCCGCCGGAGACCGGACATGAATTCAACCGGCGCAGGGATATATCCACCCTCCCCTATCAGTGGCTCGATCACAATCGCGGCGACTGCGCCCGGCTCAATTTCCGTTTCAAACAGCGTCTCCAACGCTGTGAGACAATATTCTACGCTGACGCCGCGATAGAGATCCGGATAAGGCGCGCGATAAATGCTCCCAGGAAACGGCCCAAACCACTGTTTGTAAGGATTGACCTTGCCGGTCATAGCCATGGTCAAAAGAGTACGACCATGGAAGGCTCCGCCGAAGACAATGATGCCGCGGCGCTTCGTATACGCACGGGAAATTTTGACAGCGTTCTCGACCGCTTCAGCTCCCGTTGTCAGGAGGAGGGTCTTTGCCGGTCCCCCAACGTTGCAAAGTTTGTTCAAACGCTCCGCAAGGGCGATATAGCTTTCGTAGGGGGCCGTCCCGAAAAACGTATGGCTAAACTTGTTAAGCTGTTCCTGCACAGCAGCCACCACGTTAGGGTGCGAATGTCCGACTGCCAGGGCGCCCATCCCGCCCACGAAATCAATATATCGCCTGCCCTCCACGTCCCAAAGCTCGGCATTGCGCGCTTTGTCCACGTAGATTGGGAAGGACATGGAAGCCCCTCCGGAAACGGCGGCCTTACGACGCTCGTCGAGAGCAGAGTTAGATGCCATCTTGGTACACTCCTGTTATCATCCTAATGATCTCGGCCCATTCGGGCCTGATGCCCGATCGCCTAAGGTAGGCTGAGCTTTGCCGTTCGACCGCCATCGATCGTCCAGACCTGGCCCGTGACAAAGGACGCCTCGTGCGAGGCCAGCCAGGCAACCAGGTTCGCCACCTCTTCTGGCTTACCCGAGCGTCCTATGGGGTGAATGCGGGCAATCTGCTCCCGGAACGTTTTGGGGTCAGTCATGCTCTCGATGAAGTCCACGTTCAAATCGGTGTCGATCCAGCCGGGCGCGACTGCGTTGCAGCGCACACCTTCACCGCTGTGATCAATCGCAATCGCGCGGGTCAGGCCGTGGATGGCAGCCTTCGAAGCGCCGTAAGCAGCGTGTTTTGGGTTGGACCCAATCCCTTCTATCGAACCGATATTGACGATATTGCCAGCGGTCGCACGCAGGTAGGGCATAGCACGTTTGATCAACATGAAAGGAGTGGTAAGGTTGACAGCGATAGTCTTCTCCCAGTCCGCCAGGCTCATGTCTTCGACGAGGGCTTCCTGCATCATTCCGGCGTTGTTCACTAGGACGTCGAGCCGCCCCGCCCGTTCAACAACCGTGTCTATGGCCTGGCCCGCCCTTGCCGGAGCTGTGAAATCGACCGTGACAGCCTCGAATTCCCGGTCCTCACCACGTTGAGCGGTGAACACGCGGGCACCTTCATCGCTAAGACGCCGCGCGGTAGCGAGACCGATGCCGCTACGCCCGCCCGTCACAAGGGCTACCTTTCCTTCAAACCTTTTCATCCAGCTGTCTTTCCACCGTTTTGCTCACCCTCACATCAGCATCAGCCTCGTTCCACTGCCGGTTCGCCGTTTCATCCCTGAATTCGGATTCCGATCTCGCGCAGGATGGCCAGCGGAGCCTGATGAATGCGCCGGTCAGCGGTGACAACCTCCACAGCTCGAATGCCGCACTTGATGGTCGAGACGCGAGGCTTCCGTGCAGCAACCACCGAAGTACGCCCTCTGCGGCGCCGGATTACTGGAGCCTTCAGTATCCATCACGGCCTCCTAAGGGCATATGTCCACGCGGCACCCGCGATAATAGGGCCCCGCGATTTTCCTGAGGACTGACAAAACATTTCGCTGGCCTTCAGTTCAGTTTATATCTTCATCAGTAGTCCGCAACCCGAGACGGTGAGTTACGACATCGTCCTGTTGTGGTATAAGGGGCAGCTTCGGTCCCCACGTGCTGTATCCAGCGGCGGAGGGCACCGGCTGCGGTGTCTGGATGGCAATACTCCCTTGTCATCGTTTAATTGAAATAGTTCCCTGCCAACTCGCTGAGTGAAGGCGTACCGTGGCGTACTCGCGCCAACGCTCATCTGACGTTGTTTTCCAGTTCCAACTAGACCATGTGCCTTAGGTGTCCTAGACGGAAAAGATCGCGCCTGATATAGACTTGCTTCATGTCAAAGCTTCGCAATCTCGTACCCTCCACGCACTCGCTTTTTGTTTTCGAAGCGGCTGCCCGCACTCTGAGTTTCAAAGGCGCAGCCAGCGAGCTCAACGTGACGCAGCCGAGTGTCTCCCACTCGATCAAAATGTTCGAAAAGCATTGTGGCACCGCGCTCTTTGCTCGCGACAATCGCGGAGTGCAGCTGACGGAGGCTGGCAGGCAGCTCTATGACGAGGTGCGAACCAGCTTCCGCCGTCTGGAGCAGCGCCTTGAAACCATCTCCGATCGCGGGACGAAGTACATCACTTTCGCAGCTTCGACATCTCTCGCGGCACATTGGCTGGCGCCGCAGCTGTATCATTTCCAGGAAGAGCATCCGGACATTAAGATCAAGGTGGTCGCTACCGATCGGGACATCGAGCCCGATCACGAAGTAGACGTCACCGTCTGGGTACGGCCACGGGATTTTGATAGGACCAACAGCTGGTTCATATGCGACGAGATCATCTTCCCTGTCTGCTCACCCGTATATCTTCTATCGCATCCCGCTCCACAGACCATCGATGAGCTAATTCACCATCAGCTCATTCATTCTTCCGATGCCTTTCGCAAGCGAATGGGCTGGCCGGAATGGGTCGAGCTTGCGGGCGGAGATGCCAGCGAGATCAGGCCGAGCATTGTCTTCAATGACTATCAACTGACGCTTCAAGCAGCTCTTGCGGGCGAAGGAATTGCGTTGGGATGGTCTCTCACCGCCCAGCACCTGCTCAACAACCGCCTTCTCGTCAAGGCATTACCGACTCAAATCCAGACCGAAAGAGCCTTCTTTCTGTTAGCAAGCGACGATGCCAGCCAGAACAAGAGGTGCAAGGATCTGGTGGACTGGTTCCTCGCTCAGTCAATCGAATTGCGCTCTTAGACGTCTAACGGCCAGCGCAACCTTGTGTCTAATACCAACCGCCACCGGATCGTTTTCCGGCTTCCTTTACTCCTTACCTAGGTAACAAGAGACTGCGCAGTCGACCCAGGTATAAATTGCATTTAAGGCCAGCGAAACCTTTTGCGAGTCCTCAGGACAATCGGTGGGCCCTAGTATCAGCGTCAATGAGCAGGTGCCGCATTCCGTATCGTGGACCGAAGAATGCTCTGGCGGCGGACCTTTGGGAAGATGCGATGATGGATACTGATACTCCCCTAGTTCGGCGGCGCGGAGGGCGCGCGTCAGTCGTAGCTGCCCGAGAAACAGAGAAGAGGCCTCGCGTCTCGACAATCAAGTACGGAATTCGGCCCGTCGAGGTCGTCTCTGCGGAACAGTTGGAACGCATTCATCAGGCTTCGCTGGCAATCCTGCGCGAGATCGGAATCGAATTTAGGGATGAAACGGCGATCCGGCAATGGAAAGAGGCTGGCGCCGATGTTCAAGGCCAACGTGTGCGTTTCGATGGCGAGATGCTGATGGATCTCATTTCGAAGGCTCCCTCCCGCTTTGAAATGACGTCTCGCGATCCATCACAGCGTTTTGAGATCGCGCCAGACACAATGACCTTCAGCGCCATGCAAGGCGCGCCAAACATCCGGGACCTTCAGGGCGTGCGACGCGCATCCACAATCGAGGACCTTCGGAACATGAACCGGCTGACCCAGATGCTGCCTGGGTTCCATATCGCCGGCGGGTTCACCTGCGAGCCGACTGACATCGCTGTTCCATGGCGCCATCTGCACATTAACCATTCGAGCCTAGTGGAAACGAACATGCCCTTCTTCGGTCTGACGACCGGGCAGCAGCGTGCCGAGGACTCGATTGCCATGGGTCAGATAGTCCACGGCAAGGCATTTATGGATCAGAACGCGGTGATGCTCGGTCACGTGTCGGGAAACTCGCCACTGGTCTGGGATTCGACGATGCTGGAAGGGCTCCGCGCTTTCGTCGAGGCAAACCAGGTCGTCCTGTTGTCTCCTTTTGTGCTTGGCGCCGCAAACACTCCTGCCGACGTCCCGGCCACAATTGCCCAGTTAAATGCCGAGGCGCTCGCCGCACTTGCCTACACCCAACTGGTCAGGCCCGGCGCCAAAATGATCTACGGACAGTATTCAGTCTCGGTGTCGATGCGCAGCGGCGCGCCGATGTCAGGGATGCCCGAGGTCACTCTGATCAACGCCGTCATCGGCCAACTGGCGAGGCGGTATGGCATACCGTGGCGCACGACTGCATCCCAATCATCCGCCAAGACCTTCGATGCTCAATCCGGTTATGAATCGGCGGTGGCTTACATGTCCGGCGCCAGCGCGTGCTCGAACTTGATGATGCATGCCGGCGGCTGGGATGAGGCCGGCCTCGTATGCTGCATGGCGAAGTTTGTCGCAGATGCTGAACAGAACCTGATGATCGAAAAATATGCGCGGGGGATTTCCTTCGAGCATTTCGAGGACGCGCTTGAAGCTGTGCGGCGCATCGGCCCGGGCGGCCACTACCTTGGAGATTCTTTCACGCTCAAGCGCTTCAAGGACGCATTCTTTACACCGGAGATTCTGGATTACCTCAGCTACGAGCAGTGGAAGGTCAAAGGCTCCAAGGACATGGCGCAGCGCTGCCGTGAGAAGGCTAAGTCGATCATCGAGAGTTACGACCAGCCGCCGATGGATTCCGCCGTGCGCGAAGAACTCGATGCGTATGTGGCGCAACGCCAAGAGGAAATCTCGCCAAGCCTTGCCTGAGGCCTCGCTCCACGGGTCGACAAGGGAAATAACCGGGAACCACCAACAAGCGAGAAGAGAATGGGACCTTTTAAAAGCAATAAAGATTGCGTACCGGCTTCCATCGAAAAAATGGCGGCCGACGTCAAAGCTGGCCAAATGGACAGGCGCGAGTTCCTTGCGCTTGCAAGCACATTCGGCGCCTCCGCCGCGATGGCCTATGGCCTGATCGGGGTAGCATTGCCCCAGCCCGCACGCGCCGCTGAGCCGAAGAAGGGCGGAACCCTGCGCGTGTCCATGCCGGTCAAGGCGCAGAAAGATCCACGTACCTATGACTGGGTTGAGCTTGCCAATATTTCACGCTGCTGGCTTGAGCCGCTCGTGCGTTACACACATGAATTTACGTTCGAACCTGTCCTGCTGGAAAGTTGGGAGATCAATGATGACGCTACAGAGTATGTCTTCCATGTCCGAAAAGGCGTCACCTGGAACAACGGCGACGCATTCAACGCCGATGACGTAATCTTCAACATTAGCCGCTGGTGCGAGAAGGGTGTCGCCGGCAACTCGATGGCGGCACGGGTCGGGGGGCTTATTGATGCCAAGACCGGCAAGGCGAGAGATGGAGCGATCCTCAGGGTGGATGACCATACGGTCAAGCTGATGCTCAGTGAACCGGACATCGCCATTGTCGCGAATTTCACCGACTATCCCGGACTGATCGTGCACCGCACCTTCGATGCTGGCGGCGCCGACCCCGTCGCGAAGCCGCTTGGAACGGGGGCATTCGAACTGGTCTCCTACTCGGTCGGCAGCAAGGCTGAAGTCAAGCGCCGCGAGAATGGAAAGTGGTGGGGCGGTGAAGCTCTGCTCGATGGAGTGCAGTTTATCGACTACGGAACCGATTTCCAGGCGACAGTCTCCGCCTTCGACTCCGGCGAGATCGACCTTAATCTGGAGACGCCGGCGGACTTCATCGACATTCTGGACAAGATGGATGTGGTCAAATCGGAGGTCGCTACCGCAACGACACTGGTCTGCCGCACCAACACGACCAACAAACCGTATGACGACAAGAAGGTCCGTAACGCGCTGCAGATGGCGGTCGATAACAATGTCGTGCTCCAACTTGGCTATGCAGGACGGGGAACGGTCGGCGAAAACCATCACGTCAGCCCGATTCATCCGGAATATTATGCCCTGCCCAAGAAGAATCGCGATGTTGAGGGCGCTAAGAAACTCATGGCTGATTCCGCACATGCCGACTTCGAGCATGAGCTGATTTCGATTGACGAAGATTGGCAGAAAAACACGGGTGATGCGATTGCGGCCCAGCTTCGCGAGGCCGGCTTCAAGATCAAGCGCACAGTGCTTCCGGGTTCAACTTTCTGGAACGACTGGTCAAAGTATCCCTATTCTCTAACCGTTTGGTACATGCGACCGCTTGGCGTACAGGTCCTTGCGTTGGCTTATCGCACTGGCGAAGCTTGGAACGAGACTGCTTACTCAAATCCCGACTTCGACGCAAAACTCAAGAAGGCCTTCTCGGTGAGTGACGCCACCAATCGCAAAGACCTTATGAAGGACCTCGAGGAGGTGCTGCAGGACTCCGGGGTTATCATCCAGCCGTTCTGGCAAAGCCTCTTTGGTCACATGAACAAAAAGGTTCAGAACTACGCAATTCACCAAACTTTCCAGATGGATTTGCAGAAAGTCTGGCTGGCAGCCTAATCGACTCCCAAGGCTCCAACCGGAAGCCTGGTCGGTGCCCCATAGAGCATCGGGTACCGACCCCCTTTAATTATGCACGAGGCAAACCGATATGGCCACCGACGAGATCATCCTTTCCGAGCTTTCCGACGAAGAACTCGTGCAGCAGATGCACGACGATCTCTATGACGGACTGAAGGAGGAGATCGAGGCAGGCACCAACATCCTGCTCGAACGCGGCTGGCAGCCCTACGCCGTGCTCACCGAAGCGCTGGTCGAGGGCATGCGCATCGTCGGAGAGGATTTCCGCGACGGCATCCTGTTCGTGCCGGAAGTGCTTCTGTCCGCCAACGCCATGAAGGCTGGCATGTTCATCCTGCGACCGCTGCTTATCGCCACGGGCGCGCCGAAGCAGGGCAAGATGGTGATCGGTACCGTCAAGGGCGACATCCACGACATCGGCAAGAACCTCGTCGGCATGATGATGGAGGGCGCCGGCTTCGACGTCATTGACCTCGGCATCAACAATGCGGTCGAGAAGTATATGGCAGCGATTGAGGAGCATAAGCCGGACATTGTCGGTATGTCGGCGCTGCTCACAACGACCATGCCCTACATGAAGGTCGTCATCGATACGATGAAGGAAAAGGGCATTCGCGACGACTATGTCGTGCTGGTCGGCGGCGCGCCTCTCAATGAAGAATTCGGCAAAGCCGTTGGCGCCGACGCCTACTGCCGCGACGCGGCGGTGGCGGTCGAGACCGCCAAGGACTTCATGAAGCGAAAGCATAACACTCGCAGTTGAAGACGGCGGCGCCCATCCCGCAAGACGCTCGCGCCAACGCGGCCGCTCGATGTTGATCACTATCAACGAGGATGTAAGACCTTATGAACGCGCCATTTTCAGCGGGAGACCGTTCGCGGATCGTGGGATGGAATCCCAGCCGGCAGGTGACCGACACCCAGGACGTGTACCGACTGGTCATCCTTGCACTTCCGGGATTTTCCCAGCTCGGCCTTTCATCCTTCGTGGATCCGCTTCGCCTTGCGAATTCCATCTCCGGCCGATCCTTCTTCGAGTGGACGATCGCGAGCCCGGATGGCCAGCCGGTTGAATGCGCCAGCGGGTTCATCCTGTCGGTCGGCAGCGATTTTGCCGGCACTGGGGAATGCCTTCAGGCAGGCAAGGGACCAAGCATGGTCATCGTCTGCGCCGGTGAATGGGTCCAAAGGCAGGTGTCGACTTCCCTCACGAAGATTCTTCGGCTTTGCAAGCGGCACGGGGTTCCAATCGCGGCATTGGGTACCGCGACATGGCTGCTGGCGGAAAGCGGGTTGCTCGACGATACCGCTTGCACAATCCATTGGGACAAGAGGGCCGCCCTTTCTGAAAAATTTGGCCGCCTCAAGGTGACCGACCGCCTGTTCGTTCGTGATGCTCACCTGGTGACTTGCGCAGGAGAATTCGCGTCGTTCGACCTCGTTATGGAACTAATCAGCGAACGCCTTGGCAGAGACACTGCGTTGGCTGTCTGTCGACATACGACTGCAGGACATTGGCGCCCTGCTTCGGATAGACAATCGACCATCAATGCTGGTGAAACCGGCATCAGCAAGCCGCTGTCAGAAGTCATTCGCATCATGGAGGAGCATATTGAGGACCCGCTGCCCCTCCGCGACATTGCAAAATGCGTCGGCCGCTCACAACGTCAGATCGAGCGGCTTTTCGAGCGGTCGGTTTCGTCGTCTCCCATGCGCTTCTACCTGCATTTGAGACTTAGCCGCGCTAAGCGTCTCATCGAACAAACAGAGTTGCCGATTGTTGAGATAGCGATCGCCTGCGGTTTCGCGTCGGCCTCGCATTTTTCGAAATGCTTCCGCCAAGCCTTCGGGGCTAGTCCCAGTACCTGTCGAGGCCGGCAGTCACCATAGCGCACACATCTCAGATGATTTGATCTTATATCGGGCAATATTTTTCCGCCTTCAGCAGCTCGGAGCCCCGCCAAAATGCAGCAATCCGTCGGCACACCGACACATCTTCAGCAGCAGAAACCATCAAAAATGTCCTTGTTTTCGATCATGAACAACAAAATTGATCCGACGCGCCGGGCGACGGCGCTAAAGCCGGACGGAACCATAGACGACAACGATCGGGTAGAGATCGGACCGACAGATGTCGCCTTCGCCGAGTGGGCAACGTTAGGCCTCACTCCTCCCAATCTGGAACGGATGAGGAAAACCCGCCTAGACCGCATCATGCAACAGCTGCGCCAACGGGATTACGCCGGCGTGCTGTGCTTCGATCCACTGAACATCCGATATGCAACTGATTCCTCGAACATGCATGTCTGGATCATGCACAATCCGTCGCGGGCCGTATTCGTGACGGCGGACGGTTATGTCGTTCTCTGGGATTTTCACCGCTGTAGTCATCTGTCGACTTACCTGCCGCTCATCAACGAAATCCGGGATGGCGGCGCTGGCTTTTATTATTTCGTCGCCGGCGATGAAGAGGAAGCAATCGCAAAAAACTTTGCTGGGCAGATCGACGAACTTCTGCGCCGTTTTGGTGGCAAGAATCGACGCCTTGCCATCGATAAGATCGAGATTCCCGGCCTGCGAGCTCTCGATGCACTGGGCATCGAGGTCTGCAACGGAATGCAGCTTATGGAGCATGCCCGGGCCATTAAAGGAGTCGACGAGATCAATGCGATGCGCTGCTCGCTCGCAACCTGCGAAACTGCGGTCGCCAAAATGCGCGAGCGTTTGCAGCCAGGCATTGCCGAAACTGAATTGTGGTCGGTTCTTCATGCCGAAAACATCGCCCGCGGCGGCGAGTGGATCGAAACGCGCATTTTGACGTCCGGCCCGCGCACGAACCCCTGGATGCAGGAAGCCGGCCCACGCCGCATAATGCCAGGTGATCTGGTTGCCTTCGACACTGACATGGTCGGACCTTACGGCATGTGTGCGGATTTTTCGCGCACCTGGTATTGCGGCGACGGCAGGCCCACCGACGAACAGCGAAGGCTACACGCGATTGCGTACGAGCACGTGATGACTAACATGGCCATGCTCAAGCCTGGGGTATCATTCACCGAACTTACGGAGCGCAGTCACAAGCTCCCTGCCGAGTTCATCGATCAGCGCTATGGCGTCATGATGCACGGCATCGGACTATGCGACGAATATCCAGCAATCCTGTACCCAGAAGACTTCATACCTGGAGCGTTCGACTACATGCTCGAGCCAGGCATGACGTTGTGCGTCGAGGCCTACATCGGCGCGTTTGGTGGGCGCGAAGGCATAAAGCTGGAAGAGCAGGTGCTGGTCACCGAGAGCGGCGTTGAAAATCTCACGAAATGTCCGTTTGACGCGGCGTTGATGAGTTAGACTATCGGGGTAAGTTTCGAGAGCTTGCGGAGGTTCTGGGCTGCGGCTGCGAGGTGGAATTCATCCTCGGCACCATTCGGTCCTCGCATCGCATTTGATCGAGCTTCTGGATCCGCTTGATGTGGGCGAACAGCATCTCGACCTTGACCTCGGTAGCGGCCATTATCGGGCGCCATGTCCCCGCGCGCGCCCTCATAGATCGACCTCAGAACATAGCGACCGGGAAGACGACGCGACGCCGGAAGCGATCGCGGCCCCGCTGGAAAGGACTGTATTCGAGACCGGCCCGCACGCCCCTCGATGCTCTCGCTCGGGCTGCAGCGCTTCGGCCTGCAGGTTATCTGTATTGAGAGCCGGCAACCTATCATGCGCTGAAGTCGCTGGCGACCCGGAGAACGACGACCGCAATGATGCCTGCGGCTTGGCGCATTTGTCCCCACCGGCTTGTTCAAGCCCGCGCATGTGAAGTCGCTGCCAGCGCATGCCACGCGCGCTGATCATCGCCCGCAAGAAGCTGGGCGAGCAAGCGGGTTATAGTGGAGAACCAGATTCGTGGCCTCGCTGTGCGGTCAGTGAGGCAATCGCCGACTGTCTGCCGACTGCCAACATGCAGGGCCTCATTGGAGCGCGCTGGCATGCCTTCCGCTACCGTGGAGATCGATGCCGGCATCAAGAGGATGGGCAAGGCTTCATTGGCATGACGTCGGCTGATGACAACCCCGGCCTCGGCCATCTCACCGGGCTTGGAACGATGCCTAAGGTCGGGATCGCGCTTGCACGGCGACTGGCCCCGATCGTGTAGGCGACGCTGCGGCACGGCACCGAGTTCAAAGCTACAGCCGGTCCCGAGCAGCGCCATTCGACACCTCGGTGTCGGTTTGTCGAGTGCGCTACACACGCTTTGTATACCCAGTCTCGCATTTTGCCGCAGACCAAATAGCTGAAAAGCAACCACGAAATTTCTTCCTCGGCTCGATAAGTCAAATTGGCATGGTTCTTGAGCCCTTTCGATGTGAGGCGGCAGGAACTACCGACCGGCATCCATGTCTTGGGCAGCCGCGATGGGATGGAGCGAAGAAGGAAAGCTACATGTCACGTCTGTGTAAAATCGCCTTCTACAGCAGCGTGGCATCAGCAACTCCACCGCCTCCCAAATAGCCTCAGCGCAATTTGGAAGATCCGGAAACGGATTACGAAATTGCCGATGTATCTGTACGCACAGTAGAATCTCTCCGCAGTACTCCCATTTATAGGGAAAGAAAAACCCATGTCGACGCCAATTATCAACAAACGCGTATCTATTTTGAGAGACGACGTCGCCTGCGCAAAGCAGCTCAATGCCCGCAACGTGAGAGTGCTCAACACGGGTAGCGATAGGGGCCACGGCGTATTCGCTTCTCGCGATTTCTTGCCAGGGGAGATTGTTATCATCGGGTTAATTGACCGGATGGTGAGGAATCGGACAACGAACTCGTTTCAAATGGACTGGAATGTCCATGCTCTCTTTCAGAAGCCCGCTGTCATTGTGAACCATTCTTGTCATCCAAAGTTAGCGATTGTGCCCAACCGCTTCGGGGCTTACGATTTCGTCGCTATTGAGCAAATCTCTTCTGGTGTCGAAGTAACGTGGGACTACGCTACCTCCGAGTTCGAGTGCGTCGGGGTATCAGTATGTCTTTGTTCATCGGACAACTGCCGAGGTGAAGCGGCAGGTTTCTCAAAGTTACCTCGTGATCATCCGATGATTGTGTCTGGATTCTGCGCACCCTATCTCACCAAATTTGCGAAGGGATAGGGTTGTTTTTGTCGGTTCATAGCATCTTGGGATTACTCCGTCACGCGGAAGGGCTAAAAGAGACTGAGTATGTCCGCCGTCTCACATGATGTGTTGGCTGAAAAGATGCGGATAGTTTATTCCATGCCGTCGTTTCTTCTTTGGAGCGGTGTACTGTTGACTCGGATTGGTCGGATAAGGGTCACTCCGCGACGCCATCCGTGTTAGACCATCGGTCATAGCGCAGTTCCGCTCGCGAGCGCCGGCTTTCCACTCGGCGTGATGTCGCAATCGAGGCCGGATCGAGAACGTAGCCTTTGGTCCGCTCCGCAGCGAGCGGTGGATCCAGAATTCATTCGGTCTTTTTCCTGAATGACGATGGATTGATTTCCCGTCCGTGCGAACGTTTTTTCCCCTAAGCTCCGAAAACGCGCGCAGTGATTTCTCCGGCCAGTATGCTGTGCTTCGATATCTTCTCGCCGCCGCCGGGCGACAAAGACGTCGGTTTTTCGCGAGCGGGATCGATTGACATTGGTCACCCCCAGGTTGATGGTGTCCATCTGCTCGTTCCTCAGCCCGAATACATACAGCGTCGTTCGTGGACACGCATCTGCGGCGGCGCGGAGCGCGAGATGCGTGTCCAAAACCTGACAGCGGCAGAAAACATGTCAGGTTCAATACAAGCGGACCTCTTGGACTCGGACGTTTTCAACGGGTAATCATATCTTACTACGCTCTGGGCGCGCTGGCACGGCTTTTGCTAATTCAGATGCGGCAACACTGAGTAAAGGCTGACCGCGCACAGGCGCGTGTGACGAGCGATGCTTTCCTTGAATATACGTGCTCCGTTTTCAAGGGGGAACAAGTTTGCGCACAAAGTCGGCAATAGCACTGGAGAGCAACATGGTATTGCAGATGTGTCACCGGGCCCTTCGGTCAAAGTGGAGAACTGGCTGTGTTGCGCGTACTCATGAACCTTCCAGCTCGCCAAAGTGTACATTGTCGAACTTGGTTAACTTGGTGCGGACATGTATGGCGGCGATGCCCCATCTGGTGAAGCTGCAGGAGAAATACGAGGACAGCGGACTTGAGGTTGTCGGAAGCGCGGCGGATGAAGCCGCTCCAACGGCTGTTGAGGCCTGAAGCAACTTGGACGCGTGGTTGACCGAAAAAGTGCTCGAATCTGACCTGTCGGATCGCGTTTCCACGCGTTGCCGACGATCATCTACCTTACATAGAGGAAAGTCATGAACACTCCCGATCAGCAGACGGCACTGGAGCAAGCCGCACGCAAGCGCATCAAGGATTCCCACGCCCTCGACGGCGATGCCGGTCGCTTGGCCAACTTCTATCGCGGATGGGCCAGTTCCTACGATGTGGACGTGGCCCAGGGGTACTGCGGGCCGATGATCGTGGCCGAACTGGCGGCGGCCGTGCAGACGGCCTATTTGGCCAGACATCGAGCAGACATGACAATCCTGGATGCTGGCTGCGGAACAGGCCTCGTCGGCGTGGAACTGGAAAGCCTCGGGTTCCGGCTGATCGACGGGTTCGATCTCTCCGAGGAGATGGTCGAAAAGGCACGTCAAACGCGAGCTTACCGCAAGGTCCGAGGCGATGTCGACCTTAACAGGCTGCCCTCCGAATACTCCAGCGCAAGCTATGATATCACGGTCTGCTGCGGTGTCTTCACGCTCGGACATGTCGGACCAGATGGGTTGCGCGAACTGGCTCGCGTCACACGCCCGAACGGATTCGTAATCGCAAGCGTCCGCAAGAGCTTTGCGGAGGCCACATCCTTTGAAGACTACGTGCGGCGTCTGCAGGATGAGGGCGTCCTTATACCTGCAACGTGTCTAAGGAATGGCAGATATGCCGCCGACGAGGACGCCCACTATTGGGTCCTAGAGGTGCCGAAGGAGATGAGAACAACAGAGGAACAGGGGTCATGATCCGTCTACCGCCCATCGTGGCGAAAACTGCAACGCGATACGAAGGCGCGAGCGCCTGCTGATGACCTACGACGAGTACGGATTGCTCTACTTTTGTATGGCACAGGCATCGCGAAAGACCGGGCACGCAGGCCATCGGCGTTTCCGACGTTCTTCGCATTGCCATGATCAAACAACCAAATCAGCAGTCGTCTCACATTGTTGAACAAAGAGGTATACTATGTGCAGGGATTTCGTAGGCAGACTAGACGACAAGCTGCGCGCAAAACGCGAAAGCTTTGACAAAATACCTTTGGTTGATATAGCGCCGCTTCTCGATGGAACGAACAAACAGGCGGTGGCCAAGGAGATACGCTGGGCGTTGTCCAACATTGGTTTCATGTATGTGAAGAACCACAGCATACCGCAAGACCTCGTCGATTCGGTATTTGATGTCAGCCGTCGGTTCTTTGATCTGCCAATGTCGCAGAAGATGTCATTGCACATCAGCAAATCCGATGTGGCCCTCCGGGGCTACATTGAGCCGTTCGGGGAGAACACCAATCCAGGCAAAACGAAAGATCTGAAGGAGTGCTTTGACTTTGGACCTGAACGTTTGACGCTGGAAGGTCCGTTTTTTGGCCCCAACCAGTGGCCCTGGGATCTGCCCAAGTTTCAGGAATTGACATACGGATACCATCAAAAGATGGTACACCTCGCGAAGAAACTCTTGCAAGGAATTGCGCTCAGTCTGGACCTGTCGGAAAGCTATTTCGAGGACCTCATGCGGAACCCGATCAGCATTCAGCGCCTGCTTCACTACCCGCCGCAGAGCGGTTATGTTAGCGAAGACATGATCGGAATTGGCGCCCACACGGATTACGGCAATTTGACCATCCTGGCACAGGACGACGTGGGGGGACTTCAGGTCATGAACCGAGACGGCGATTGGGTACAGGGCACGCCGATCAATGGCACTTTCATAATCAACATCGGGGACCTGATTCAGCGGATCACCAACGATGTCTACCTGGCGAACTTGCACCGCGTGGTAAATAGCTCAGGGCGCGACCGATACTCAATCCCCTTCTTTATCGATGCTGATTTCGATGCGATCATTGAGCCATTGGCCATATGTGTCACGGACAACAACCAGCGGCGCTACGAGCCGGTGACTTGCGGCGAACACAAACTCGGGCGTTTCGCAACGAGTTACGCTCACTTGGCCAAAGTGTAAGAGAGCGGACAGGCACTTATTCACTTGACACCGGCTGCCGCAGGTCATCCGGAGAGTTGCGTCATTCAAAAGTCCTTTGCCAGTCCGCAAACAGGCGGATTTCAGAAAACGCCAGCGTGAAACAATACTTTTGATTGTCAGTCACACCTGCGGTAGCGCAGTCATGGACAGCGGTTCGAGCCTTCGAGCGCAAAGCGGCCGTCAAGGGTCGGTGTCCCGAGCATCTGTCTGCGCATTTCGCAAAAATGGAACAGTCGTTCCGCTAAATTGTGGGTAAGCGGTCAGCCGATAACGTCAGGCCTAAAGTTCCAAGGCATGAGCATTTCGATCTCGGATGCCGGCCATCCTTGAGCGATGCGGGTCAAGGTCTGCGAGAGCCAGTCGAGCGGATCGACGCTGTTCATTTTGCAGGTTTGCAGCAAGGTGGCTACCGTCGCCCAGGTTCGTCCACCGCCTTGGCTGCCGGCGAATAGACTATTCTTTCGCGTGATCGTCTGGGGCCTGATTGCACGCTCGACGATATTGGAGTCGATTTCGATGCGACCGTCCATCAGAAAGCGTTCCAGCGCCTCCCGCCGGGTGAGCGCGTAGCGGATCGCCTCGGCGGTCTTGGATTTTCCGGAGACCTTCCCCAGTTCCGCTTCCCATATATCGAAGAGGCTCGCGACAATGGCCACGGACTTTTCCTGACGGAGCGCGGCGCGGCTTCAGCATCCTTGCCGCGAACCTCGTCCTCGACCTTCCACAATTCGGTCATGGCGATGATCGTTACCGTCGCGGCCTGCGAGATCCCGCTAATATGCAGGTCGTAGAATTTGCGCCGCAGGTGAGCCCAGCACCCGGCGAGCCGGATTGATTCATTGCTGCCGGCTTTGGCCCGTGCCTTGACCAGGTTGGTATAGGCCGAGTAGCCATCCACTTGCAGGATACCGCTGAACCCG
>NZ_JAMYTH010000062.1:0-21747 GCF_040322415.1 Mesorhizobium sp. M0152
TCGAGGAGCCACTCTCGCGCTGGTACTCCTTGAGATCCTGATCCAGCAACGGATCGTCAAGCCGAGCAGCAAATCCCGGCTTGTTGTTTTTAACGAGCCAATGACCAAAGCCGGAAAGAGAATTTGCGTAGCGCGTGACCGTGCGCCGGCTGGCCCCCGCGTAAGCTGACCTCAGCCCTTCGACAACGGTCGCATCGTTGGAATAAAGAGGACCCTTGTCGTGACCGGAGACCACTATTGGAGGATCTGGCTGCACCGCCGCCGGCACAGAACGAGCATGGTCACGCAACTCGACCCGTGCGGGGGGATTCAGATCAACCACTGACGAATCCGGCGCATGATGATGGCGCGCCGTTGAGTGACCCGGCTGCAGCACCGAGGCACCTGGCATCGACCCACTGCCTCCGGTATGCAGTGCCGCGGCGTGTTCTTGTCCGCTCCCTTGCATCATGGGCTGCGCTTCCCATGGCAATGCACCCACTTGATGGGTGGGGGCCTGCATCAGCACGCGAGCGCCTGAATTGCCGATCTCGCTCAGCTGCTTAGCTTTCCCAGGGAGATACTCTGGCCGACCCAATGCCTTCTGCGGCCCGCTGTGCTGCGCAGCGGCGTCCCCAATGGCACGAGCCTCCATGCCGACTACGTCTTCCCGACGAGCAGCAAGGGCAATTTTTTCGCGCCCGGGTGCGGACTTCCGGAGATGAGCTAGTGCAGCCATCCTCCGGTCACCACTGGAGTCCTTATAGCGTTTGGCATCTTCATCCAGCGACCCCTCGTGAAGCCGAGCCGCAATCCCCGGCTTTTTGTTTTCAACCAGGTATTGACTGAAACGTCTAAGAGCAGATCCATAGGCCTCAATGGTTTTGGGATTCAGCCCGGTCGCAGGCGCTTCTTTGTGCTCTTTGATGAGAGCCGCTGTGTACTCTTTGATGAGCACGGCGTCGGCAGGGTCGGGATTCAGGGCAGGGCGGTCCCTCACTGGCGCTCCGCCCGCCCACGTCTTGAGACGACCCAGTGCCACAGCCACATTCGAGGAGCCACTCTCGCGCTGGTACTCCTTGAGATCCTGATCCAGCAACGGATCGTCAAGCCGAGCAGCAAATCCCGGCTTGTTATTAGCAAAGAGCCAACGACCAAAGCCGAGAAGAGAATTTACATGGTCCGTGACCGTGCGCTCCTTGGCCTTACCCGCGTAGGCTGACCTCAGCCCTTCGACAACGGTCGCATCGTTGGAATAGAGAGGACGCTTGCAGCCGCGACCGTCGGAGACCACTATTGGAGGATCTGGCTGCACCGCCGCCGGCACAGAACGAGCATGGTCACGCAACTCGAACGGTGCGGGGGGATTCAGATCAACCACTGACGAATCCGGCGCATGATGATGGCGCGCCGTTGAGTGACCCGGCTGCAGCACCGAGGCACCCAGCATCGACCCACTGCCTCCGGCGTACGGCGCCGCGGCGTGTTCTTGTCCGCTCCCTTGCATCATGGGCTGCGCTTCCCATGGGGGCGCGCCTTCGATGAGGCTCAGGTCTCCCTGAGACGGATGAGGATGGAACGGGTCTGGCAGAGCCGGAACGCCGGGGGCGGGAATTTGGGCAGCGGCTCGGCGCGCCTCCCCCAAGCGCTGCTCAAAGCCCTCTTGCCCGGCCTGTGCCGCTTGCTCTTGAGATGCCGGGGGCTGCACCTGCCGCCAACCTGTTACATTGGATAGGTCAAATTTGTGCCGGTTCACGCTAGCCTCACGTCCACAGATCAGCTGAGCAACCTACTCGGGCATACTTACGAGAAGCTGACGAGGTCCGCGGTCCCGGAGCGGGTAGGCCTAATTTTCTGCGCGCCGATTGCGCTGGCGCGACGTAGCCCGGCCTTTTGCCAGCTCGGCAGCTACGGCTCGCAAAGAGCGTCGTAAGGCTTGCGGAGCCGCCCCTCAGCTCCCGTCGAGGAGCAATCCACAATTCACATATTTCGGGATGGCTCGCTGGTTTACCGGTGTCGCTTTTACTTCCCGATTTCAAACAGGGAAAAGTCAGGTGTTGTTTAGGTTTTGGCGCTACGACAGCCCCGATTTCCGCTAACGATTTCATTGGTCGCTCATTTGCCGAACCGATTACACAACCGAAAAGCAACTCCTTCCCCATCTCTCTCCGATGAAGCATGGTCCGCGGCACGTCGTGTAGCCCGCGAGCTGGATAAGATCCTCGATGGTGCGGGGCCCCGTCAGGCGCCAATCGGGCGGGCCGCCGCGGAGCTGCGCCTGTCGACCCGCCAGATCTACAATCTGCTGGCGCGCTACCGCATCGACCGGACCGTGAAGACGCTGCGAGAGAAGTGGCTCGTGCTGGAGGCTCCGCCGCTCGCTCCCGTCGTGGCCGAGGTCCGGGCTCGCTGCTAGAAGGCCGGCCTGGCCACTCCATCCTATCTCACCGTCGCGCGTCGCATACCCTCGCTGTTCAGCCCCGAGGAGATCGCGAGGAAAAGATCAGCGAACCCGAAGCATCTTCAACGGCTCAAGGCGCGGCCGGGTTACATCCATGCCACGCACCCGCTGGATGTCTGCCAGATCGATCACACGCCCACCGACATCAACTTCGTTGAGGTCGTCGACGGTGGTGGAACCTTCATCGCCGCGCATATCTTACGATCGTTAGCGACGTGGCGACGCGCTGCATTCTCGGCTTCTGCCTCACCCTTGAGAAGCCATCGGCGCTGTCGGTTGCGCTCTGCCTCGCGCAGGCCATGTGTCCAAAGGAGGCATGGTTGGCCACGCTCGACATCGAGCACGGGTGGCCGATGTTCGGTCGACCGCGGATGCTTGTGACCGACTCCGCCAAGGAATTCAAAGGACATGCCTTCCAGCGTGGGTGCGAGGACTACGGCATTCGCATCCGCTACCGGGATCGCGGGCGCGTCCATCAGGGTGGCGTGGTCGAAAGGCTGCTCGGGAAGCTCAATGCCGTTCTCGCGACGCAGCCCGGCTCGACAGGCAGATCCGTGGCGGACCGCGACGAATATCCCGCAGAGCGACGAGCCCGTCTAAGCTTCGCCGCTCTCGAGCGATGTCTCGCACTCGCGGTGATCGATCACAACCTGCAGGAAAACGCGAAGACGCTGAAAGTGTCGGCCAGAGAGTGGGAGCGCCGGGCGCGCAATCTCCCGCGCTTCGACGATGATGCCATGCGGGTTCCTGCTGGCATTCATGCCCGGGAGGGAGCGACGCATCTCGGCGCAGGGCGTCAGCATGTTCGCCCTCGACTACTATTCGCCCTGGCTGGGCGGCCTCGTCCCGCAACGAGACCGCCTGGGATGTCAATGACCACGGAATCGGGACCTTGGTTTTTCGCGCAAAAGGGGGTCAGACTCAATCTCGCTGCATGTGGAGGGTGATGTCGCGCAAGTTTTCGAGAGGGAATCAGCGCGATGGAACAGAGATTTGGGTCGACGAGACTGGCGCCGGCGGGGTTGCTCGTCGAGCATGCCGAAATCAACACGGATTGTGTATTTCTTGACGTGCGCGCTACGGCGCTTTCGGCAACGTGCCCGTGCTGCGGGACGAGTTCACGCCGGACCCAGAGCCGATATATGCGGCAAGCCGCCGATCTGCCCATCGCTGGCCGGCGAGTGGTCTTGCGGGTGACGGTTCGCCGTTTCTGGTGCGACGCCGTTCTTTGCCGCCGCCGCATTTTTGCCGAGCGGTTTGGCGCCGATGTTTTAGCCCCGTTATCGCGGAGAACCGGACGCCTTGAGACCATCGTTCATCACTTAGGACTGGCGCTGGGCGGAAGGCCTGCCGCAGCTTTGCCGATCGCCTGATGGTGCCGGTGAGCAACGATACCCTGTTGCGTATCGTGCGCCGGCGGACTGAACCGCCGCGCGATAAGCTAGCCATCATCGGCATCGACGACTTCGCGTTCCGGCGCGGCCAACGATACGGGACGATTGTCTGCGATCTTGAGCGCCGCAGGCCAGTGACATTGCTGCCTGATCGCGAACAGACGACATCGCAGGCTTGGCTGACGAATCATCCTTCCATTGTGACAGTCGCTCGCGATCGGGGTGGCGGATATGGCGAGGCGATCGCCAAGGCCTTGCCACATGCCGATCAGGTGGCCGACCGCTGGCATCTGATGGAAAACGCCAGCCGCGCTTTCCTTGATGCAGTCAGCAAGTCCATGCGGCATATCCGAAAGGACGGTAGGCAGCACCATCATCGATCCAAAGCTTCTCACCTATGCCGAGCGGCTGCAATATGAAGGATATCTGCGTCGCCAGGAGACAAACGAGGCCATTCTGGAATTGTCGAAGCAGGGTGTGCCGATCAAGCAGATCGTCAAGCGTACCGGACATAGCCGCAAGCTCGTCCGCTGCGTCCTGCGCGGTCAGCGCTCCGACATGTTCCGCGTCCGGCAGAGTTCGCTCGAGGAATGGCTTCCCTGGCTTGACGGCCGCTGGGACCAAGGCGCGCGCAATGCTTCGGCACTCTGGCGCGAAATGCGTAAGAAAGGCTTTCGTGGCCAGATCGGCGTCGTCCCTGAATGGGCGCGGCGCCGACGCCTTGCTGAAAGGGCCGATCAAAGCGCACTTGCCCGCACGCCTTCGGCACGAAGCATCGCCAGGCTCATGACGCTGGCGCGTGACGACCTGTCCAAATCCGACGCTGTACTGATCGCTGCAATCGAGAGCAATGTTCCTGACCTCGTCACCGCGCGAACGCTTGTCGACGACTTTCAGCAGATGATCCGGTCAAAAGCGGTCGCAAAACTGGACGCTTGGCTCGAAGGCGCGAAGGCAAGCCTCATCGGCTCCTTCGCGAACGGGGTCGAATAGGACATCGCCGCGGTCCGCAACGCCATTATCTCTCCGTGGTCGAATGCGCTGGACCAGTGCATCGCTTTCGGATTCACCCAATCCCAGAAGCGCTGCGTCCTCTTCGGCCAACCGGGCGAATATTCAAGCAGCCGGGGAACTGACAGCGGCGCAAAACGCCAAGATTGATCGGGAAGCGCCGGGAGTATCTCTCTTGCGGTCCGCAAGGGAATGCGGTTCACTCCAATTTGTCCAGGCCGCGCAAGCCATGGGGCTCCTTCGCGCCACTCGAATCCATGACTGTTTTGGCGCCGCTGGGAGTTGCGGGCGATAGCCGGGAAGCACGGCCGCGATCGGGGCCGTGCAGCGGTGATGCGACGACGCCTCTCACGTGACAACGGCTACACTTTCGACCGATGCGGGACGACACGCACCGCGGGCCTGGCCAGGACCAAACGACTCGGCAATAGCACGGGTCATGCCGGTCGCACTACCGGCGTGGCAGACGATCTTATCGGCGCACTGGAGCTATCAGAGGATCCCCCACGCCCGGTAGCGTCCCCTGCCCGTGATCTCGCGCAGGCCGAGTTCGGCGACGAGATTAAGCGCCCCCCGCGCCGTCAGCTTCAGGTCCTTTTCGATCATTGCGCTGGAGACGAGCGGCCGCGCAAGAACGAGGTCGACGAGTTGCGGCAGCTTCGAATGTCCCCGCCGGCCGCGCAGGCGGCGCCCCATCTGCTCCCGGGCCAGCATCAGCCGATCGTGTTCCTTCAGCCCGGCGCCGGCCGCTTCAGTGACGCCCTCCAGAAATCCGATCAGGCGCGCCGTCCTGTCGCGGGCGCGCCGCCTTTCGCGCGGAATGGCGCGCAGCCCGGTGTTGAGACAGACGAGGTGAGCGCTCGTTTTCCGGACCTGCCTGAGCATGGCGCCGACGAGCAGGTGTCCGAGCCAGGGCAGATGCTGCAGCGGTTCTTTTGTTTCCCACGCATCCCATAGCAGGGCGGCGCTCAGCACGGGCGGCTGGCCGGTGGTCCGGTTCAACACGGCCCGCCAGTCCGACAGCCGTTCCTCCTCGTCCCAGTCCAGATCGTAGACGAGCGAACTTTTTTCCCCCGTCGGGACCTGTGGCGGTCGCGATACCGGCGCGGCGGCGAGCACGTCGAGCACGTCGCGCGTGCGATCGAGCAACGCATCGATGGCGGCAAATTCGCCGCCGAGGCCATCGTTCAGATCGTCATTGGCCGACCCGTCCGACGCTTCATCGCCGGCGCCCATCGCTGCCGTCGCATGACTCTCCGACGGGAGAGTGTCCGGGATGCTGGCGCCCCGCCCGCGCAATTGTCCCAGGCCATTCGGGCTCAGCGCCCAGTCCGGTCTGTTGGCAACAATCAGCCGCCGTGCCCGCAGCACCGCATGGGCACGGGTGAGTTCGTGGGTCGGCGTGCGGATGTCCATGTGGGTGTCGTGCAGGACCAGATCCTCGACATGGACAAGCTCGCCCTCGAGCCACAGCGCGGCGGCGGCGTCGTGGAAATGCGTGCGCGCGACAAAACCCTCGCGCACTGGACTTTTGGCCAGCCGCTCATCGAGGCGCGCCAAACAATCCTCCGCGGTGACGAGCGGTCCCGCAAGCTCGCGCCACGGGATCGCATCAGCACCGTCAAGGTCAAAAGGGGGTATCCGCATTCGTTCCGGCCTTCACTTTGGTGCTGCCAATTGAAATCCTAAGGTAAAAATCGGCGGGCCCGCTCGTGGGACGCCGCCAGCCTCTCCTGATGCAAAACGGGTGACGTCGTAAGCCATTGATATCGCTTTAGCCGATTCGCCTTGCTGAAGCTATCGCGCTCTTTGCTTCACTCACGGCGGGTCTCCTGGCCGCGTGCTATCACTATCGATAATGACCTCATATCGGGACTGTACAGCACCACGCCCTGGGGCGGTCAGGAGGCTAGAAAACGTTGATTTTCAGTCTCATCGAAGCCGCAGGAGCTACGCAAAGGGCCACTAGAGACGTTTACAAACGATCGTTTGTTGATATCTTCGGTATTTGAACAACCACCCCTTTCCCGTGCTGAGAGACGCCGCAAATGGCCCGTGAAGCGCAAGATCGACGCTCCGGACGACCAAAGGGCCGGCAAATCGGCTACGCGCGCGTGTCCACGGACGAACAAGCGACGGAAGCGCAAGAGATTGAGCTGCGATCGGCCGGTTGTGACGTCCTCGTTCAGGAACATGGATCCGGTGCGTCGAGAGCTCGCCCGGCCCTACTGCGGTTGATGAGCGACATCGGCGCTGGCGATGTCTTGGTCGTCGTGCGTCTCGATCGCCTTGCGCGCTCGGTCAGCCACCTTCTTCAGGTGATCGAGGATCTGACTGAGAAGGGCGCGCATTTCCGATCTCTCCGAGATCCAATCGACACGTCGACGCCACAGGGCATGTTTTCTCTACAGGTACTCGGCGCCGTTGCCCAGCTCGAGCGTGCACTGATTTCGGAGCGAACCAAGGCCGGCATCATCGCTGCACGATCCAAGGGGCGACTGCCAGGCAATCCTGGTATCCGGGAGCGCAGGCCCGAAGCCCTGGCGAAAATGACCGCGATACAAAAGGCGGCTTATGGCCGACGGCTACAATCAACTATGAACCAATGGCTTCCGACGGTCCGCCGGATGCGACCAGACCATAACTGGGACGACATCGCTCGGGTCCTGAAGCAGCGCGGCCTCAACTGGACGCCTGAACGACTGCGGCGGGCAGTGAGGTGGCTCGTCACCGAGCACCTGGCCGATCCACACTGCTAAAGCGGGCGTCTCCTCTGCCTCCCGAAGATCGCCTGATGACTCTTGTGGCAGGGATTTCGCAGTCTAACCCAGACCTGTCGCTTCGCGACATCGCTGGCCAGCTCGAGCGCCTACATGAGCGAACCCCACGAGGAAGCGCAAAATGGTCTGCCTCCTCAGTCAAGAACCTACTCGATCGAGCCCGCCGGCTTGGACTCGTCGCCGAACTACCCGCGAGCTGACCGTCATCCCGCTGCACAACAGTCCAGTTTACAGTCTGTGGCTGACGCTCGACATTCCCGAGCCGCTTGTACGCGGCCCAGGCATCAGCTGGAACAGCGCTGCCGGCCCGCGTCAGCCAAGCCGCTCGATCGGTTTCGGCGAGTGAGTTCCACCACACCATTCCGGCGGTTTCATCGGGCGTCGGTTCCTGGTCGTGTTGGTTTTTCATGCCTTCGATGCTCTCCATAAGACGCTCGTCCCGACAAGCGCTGCAGCCACCGTCCACGGATCGAAACCCGCCCGGCTGATCATGATCCGCGCCCTGGCTTGTCGAGGCTGCGGCGCAACGCATCGCTGATTTCCAGCCGGGATTCGGTGCGCTCAACCTTGCCTGCCGCCTCCAAATCGACGGCAGCGGCTTCAGCTCCGGTTCCGGTCGTCTTCGACGCGTCAAGCTTGGCCCGCAACAAGGCCATCACCATCGGCCAGACCGAGAACTTTCCGACCTTTGCTCGATCTGTCAGGCTGCGCAAATAGCCGCCGGCGCTGTTGATCTGGTCCTGCCGCTGGTAGATCGCGGCAATGGTAACCGCCGCCTGCTGCTCACCCATTGCCGTTCGCGCTTCCTCCCAGGCGCTCGGGCTGACGCCCATGGACGGTCGGGCAACCTCGGCCGCGGCCAGAAATTCACGCCAGTTGCGGATTCCGCCGCCGCCCTTCACCAACCAAAGCATGTTCGGGCAGGCATCCAGCACGATCCCTAGCGGCAGTTCGCGTTTCGGTAGGCTCCGTACGTTGTCGGTGTCCGCAACGCTGCCGCCCGCTTCGTCTCTACTTCCTAAGCCGCTTTGAGATTCAAATTTAGAGTCTGGTTTTGAATTCTGTATGTGGCGCCCATTTTGGGACTCATTGGCGTCCACTTTCTGTGTTTTTACAAATGATTCCAATGCCTCACGCACCTCAGCCCAAAGGCCTTCGAGCTCCTCGGCAATCGCCTCGAGAGTCTGCCTAGGTGCAGTGCGAGGTATCTGACCAACAATCGCCTGGTAGGCCTGCTGAACTCTGCCCCAGTTCGCCGGCACGCCTTCCTCAATGCCGGTGTCGATCATCTTGACGACATCACGTCGGCATATGGTTAGCCGCTCCTTAACGAGACGAAATGCCTTCTTCTCAGATCTGACCGCTTCCGCAAGATCCTTGAACTCCTCAGCGCGCGCCACGATCGGCGAGATGTCAAAGCCATAGGCTTGCTCGATCTCGCCCCCCTGCCCTTTCCGGGCGAAGCGCTTGCCGTTTGGGCTGTCCCGACGGATGATCAATCCACACTCGACCAGAACGGCCAGGTGGCGCCGTAAGGTCGTTGGGGGCATGCCATTGGCGCGGCGGATCAGCTGCTCGTTGGATGGCCATACAACCAGTTCGCTGTCGCCATAAAGCGCCGTGTCCGGATGGAACGATAACAGCGCGTCGAGAATAGCCAAAGCGCGATCAGTGGCGCCCAGAGCGATCCTGGCGTCCTTGATATCTTGGAAGACATGCCATTTGTGGACGGTCGCGTCTTTCGGCACGGCCCTCGCGGTGACTTGGCTTGAAATCATGCCAAGCGTCATTGGCCGCCGCCCAAAGGGCGTCGTCGCAATATTCGTCTCCATTTTCTTTCACCCTCGATTAGGCAAAAGAAACCTGCTCGCCAAAACGACGCCAATGACTCTTGACAGTGATTCGTGGAGATGCGATTCTCAGTCAGCTACTACGGAGAAGGGCTTCCACGACGAAAGTCGCTTGGGGGCCTTTTTCTTTTGCGGTTTCAGTCTCCAGTTGCTGCTTTCTCCGTCTTTCTGAAGGCCTCGTAGAGTCCTTGCAGATTGTCGGAAATCCAAGTTCCAAAGCGGCTGCCATCCGTCTCCTTTACGGCAATTGTGACGGCCTTCCCTGCTCTCTGAACGCTGACGCTAACCGACTTGTCATCCGGAGCCCACGATTGGACGCCGGGTTTCACACTGGCCTTGCGGACGCGCTTTTCCTTCGCGTTCAGGGCCATGAACAACTGCTCAAAGCGTCGGTTACTCTCTAGCCCGCTGAATTCGGGCTCGGAGAGGATTTCATCGACTATGCCCGATTTCTTGGCGACGAGCAGGGATAGCTCTACCCACCGCTCGCGGCCTATAGATGGAGCTGATCCAATTTTGCTTATGACAGATGGCGGGATCCGTGTAGCAACCGACACCATTTTCGAGACGGCGGCGGCATTTGCAGCCAATGCCGACGAGATGACATCTCTGTCGTAATTCAACTCCTCGAGACGCTTTGCGAACATCGCCTTCTCGATAAAACTTAAATTTGCTCGGGCAGAATTCTCCTGGCCCTGAGCAATGACATGAGCCTTGTCGTCGATCTCCTTGATGACCGCCCTAACCTTCCGTTGGAGATCTCGGGCCACCCGGACACGCCGATGCCCAAAGACGATCATGAAGCGGCCTTCGATGCTCGGGTGGGGGCGCACAAGAATGGGGGAATCCTGACCCCTCTGCTGAATCGCTTCCAGCAGTTCCTGATACTGTTCCCTGTCGTCATCCATGCGATCGGAAACGAACGAGCCGTCAATAGCGTCCGGGTCGAGTTCGACTACATGCTCACCTTCAAGGTACGCATCCGCCTGCTTTGCCAACTCATTAACGGAGCGGATCATGGATTTCGAAGCACCGCGAATCGGATAGGCCGCAGTTGAGCTAGATGTCGGCTGGTCGTCTGCCTCCGTCTCTGCGAGGCCGGAAAGAAGATTCTTACGTGCCATCTTGGTCTACCTCTGGATACAACCTAGTCTGTTGAAAGCGCTGCGCAAAAGTCCGTTTTTGTCAGCGGACAAGTCAGCGCCCCCATGCTTTATGTATCAACGTAGCGATTTCTCCGTTTACGACATCGAGTGCATCCATTGCCCGCTCGTATGTGGAACGAGTCATCGCGTTTTTTTCGACTTCGTAGAGGCTCTGCTTGGTAATCCCCGCATCAGAAATCGCCGTGGATTTCAGCATCTGGTTCTTGAGGATGAACTCACCAAAAAGCGTGTGGAGGAACGCTACCATCTGCGCCTGCGGCTGATCTGTCGGCTCGTATCGCGTTATAAGATAGCGATACCACTCCAGGTTCACCTCGGCACCCGCTGCCCGGATTGGCTCCAGAATATTCCCGAGCATCAACAGGAATTGGCCCATTGACATGACATCGAGCATCTGCGGATGGATCGTTATCAACACTGACGTTGCAGCGGTCAACGCTGTAATTGTCAAATAGCCCAGTTGCGGCGGGCAATCGATAACGACGACATCATATAGGGCGTCGACCTCACCCAATGCCGTCGAGATGCGCGTGAAAAACGCCCTTCCCACGTTAGACGTCCTGTCCGTCATCGCCAAAGGCGTGTCGTATTCGAATTCTTGCAGCTCAAGGTTTGCTGGGACGATATCCAGTCCTGGGAAATTTGTTGGCCTGATGATTTCCGAGAGAGAAACCTTCTCGTCGTCGTAGCGGATCGCATCGTAAAGCGATTTCGTTTGGTCGAGTTCTGGCTGGAACCCGTGCAGTGAAGACAGCGACGCCTGGGGATCAAGATCGACAGCCAATACACGGTGTCCCGTCAGAGCGAGATACTGGGCGAGATGAGCTGCTGTCGTTGTCTTGCCGCTACCTCCTTTGAAATTAACCACAGCTAGGATTTGAAGTTTCTCGCCCGACCGACGATGGGGAACATACATGCGGGCGTCGGAGCGCCCGTGTTGGTCAAGGTATTGGCGTAGCTCGATCATCTGCCCAGCCGTGTAGGAGCGTCTGCCAGAAGACGAGGTTTCAGGTACTGGGCCTTTGCCCTCTAGATGTAGTTTTTTCAGATGGCTCTGAGAAACACCGAGATACGTCGCTACCTCCGCTAACGAAAAAGAACGCAAATTCTTCTTGGCGTGGGGAGGAAAACGCTGCATCGAGAGAAGGTGCAGCTTCTTTGATATCTGATCCCCTTGTTCGAGGATGCGTTTCTCGAACAGCAATGGAGTTTTCGCGGGAACGGGCGAACTCACGTTCATTCGATCAAGACTCTCTAAAAACGATTTTTGGCGGAATGTGGCCAAGCAACCGTCATTATGTCCGATTCGTTCGTACCGGCAAGAAGTTTTAAGTTAACAAGAGGTTAATGCCCTCTGATCGCATGCTGCGCGGCATACCGAATATTATCTGAATCAAGGAATTGAATACGCTAGGCAATTTGCCGATTTTGTCAGCGGACAAGGAACCTCACTTTTGAGGTTGCCCTTTGGCACCAGCAGAAGGCTTCAAATTCAGCCGAGGCCCACGTGCTGGGCATCGCCTAGCAATAGACGTCAGCAAGGCCGGGCGATGTGAGTGAAGACCCTTTCAATGACAAGCGCATAGTGGTCGGCCCGAACTTGTCAGCCACGATGAGCAGTAGTAATTCCACCTCGGCGATTGCCTTGTCCTGGACGATCGAGGTCATGGGGCACGACAAGACCGCAGTAACCGGCGCGGCCATCTCACACCGGGCAATCAGATCAACAGCAAAAGCGGCTCTCTCAGAAATCCGCGGAGCGGGCCTGAAACGAGTAATGTCTGGGCGGACTAATACTCATCGCAGTGTTTCGGGCGAGGGTCGAGGCGCAGGCTAGGCCGCGACTAACGCTTTGAGAAGACCTGAGCGGGTCAGCGACGGAGTGAAATGCTACAAAGGCGCTGTGTGCCAGATGGGGCGGGTCGTAAGGGGACAGAGAGTCGGGCGAAGAGCTTATCAGCCAAGTTGGACCAGCGTTTTCGCAAGGATATGAAGTGGCACTGCCTCGACGTCATGTTTCAGCGGAAAGCGCTCTGCTCCCGGATAGACAACGAGGCGACGGATAGGATCTACGTCCTCGCACGCCAGATGAAAGCCCTTCTCCACTTTTGGCGTCAGGCTGCGCTTGATTTCGATCGCCCATGGACGGCTGCCTGGAGGGGTCAAGAGGAGGTCGATCTCGGCGCCGGCGGATGTGCGATAGAAGTTAGCTGCTGTGCCGGATGGTGCGACCGCAATCAACGTCTCAATAACAAAACCTTCCCAGCTGGCGCCGGCCACGGGATGAGCGAGAACGTCCTCAAGGGTTGTCAGTCCAAGCAGCGTATGTGCAATGCCGCTGTCGCGCACGTAAACCCGCGGCGACTTGACCAGACGTTTTCCGACATTTGCATGCCACGGCTCGAGCCTTCGCACCAGCAGCAGATCGACTAGCAGGTCGAGGTACGAGGCAATTGTCTTGCCATCGACTCCGAGGGCCCGGGCAAAGTCGGCAGCGTTGAGGAGCCCTGATTGATGATGTGCCAGCATGGTCCAGAAGCGGCGCAGCGTTTCGGCGGGAATGCGAGGCCCGAGCAGCGGGATATCGCGCTCGAGGTAGGTGCGGATGAAGTCCTGCCGCCACCGCTGACTGGCGCGGTCGCTCGCCGCCAGAAGGCTGTCGGGAAAGCCGCCGCGCACCCACAAGGGGTTCAATTGTTCGGCCGGCACCTCCAGTCCGTCAATCGGATGCATCTCAAGATAGGCAATGCGGCCAGCGAGCGTCTCCCCAGTCTGCCTGAGGAGATCGATGGAAGCGGACCCGAGCAGCAGAAAGCGCCCTGTCTTCTTGCCGCTGCGGCGACCGCGGTCAATCAAGCCACGAAGATTCTGGAATAGGTTTGGAAGCCGATGGACCTCATCGAGGATCACCAACTCGCCCTCATGTTCGGCAAGGTAGAGCTCCGGCTCCGCAAGCTTGGCTCTGTCCGCATCGGACTCGAGATCGAGATAGATCGACGGCCGTGTCTGGGCTATCTCGAGCGCGAGTGTAGTCTTGCCGACTTGGCGCGGCCCAATCAGTGCCACCGCAGGGATAGTGTCCATCAGTTCGGCGAGTTGCGTTTCGATGCGGCGCTTGATCATCCTCGCAATTATGGAGTGCAATTCCTGATTTGCAAGGACGGACGCCGAAATTGGTCAGCGAAATTGAGCTATTGGCACGCAACGCCCAAGTTTGGGAGAGGTATGCCAGATTGGCAGGGGCGGGGACTTCGTCCTCTATAATCCCGACGCCTTGGTGAGGTTGATTCGAAACCGGTCGCGCCGCCGCTGATATCTGCGGGTCATCTCAGCGCTTGTGTGGCCGAGTAGCTTCTGCACATAGCGCTCGTCGACCTCGGCCGACGAGGCGAGGCCAGCGCGCAGCGAATGGCCGGAAAACTTTTGGCCGCGTTCGCTTTCCGACAGGTCGCCGCGCACGCCGGCAGCGAGCGCCGCGCGCTTGACCAGGCGCGCCACCTCCTGGTCGTTCAATCGCTCGGCGCCGACAGCCTTGCCCTGGCCGGTGACGCGTCGAAATAGCGGTCCGTGCCCAATCCGTGCCAGTTTCAGCCAGGTCTGCAGGGCGACCATGGGGCAAGTCGCATCGGAGGAGCCACGACCGATCTCGACCTCGCGCCAGCCCGTCTTGCCGCGCAACTTCACCAAAATACCCTTGTCGAAAATCTCGACCCAACCGCGGCCGTCCTCCGTTTGATCCCTGGCAACGTCGAGCCCGACGATTTCCGAGCGCCGCAGGCCGCCGGCAAAGCCTAAAAGCAACATGGCGCGATCACGCAGGCCGCGCAGCGTGCCGCGATCGAGCGTTTCCAGCATGGCCATCAAATCCTCGGGCAGAATGGCTTCCTTCTGCAGGGGAGGGGAGGCGTGGGTGTTGCGGATACCGGCCAGCACGGTGGCAATGTGGCGGTCTTTCCTGTCCAGCGGCTGGCCACGCTGCGTATAGTTCCAGGTCAGCGATGAAAGACGGCGCTCGATGGTCGCCACCGATCTTTTGTCCCGACCAGATCCCGAGGCTTGCGCGGTGATGTAAAGGCCGACAGTCTGAGGATCGGGCGGCAACACCTCGATGTTCTGGCGGCGCGCCCAGGCGCAAAAATGCTTCCAGTCGGCGGCGTAGGCGCGGCGGGTGTTGGTCGAACTCGCCGCCTCGACATAGTCGCGAGCACGGTCGGCAAGCAGATCCAGATGGGCCGGCAGGCGATTTGGCGCGGTCGCCGGCAGGGGAGGGGGTGAGGAGTGGTCGGCGTCGCCGGCGGGAAGCCAACGGTTTGGCTTCCCGAACGAACGATCGCCCGGAGCCATAGCGGAGGGCGTTCCGTCCGAAGCACCGTCGACCGGCGGGCCCATCGCCATGACGAGATCGATGATGTCCGGCAACTGGTTGTCGGGACCGCCGCTGTCGAGACAGTCGCCGGCAATCGGCGCTGACGGCTCGGCCGAGGCCAGTGCGGTCGAAACCGCCTCATCCGGCCCCGTGCTGTGGGACGCTCCGGAGTACTTTCGGGGCGGTTTTTTGGGCTTCTGCTCAACGTTTTGGGCCATTCTTCCTATAAAGACCAAAACGAACGATAAGGCAAGATTATCATTCGTTGCACCGGCGCGACAACCGCAGCGCTTTCTATCCATTTCGGTTGCAAAAAGCGCCGCCGTGATTCATCGTGCTCTCGATGATTCTGCGCCCCCAAACCTCTCCGCGCTACCCGGGCACGCTTGCCGGTGCCCCTTCGACCGTGTCTTTGCCAACGGTGCCGGCCTGGCTGCGCCGCGCCGTCCCCGATGCGCAAGGCCTTGCGAGCAAAGACGTAGAGGATGTGGCGCTCGTTGTCGGCGCTGCCATCGGTGCGCTCGATACGGTGGTCCGCCGGCAGGAGCGGTGGGCCGGCGCCTGGCGGCAGCGGCTGGCGCTTTCGGCGGCCGCGGTAACGGCCAAGCAGGCCGGCCGCGTCGAAGATGAAAGCGCGCTGCGCGACTCCGTGCTGCTCACACGCCCGGGCGATTTTTTGTCCGTCGGTCCCGCCGGATCGATGCTGCTTGCCTGGCGCCGGCTGGCCGGCACGCCTGCCGAGAAGCTGCTGACCGCGGCGAGCATCGGCGCGGTGCTGGATGACCTCGGTCTCCGCCGCGACGACGAGGTAGTCAGCGACCTGGCGGACGATCTTCGACAGCTTTCCGCAGGTATCGGAACGGTTGGCACGCTGACCGGCGCGTTCGCGGCCGCCGCGAGATATGGTTTCGCACGAGCCTTCGGATGCTGGCTCGCCGACGCGCTGCTGGCGCAGCAGCTGGGCTGGGCCCGCGCGGTGCCGCTGCTGGGCGCTGAAGCGGCCTTGGGCGCAAGCGCGCGCCCGCGCCGATCGGCAGCCGACTCTGTCGCGACAGGAATTGAGACAAATCCTGAACGTGCCAAAAGTCTGCTTGCCGCGCAGGCGCGCGCAGCGCTGCGCGCCATTGATCTTTCCGCCGAGCTCGAGCGCCGCGCCGACCGGCTGCTTGCCGTTGCGCCAAAACTCCGGGCTAAGGCGGCGGACGCTGTTGTCAACAAGCTCCTGTCCGACGATGCGATCGTTGCCTCTGAAAAGATCGCCGGCATGAGTGACCGTGGACTGCGCCGCCTGTTCGACCGTCTGGTCGAGCTCGGCGCCGTGCGCGAGCTTTCCGGCCGTCCCACCTTCCGCATTTACGGGCTGTGACGATCATGGCGGAGGGAGCGAGCAGGCGAGGGGGGAGCCGGTCAGATGAACATCGATCGGGCGAACGGCGATCAGCTGACCAGCTGTTTGATCGGGAGCTGGATCACCTGCCGCCGGAGGGCCGCTGGCGGGAATGGATGCATCGCGTCGAGGCAACGATTTTTGCGGCCAGCGAGCCGGTGACGCGCGAAACGCTGGCCCGCATCGTCGGACAGAGCTGCAGCATCGATCTTCTCATCGACGACATCCGCGAAGAACTGCGCGGCCGCCCTTACGACCTGGTCGCGGTCGCTGGCGGCTGGAAACACCTGACGCGGCCGGCCTATGCCGATGCGATACGCAGTGCATTTGGCACGGCCACCGGCGGGAGCGGGCGTGGCGTAGACCTGACGCAGTCGGAGGTGATGGTGCTGATGTGCATTGCCTACTTCCAGCCGATCACACGTGCCGAGCTGTCCTCCTTCTTTGGCAAGGAGATCAGCCGCGACCTGATCGGCAATTTGCGCGGTTTCGGTTTGATCGCCTCCGGTCCACGCAGTCCGACGCCGGGCGCGCCCTATACCTATGTCACGACCAAAGAATTCCTGCTGCAGTTCGGGTTCGACACACTGCGCGATCTCCGCGACATCGAAGCGCTCGAGGATGCCGGACTGCTGTCGAAGGAAAAGCTGCTGGCGGGCGACATCATGCCGGGGTTCGCCGATGACGGCGACCCTGGTGCCGTCATGGACGAATAGTACCCGCGCCAGGACTGCCACCGATCATCAGGGTTGTGGAACTCGGAGCCTGCGGTGACGCTTTGACGTGGTTCGATCACCGGCCACGCGCAGATAGGCCGTCAGCATGTCGGCAAGACCAGCAGCCGGGGCTGGCCAAAGGCCAACCGATAGGTAGCCAGAGACTTTTTTCAGATTCCCGTAGCGCTCCACCTCCCGACTAAACGGAGGGATCAGGACCATGCGCTCGATTTTAGCGTCACCGGGGTCGTGCCAGGACCCGGCGCAATTGCCCGATAATGACAGCTGGTCGCTGATCGGCAGGAAAATCGGGCTTCTTCTTGCTTCTCGCCAGTTCAGATGCCTCGCGGATTCGCTGGATAAATTCAATCACGTCGCGAAAATGCTCGGAGAGGACCCCGAACTCCTGGAGGCGATCGTCTGTAACCACGACAATCTGTCCTACGGCAGTCTCATCAGCGTTTACGACGGCACGGGCGCCCATGCCCGCCGCTCGACTAATGACTGGAAACGATTTCCTCGAAGACTTCGTCAGACCCAGACATCATCGCACGCATCAAAGCGAAATCTCCGCGGTAACAATCGGGCGCTTACACAAGACCACACTGCCGCAAGCTGCTCAGCGCGTTCCAGATGCTGTTCCTGACAGGCCGATTCTCTCGGCAGAATGCTTGCCGAAATATATCCTCCATGCAGGCAGAGCTCCCTCAGGAGACCTATATTCGATTCTATCCCTAAGTATCCGACCTACCCGCACTGGCCCCTACCAGTGTCGGGTTTGTCGAATCCGCGACACGGTGACGTCTGGCTGGCGTGCCGCCGCGCTATCAGTGAAGCCATTGAATAACATCCAGAACAGTTCTCTGGGTCGCTTCCTGTGCGGTTGGCACGACTCTTGATGTTGGTTGTACGGCGGCAAAAGCCGCTAAAGCAGACTGGTTCATCTTATTTGATCTCTAGGAAAGGAGACAGCAATGAAGGTCGATCTGTCAGACTATGGTGTGACTGAATTGACTCCGGAAGAAGCATCCACAATTTCGGGCGGGTGGGCTTTTTTTGCGGCGATAGCTTTCGCGGTGGCGGGATTAATAGGCGTTGTGGCTGCGACTATACTGAATTGGAAGACACACGGTTAGAACATTAGTGTGCAAGCTAAATACCCTTTCTCCTGAAGTTGCCAGCTACACTGCAGAGAGCATTCTCTCCCGACAATCAGGACGATCTTTGATCATCTATCGGCTGATTTTGCTCTCTGTGGTTGCGACGTTGGTGTCGCTGCCACTCATCACCATAGCGGTCTCGGTCCAAAGTGCCGGTATCATTCGCCCCACCGTCGAGAAGACGCCCCTGGTCGCACCCGTCTCCGGACGCATCTCCCGTATCCTTGCCGTTGAGAACGATCTGGTTGCCCAGGAGCAGGAGATTCTCGCCCTCGATGATGAGGTGGTTGAGGAAAAGCTCAGGGCGTATAAAGGCGATATTCGCGCGAAGAGTGATCTTGCCCGTGACCTAGAAACCCTGATCTCCTCCGGCACGAAGGCCAAGGACCCGATCCTCCTGACGGAGTCCGCCAAGGCGGAGCGGGCGCATTTTCTCAACCTGCTGCGGGAGAACCAATATGCCAGGAGTAATGCCGCCGCAGAACTCGACCGCGCTAATCGACTGCTCTCCGCTGGCGCAACGCCCGCAAAGGCCGTTGCCGAGAAGGCTTTCGCCCTCCAGACCATTGAGGTTCAGGGGGAGATCCTTGCCCGGCGCAAATCCGCCGAATGGCACCAGCAGCTCTTCGACCTTAACCTGCGCCTCAAGGAACTCACGGCCGCCGTGCATCAGCTCGAGAAGGAACGGGATCTCACCCACATTCGGGCCCCCGTGTCAGGCGCACTTGAGCAATTCACCGGCCTGGCCCCCGGCAGCTACATCCAGGCCGGGCAAACCGTTGCTTGGGTTTCGCCGGACGACGAACTGGTGGCGGAAATCTACGTCTCCCCCAAAGACATCGGCTTCGTGCGGGAGGGCCAGTCGGTGCGGCTCCAAGTGGATGCATTCAACTACAATCAATGGGGTCTCATCGATGCGACAGTGCTCGGCGTAGCGCAGGACTTCACCCTCCACGACATGAGCCCGGTCTTCAAGGTCCGCTGCGCACTCTCTCGCACCCATCTCGCACTCAAGAACGGGGTCATCGGTCATCTGAAGAAGGGCATGACCGTGCGGGCCCGCTTCCTCGTGGCAGAACGCACTCTTCTGCAACTCCTCTACAATGAGGCCGACGATTGGCTCAATCCCCTCCCGGCGGGCCACTAATCCTTCCTTGTCCAAACAGCCAGCGAGCCGCCATGTCGAGCAAGGTCATCAAGTTCAAGCAGCACGACATCACCGATTGTGGAGCCGCCTGCCTTGCTTCTGTCGCAGCCTTCTATGGTCACAAGCTGCCATTGTCGCGCATCCGCCAGTATGCCTCGACCGACCGCTCCGGCACTACCGTACTGGGCCTCACGGAAGCGGCACGGAAGCTGGGCTTCATCGCCAAGGGGGTGAAGGGCGGCTTCGAGAGCCTGTACAAGATCCCCAAGCCCGCTATCGCGCACGTAATCGTCAAGGAGGTCCTGCACCACTTCGTCGTCATTCAGGCGATCGACGCGAGGTCTGTCACCGTCATGGACCCAACCTATGGCGAAATCCGCAAGCTGCCGCACGAGGAATTCAAGACGCAATGGACTGGCGTCCTGGTGCTCCTGGTTCCAGCAGCCACCTTCAAGCGCGGCGACGAGACCACCTCGCCCCTCGCCCGCTTCGCGCGCCTGCTTGCGCCACACAGGGCGGCGATGGCGCAGGCTCTCGTCGGGGCGCTGGTGACGACGATCCTTGGCCTCTCCACGGCCATTTACGTCCAGAAGATCGTCGATCATGTCATCGGAGCGGGCAACCGCAACCTGCTCAACCTGATGAGCGTTGCCATGCTGCTGATCCTGGTTGCACAGGTCCTGATCAATCTCCTCAGAAACCGGCTCGTCCTGCAAACGGGGCAGAAGATCGATGTTTGCTTGAACCTCGGCTACTACAATCACATCCTGAGCCTACCCCAGAAATTCTTCGACAGCATGCGCATGGGCGAAATCGTCTCCCGCATGAACGACGCCGTGAAGATCAGGAGCTTCCTGAACGTCGTCACGATCAACACGTTCGTCGACGTGCTAATGATTCTATTTTCGTTCGGGCTGATGTGCATCTACTCGTGGGAGATCGCCTTGGTCGTGGCGGTCTCCATCCCATTGTACCTCTCCGTCTATTGGACCATCAACCGGCTGAATAGGAAGCGCCAACGCGCCATTATGGAGAATGTCGCCGACCTGGAGGCGCAACTGGTGGAATCCCTCGGAGCTGTCTCCACGATCAAGACCTCCGGCATGGAGAGCTTCGCCAACTTCCATATTGAGACCCGCTTCGTCAAGATGCTGCACTCCGTCTACAGCTCCGGCCTCATTTCGATCTTTGGAGACAATGCCTCGACTTTCCTTTCGTCTCTATTCACCATCGTGCTGATGTGGTTCGGAACGACGCTTGCCCTCGATCAAACCGTCACGCCGGGCGAATTACTGTCCTGCTATACGTTGCTCGGCTATGTCATCCGGCCAGTTGCTCGCCTGATTGAGACCAATCGGATCGTTCAGGATGCTTTTATCGCGGCGGATCGCCTGTTCGCGATCTTCGACATGGAGCAGGAGACAAGCGGCGGCGGCATTGATGCCACCAAGGCCGACCTTGGTGATATCCGCCTGGAGAACGTCACGTTCCGCCATGGCGCGCAGCCGGAGCTTTTCCGCGATCTTAGCGTCATCTTCCGCCGGGGCGAGATGACGGCCGTGGTGGGGGAAAGCGGCTCGGGCAAGAGCACCCTTGCGGCGCTGCTGCAGAATGTCTACCCGGTTGAGAGTGGACTCGTGCGGATCGGCCCCGATGCCCTTCAGGACCTCTCGACTGTATCCTTGCGCAAGGTTGTCGCTGCGGTACCGCAATCGATCGACGTGTTCTCGGGCTCGGTGATCGAGAACATCGCCCTTGGCGAGTTCGAGCCGGACATCGAGAAGATCCTGCACATCTGCGATCAAATAGGGCTACGAGAGCTGATCGAGCGCTGGCCCGGCGGTCTCCAGACCCATCTGGGCGCGAACGGCGTACGCCTCTCCGGCGGCGAGAAGCAGCAGCTTGCGTTGGCTCGGGTTCTGTACCGGGATCCGGAGATCCTGATCCTCGACGAAGCGACTTCCTCTCTCGACTCGATAGCCGAGGGGTTTGTCCTGCGAATCATTGAAGATCTTCGTCGGGCCGGTAAGACCATAATCGTCATCACTCATCGACTCAGCACCATTCGTGGGGCCGACAAGATCGTGGTCTTCGACAACGGGCAGGTTGTTGAGGAGGGGAGGCACGCTGATCTGCTGAGAGCTGAAGGCGCTTACGCTCGCTTGTGGCGGGCGCAAACGGGATCCAGCTAACCACGATGGTGGGATGTGTTGCAACGTTTTTGTTACTCGCGAGTGGCAAGGGATCCTTCAACCATTTCGGAGGATTGCGATGTTCAAAGGCCGCCAGTTCGACCAATCTGTGATCCTGCTTTGCGTGCGCTGGTACCT
>NZ_JAMYTH010000063.1:0-20857 GCF_040322415.1 Mesorhizobium sp. M0152
GAAACAGCGCCGAACCACACCAACCGCTCCAAGCGGCGGACATCCCTTGCCCGCAGCTCAAGCGCCCGCAAAATCGCTGCCGCCAGCCTCGCGCCGAAAGACCGTGTGAGATATCCGGGCTAGGCGCCCGCAGCAATCGTTACGCCATTTCGGGACGTCTTGACGCCTCACGGATCGCCTTGTGCACGCCGCGCTGCAAATCCATGAAAGCCGGGCTTTCCATGATCTCCTCGCGGCGCGGACGCTCGATGTCGACTTTGAAGGTCTGCGTGAAGCGGCCCGGGCCGATCCCCATGACGACGATACGGTCCGACAGGTAGACGGCCTCTTCGACGTCATGCGTGACGAACAACACGGTGAGCCTGTGTTCCTCCCAAATCTGGGTCAGAAGTTCCTGCATCTGATGCCTGGTCAACGCATCGAGCGCGCCAAAGGGCTCGTCCATCAAGAGCATCTTGGGCCGATAGGAAAGCGCACGCGCGATGGCCACGCGCTGTTTCATGCCGCCCGAGAGTTCGGCCGGGTAGCGGTCGGCGCTACCCGACAGCTTGACGAGGTCGAGATGCTCGAGCGCGATCTTGCGGCAGGTCGAGCGGTCGTAGCCCGCGGCCTTGAGAGCAAACTCGATGTTCTGTCGCGCGGTCAGCCAGGGAAGCAGCGTGTAGGACTGGAAGACGACGCCACGGTCGAGCCCCGGCCGCAGGATTGGCGCGCCGTCGATGCTGAGATCGCCGGCGTCGAAGTCCTGCAATCCGGCCACGATCGACAACAGCGTGCTCTTGCCGCAACCCGACGTGCCGACCAGGGAGACAAACTCGTTGTCGGCAAGATCGAGGTTGATGTCGCGCAGCACTTCGGTGCGCCGCTCGCCCGTGCCGAAGCTCTTGTGCAGACCCGCGATCCGCAATTTGGGGGCGTTCATCGGCCGGTCCTCATTGCGAGTGGCCTTCCTGCCGGAAGAGCACCTTTTCCAGTGCCTTCATGACTTGGTCGGTGATGAGACCAAGCACGCCCAGGAGCAGGATGTAGCCGATGATGGTGTTCGTCTGGAAATAGCGCTGCGAAACGGTGATGCGATAGCCGAGACCCGATGTCGCCGCGACGAGTTCGGCCAGCACCAGCCACGTCCACGCCCAGCCGAGGCTGATGCGCAGCGTATCCCAGATGCCCGGCAAGGCGCTGGGAACGACGATGCGCGTCAGGATCTTGCGGTCCGGCAGGCCGAGGGTTCGGCCCAGGCCGATGAAATCGGCGGGAACCCGTTTCACATTGTCCATGATCATCAGCACCTGCTGGAAGAAGGTGCCGATGAAGATGATCAGGAATTTCTGCGAATCGCCGGTGCCGGCCCACAGAATGGAGAGCGGCACGAAAGCGACGACCGGCATGTAGCGGATGAAATCCACCAGCGGCTCGATGGCCGCTTCCCACGACCGGAAACTGCCGATGAGCACGCCGATCGGTATGGCCAGCGCCGAGGCGAGCAGGAAGCCGATGGAGATACGGTAGATCGAGGTTTTGAGGTCCAGCCACAAGGTGCCGTCAGCCGCGAGCTTGGCGATCTGGGTGGCAACGCTGCCCGGCGACGGCAGGAAGATGGGTTTCACCCATCCCAGTCCGGTCGCCGCCCACCACGCAAGGCCAAGCCCGACAAAGACCGCCACCGCGATCATCAGGAAGCGGGACCTGGGGATGGGCACGCCGATCCCGGAGGATCGGCGGCGCGTCGCCTGTTTCGGGCCAAGCCCTGGTGCGAAGGTTTTCGCGGGAGGCTCCCCGGGCATCTGCGTTACCAACGCGATCCGGCCTTCGTCATTGCGCCGCCTTGACGAAAGACGGGTCGATCATCTGCTCCGGCGTCACATCGGCCTGGAGCAGCTTGGCGTTCTTAGCGGCTGCTTCCACGTCGGCGAATGTCTTGGTGGTAAAATCGCCGGTGAGCGCCGTCTTGTTCTCGGCGAGAGAGTAGTAACGCACGCCATCGAAGGCGGCGTTGAGGTCCTTGACGTCCGAACCGACGGCCTTGGCGATGATGGCGCGGTCACCTGGCGTATCAGCATTGTAATCCTTGAGCGCGGCGTCCCAGCTCTTGATCATGGCCAGCACCTGGCCGGGCCGCGACTTGATCACCTCGTCGCGCACCACCAGCACGTCGCTGATCAGGCCGGGATCCTCGCCGGCGGTGAAGAGCAGCTTGATGTCCTTGTTCTGCGCCATGGCGACAGTGAGGTAAGGTTCGTAGGTGACGGCGACCGGCACCTGGCCCGCGATCAGGGCGCTGCCGGCATCGGCCGCCGGCATCGGAACCGGCTTCACATCGTCGATCGACATGCCGTTCCTAGCAAGCGCGTATTTGAGCAGGATGTCGCTCGTCGTGCCTTCCTCGAAGGCGACCTCCTTGCCTTTGAGGTCCTTGATCGAGGTGATGTCCTTGCCGGCGATCATGGCGTCGGCGGTCATGCTGACGTCGAGCAGTAGAACGATCTTCACGGGCAGGCCGGCCGCGACCATGCCCATCGCCGTGTGGGTGGCGATGTTGGCGGCGTCGAGCTGGCCGCTTGCCAGGGCGGCGTTGATGTCCTTGTCCTCGGCGAAATTGACGATCTGGACATCCGACAGGCCGTTCGCCTTGAACAGGGCCTTGGCGTCGGCGACGTGCCATTGGCCATATCCGAGCCAGGGCTCGATGCCGATCTTGAACGTGCCTGCTTCCGGAGTGGTGGGAATGGCCGCATCGGCCGCGTGGGCTGCCGGGGCGGCTGCGAGCCCGACAGCGGCAGCCATCACAAGCGCGCGAAATTGTGCTGTTAGGTTAGGCATCATCTTTGTTCCCCTTGATGATCAGACCGCTTTTTTCAACCTAGCATCCGGTCTGGTGAGATTGCGGGTTCCGCTCTTGCGGCACTGTGCCTCGGCGTCTTACCTGCCACTCCATGGTGAAGTGCAAGGATATTTCAACGTCAGCCGGAGCGTATGTCAAGGCTGAAATACATACATGCATATACAAGTTGGAAAGACTCCATTTTCCGCATTAATCCCCTGCCGTCAGATGGATCTCGACGGGGAATAGCGGCTGCCTAGCGAGTAGCGGCTTCCGGCATAAGTCAGCTTGCTGATCGTCGCCACGACCGCGCCAGTCCAGGTGCGACGGTGCAGAAGCAGGCAGCAGCTGCCGACTTCGATGCCCAAATGCCGCGCTGTTTCCTTGTCGGCCGGTATCGCGGAAATGATATGCTCGACCTCGGTCACCGGCGTCTTCTGCATGAGGTAGTCATAGGTTGCCGTCTTGGTGAAGTCCTGCTTGTCATAGTCGGGGATCAGGCTCGGATTGACGAAGCGCTCTTCCAGTTGCACCGGCAGGTCGTTCTCGAAATTGACGACGACGGAGTGATAGATCGAGACGCGCTTTGCAAACTCGAACGAAAGCGCCAGCTCCTTCGTCGGCATGATCGTTTCGAGAACGAGAACCTCGGAGCGATGCCTGTTGCCCCGTTCGACGATCTCTGCCGCGATGTTGTTGATCTCGATCAGCGTCGACTGCGGCCGAGGCGGCGCGATGAACGTTCCGACGCCCTGCAGCCGGATCAGAAATCCCGCGGCGGTCAACTCCCTCAAGGCCCGGTGAATCGTCATCCGCGACACGCCCAGCGAAGCCACGAACTCATTCTCGGACGGAAGCTTCCTATCCTTGCTCCACCGGCCCGTCCCGATATTGGTCAGGATGTAGTCCTTGACCTTCTCGTAAAGAGGACTGGCCGTATCGGGCAATTCGATCATCTTCAAAGTCCTTTCCGGCAAGGTATCGGAAACTAGGCATGCCCGACAGTTTGCCGCATCCGGATGATTGTCTTCAAGCCGTCGCTCTGCCCCGCCAACAACCGGTCATAGGCGGCTGGAACGTCGTCCAGGCCGATCTCGCGGTCGATCAGGGCCAGCAGCGGCTCGCTCAGTTCGCCGAGCATCCGCACGGCGTCGGGCAGTTCGTCGGCGAAGGCATGACATCCCAGCAATGCGATTTCGCGTTCGACCAGAAGATTGGGATCGATGTCGAGGCGGCCGTGGAATATGCCGACCATCGCTACCGTGCCGCCAGGATCGAGGACGCCGAGCAACTGGCCGAGTGCCGCGATGCTGCCGGTCGCCTCGACAGCCGTCAGCAACGGGGCATTGGCGGTTGCCGCGGCGATGGCATCGCGGTTCAGGTCGACAATCCTGGCACCGGTCACTCGCGCCACACGGGCGCAGCGGCCCTGGTTGCGGTCGGCGACAAGCACGGTACCGGCGAAGGTTCGGCAGAGCAGCAGAGCAGCGAGACCGCCGATCGTGCCGCAGCCGACGACCAGCACGGAGCCCGTCGTCTTCGGCAGCCGCCGCACCGCGTGCAGGGCCACCGCCAGCGGCTCGGCCATCGCGGCGACCCGCTCGTCAAGCGTGGCATCGACGAGATGCAGCAGGCGTGCGGGCAAGAGCGCCTGCTCGGCGAAGCCGCCGTCGCAGATTTCTCCCACGAATCCCAGCGAACCGCAGAGGTGCCGTCTGCCGGCAAGGCATTGCGGACATTCTCCGCACCAGAACCGGGAATCGGCAATCACCCTGTCGCCGACGGCGACGGTATCCACGCTCTCGCCGATGGCGACCACCGTGCCGGTCAGTTCGTGGCCGGCCGTCGAAGGTGACCGGCTTATCCATTGCCCAGTCCGGTAATTATGCAGATCCGAACCGCATATGCCGGCGGCATCGACCCTCAGCTTCACCCAGCCGGCATCCGGCGCACCCGGCGTGGCGATATCCTCGACGCGCAGGTCGCCGGGTCCATAAAGTCGTGCGGCCTTCATCGTGATCGCTTCCACTCAGCCGGCAAGATAGCGATCGCGGATCTCCGAGACCGCGTTCTCATGCGAACTGAACCCTTCGTAGCGGGCGAGCCTGCGGGCATGCATCGCCAGTTCGGGATAAGCGGCCGAGGTGACATAGCCGACCGAAGAGCGCTTGACGAAATCCGTCACCGAAAGCGGTCCATAGGTTCGCGCCCAGCGGCTGGTCGGCAGCACCGCATTCGGCCCGAGGACGAAGTTGGCAAGGGTCACCGGCGTATGAGGGCCCATGAGGATTTCGGCCGCCTCGGTGATGTGTCCGAGATGCGCGAACGGCTCCGTCGACAGGATCTCGAGATGTTCGGGCGCATAATCGTTGATGAAGCGGTAGCTGTCTTCCAGTGATGCGGTCAGCACGATGCCGCCGCGCTTTCCCGTCAACACCGCGCGCGAGAACTCGACACGCTGTTCGGTCATCCGCGACCAGTGTTCCGGGATTGCCGCCACTGCGGCTTCGGCGACCTTGCGGCTATGCGTCACCAGATAGGCCGAGGAATCCGGCCCGTGCTCGGCCTCGATCAGCAGATCGAGAGCAGCAAGGCCGCCGTCGATGCTGTCATCGGCAAAGATGATCGCTTCCGACGGGCCGGCCGGAAGACCTGTGTTGATGACCGAGGACAGGACGCTCTTTGCCGCCACCACCCAAGGGCTGCCGGGGCCGACGATCTTGAGCGCGGGCTTCACCGTCTCGGTGCCGTAGGCGACGGCGGCGACCGCCTGGGCGCCGCCGCATTTGTACACGGTCTCGACACCGGCGAGACGCGCGGCGACCAGCGTCGCCGCATCCACCGAACCGTCCGATGTCGCCGGCGTCACGATGGCGATCTGCGGCACGCCGGCGATAACAGCCGGAACCGACGTCATCATGGTCACCGACGGAAAGGCGCCCTTGCCGCGCGGCACGTAAAGCGCGACGGACGCAATCGGCGTGTACCTGTCGCCGGCATAGGCGCCCGGCCGGACCTCCTTGAGCCACATGGTTTCGGGCTTCTGCTCCTCATGGAAGCGCCGGATGTTGTCGATGCCGAAGCTGATGCTCTCCACGACGTCTTTTTCGACCTTGTCGAACGCAGCGGCGAACTCCGCTTCCGAGACCTTCAGTTCCCCTTCGGCCACATTGGCCTTGTCGAACTCCCTGGCGAAGCGGATCAGGGCAGCGTCACCTTCCTCCCTGACCGACTGGATGATCGGGCGGACCTTTTCGACGAAGACCGACAGATCTGCCTCGGCACGCTTCAGCAGACTTGCCCGCTGGGTGGCATCGAGTGATGACAGATCGTGGAAGCTGATGTCGGACATGGGGTATTCCTTCTGTTAGGACGCAATGCGCCGGTCGGTCACATCCGCGGAGAACGCTGAGATAGAACCATGGCGAACTGCCTCAAATCGATGCGAGAAAACCACCATCCACCGGAATGGACTGGCCGGTTATGTAGGCTGCCGCATCCGACGCGAGGAACACGGCAACGCCGTGCAGGTCGCGCAAATCGCCGAAACGGCGCTGCGGAATCTTGGCGAGCATCGAGTGCTGCCATGCTTCGTTGCTGTAGAACACATCCGTCATCGCCGTCCTGAAATAGCCCGGGGCGATGGCGTTGACCCGAATGCCGAGCTCCGCCCACTCCGCCGCAAGGGCGCGGGTCATGCCCAGCAGGCCCGACTTCGACGAGCCATAGGGCACCGCGGTGGGGATTCCGACCTGCGATGTCAGCGAACAGAGATTGATGATGGCGCCGGACCGCCCGGCGTCTCGCATCTGTCGCGCGGCGGCCTGCGCGCAGAAGAACGCACCCTTGAGATTGGTGTCGACGATCCGGTCCCACAGGGCCTCATCGACATCGAGCGATGGCCGAACCTCTTCCATCCCGGCATTGTTGACGAGAATATCGAGACCACCGAGCAGGCCGGCTGCCTCGTCGGTGGCCGCCCGGCACCGGCCGACATCGGTGACGTCGAGAGCGATGGCGTGCGCAACCCCACCGGCCGCGCGGATGGCTGCCGTGGTCTCCTCAAGGGACGCCAGGCTGCGCGCCGTGACGGCGACGTCGGCGCCGGCGGCGCTGAGGGCCTCGGCGATGCTGCGCCCGATGCCACGGCTGGCGCCGGTCACAAGCGCCTTCCTGCCCGACAGGTCGAAAAGAGAAGCATTGCGCATGTGATCCTCCTTGCCGGCGTCGGCCTCGGTGCCGGTTTCGAGACTAGCAATCGCAGCTTATACATACAAGCATGTACATATTAGTTGGACTACCGATGACCGCCGAGGCGGCAACGCGCAACCGCTCGAACACGTCGCTCAAAGCCCTTGCAAGGCGAGATCGAAGAGCAGATCAAGCTCCCGGTCTTCGTCCGGAACGACATCCCCGCGGCGGTCCAATGCATGTTTGGCGTTGCAAAGCGGCTGGACGATTGTTTGTTCTTCTACCTCGGAGCAAGGCAGCAGGTCAGCACGGGCGCGGAGGTGGCATATTGACTTCGGCCATCCTCGGCTTCCCTTGTGGCGGATGTCATGAGAACCCACCATATGCTTGAAAGCAGTCCGCCCAAGAGCCTCTATCGCGAAACGGCCGGCCACACCGGCGACTACCCCGCACTCGGCGGCGCACAACGAGCAAGGGTCGCCATTGTCGGCGGCGGCTTCACCGGTCTTTCGACCGCCTTGCACCTGGCCGAAGCCGGCGACGACGTTGTCGTGATCGAGGCCTGCCAGCCGGGCTGGGGGGCCTCGGGCAGAAACGGGGGTCAGGTCAATCCCGGCCTCAAATACGACCCCGACACGATCGAGGCGATGTTCGGCCCCGATCTCGGCCGGCGGATGGTCGACTTTTCCTATGGCGCACCGGATTTCACGTTCGATCTGATCAAGCGCCTGTCGATCGACTGCGAGGCGCGGCAGAACGGCACTGTCCGTGCCGCCATCCGACCGAAGCCGGCGACCGCGGTGCGGGCTACAGCCGGGCAATGCGAGCGGCGCGGGATGCCAGTCAGCATGCTGGACGCAAAGGCGATGGCGGCGCGAACCGGCGCGGACAGATACATCTGCGGCATGTTCGACGCCCGCGGCGGCGACCTCCATCCGTTGAAATATGCCCTTGGCCTGGCAGCCGCCGCGCAGAATGCCGGAGCGCGGATATTCGGCGGCAGCGAGGTTCTTTCACTGAGCAGGGAGGCCGGACGGTGGATCCTCAAAACCGCGAGCGGTTCTGTCAGCGCCGAGAAGGTTGTTGTCGCGACCAACGGCTATACTGGCGACCTGTGGCCGGGTCTGAAGCAATCGCTCGTCCCGGTGTTCAGCGCCATAGCGGCGACCGAACCGCTGTCGCCTGTGGTCGCAGCTGCCATTCTCCCCGAAAGACCGGTCGTCTATGAAGCCGGCAACATCACCGTCTACTATCGGATCGACGCGCGGAACCGCCTTCTCATGGGCGGCCGCGGACCGATGAGGCCGATCGAGAATGCCGCCGCCGTCGGCTATCTCACCGACTATGCGCTGCGGCTCTGGCCGGCGCTTGCGGGAACGCGCTGGACACATGGCTGGAACGGCCGGGTTGCGATCACCAAGGACCATCTCCTACACGTTCATGAGCCGCAGGACGGCATCCTGGTCTGCCTTGGCTATAATGGCCGCGGTGTTGCCATGGCCTCGGCAATGGGCAGCGCTTTGGCGCGGTGTCTGCGCGGTGACCAGACCGTGCCGTTTCCCATGCCGATATCGCCGCTGAAACCGATCCGGTTTCACCGTTTCTGGCCAGTCGGGGTGAAGGCGGCGATCCTTTCGGGGCGGCTGAAGGACCGGATCGGCTTATGACGTAGAGAGCCGGCCCGACCTGATCGTCTGGCGTTCAGCTCAGTCGGTCACGCATTCTTCCCCCGCAAGCTGTCCGCGAGTGCAGAAAGCGTATCAGCTAGTTGCCTCGCAACTTCCGGGGGCGGCAGCGGCACTTTGAGATTTTGCGCGCCGGTGGCTGGATCGCGCTCAACCCATGAATGCGCCGGGGCATTGGGATCGTTGGCGGCCGCCAGCGCGGCAACAAATTGAGAGCCGAACTGGACCAAGACTTGCCATGGATCGGGATCTGTATCGCGCTGTGGTGCTCCGGCCCCATCAGTTCGCGCGATCACCGTCTCGGTGCTTGCATCCGCATCTGCATCTTCGCCGGATCCGGCGTCATCAGTGGCGATATTCCGCACTTCCTCAGCCGGTGTGACGGCCTCGCCCTCACCCATGCGTCCAGTGACATTTTCCACGTCTTTCATGAAGCGGTTCAGACGCGAACCGCCGAGCGAAATCTCGCCGCTGCCGCCATCGAGAATTCCTGCCGACAGCGAGCGTTTGAACGCCAGCACCGAAAGCATTCCCTCCTCGATGCTGCCCTTCGCCACGAAATTGACGACTTGCACTGGCCGCACTTGGCCCATGCGATGAATGCGCGCTATGCGCTGTTCGAGGATTGCCGGGTTCCACGGCAAATCCATGTTCACCAACGTCGAGGCATGCTGCAGATTGAGGCCCGTGCTGCCGGCATCCGTGGACAGGAACACGCGGCAGGTGGGATCGTGGCGAAACCGCTCAACCAGAGCCGGGCGTTTGCCCGAGGGCACGCCGCCGTGGAAGCTGACGTAACCAAGCCCACGCGCTTCGAGACGGCGGATGACGATATCATGGGTCCGCGTCCATTGTGAAAACACCACCGCCTTGGCTTCGGGCTCGGCGAACAATTTGTCAAAGAGTGCCGCCAATTCGTCGGCCTTGACGCCATGGTCGGTTTCGCGGTCCAGCAGATAGGTGCTGTTGCACGACATGCGCATGTTCTGCAGGGCACTGGTCAGCCGCCGCTGGTCCATGTCCGACAGGAACCTGGCCTTGCGCCAGCGCTGGACGATTTTCGCCACCACGTCGGCGTTTTCCTGATGATAGAGCATTTGCATCTCTGTCATTGGCACCAACAGGTTCTGGTCGGTCCGGGTGGGCAGTTGCCGCAAAACCTCGGATTTGCGCCGGCGGATCATGACCGGCGCCAGCGTTTGGCCGATCTCCTCCAACCCGGTATAGCCGGTGACGCGCCCGGCTTCGTCCTTGACCTGATGCTCATGCAGCAGCTTCCAGGTCGGTCCCAGCCGGTGCTGATCGACAAACTGGACGATGGAGACCAGTTCCTCCAGCTTGTTTTCCAAAGGCGTCCCGGTAAGCACGATCGCGTAGGAGCTATCGATGCGTTTCAAGGCACGCGCTGCGATTGTGTTCCAGTTTTTGACCCGCTGCGCCTCATCGACGATGACCAGTTCGGGTCCCCATGCGGCGATCAGGTCAAGATCCGGCTTGAGCTTCTCGTAGTTTGTGATCTTGCAGAAACCGTCCGAGGCGTAGTCCTTCTGCCGCTGCGCCCGGCCGCCGTTGATGACGCGTGCCGCATCCTCGCCTTTGCGGCCCGAAAACCGCATGATTTCGCTTTGCCACTGGTATTTGAGCGAGGTCGGACAGACCACCAGCACTTTCGAGACGCCAAAATGGCGCGCCAGTATTTCCGTCGCGGCAATTGCCTGTATCGTCTTGCCCAGCCCCATATCGTCACCGATCAGTGCCCGGCCGGTTCGCACCGCGAACAGCGCACCCTCCGCCTGATAGGGGTAGAGCGGCACTTTCAGGAATGCCAGCAGGTCGGGATCGGCGGCTCCGCGTGGGAACAGTTGTTCGAGCTTTGCGGCGCGCCGGTCCGCATCTCGCCTTCCAGCGATGAAATCGAGCGCATCGTCATAGGCCCGCAACTCGTGACCACACTTCGACACCATCGCCATAAAATGCTCAAGCTCGCCAAAGCGATCGTCTGGCAGCATCCCGTCGCGTTCGGCATCGAACAAACCGGCGGCAGCGGCGCTCACCGCCGGCGGGCAGTCCGTTCCGGCGCGAAAATGCACGCGGCGCTTGCCTTCGTTGCGCAAATACAGCTCGGAAAATGCAGGCTGGTAGCCGCGCGCAAATGCTGTCTTGGCGCCGCGCTTTTTCTTCAATTTGGCCAGGGTGAATTCGAGGTGCTTGCAGGTGCCCAATTCGCTGGTGGCGTAATCGGGGCACGAACAGAAATTGCCACCTGGCCCCAAGCCTCGGATCGCGACGCGGTAAGTGGATTTCGAAGCTGGATTACTGACCCGAAATTCGGAGAAAAACGGTTCGCTGGTCAGATTTTCAAGCCCGAAATCCTGCTCGCGACCAAACTGGCGGCGCAAGCCGCGTTGCCAGTCCACCGGCGATAGATCGGCGGGCGCGTGGGTGCGCGAGAGCTTAGGTTCGCTGTTCGGCTTGGTCGCGGATTTCAGACTTTGGCGGTTGGATTTCATCGAAATATTGTTCCAGAAATTTCTCACGAGAAATCAGGCGCGAATGCGGGCGAATCAACTGCGTAACCGAGCGACCGATATCCCGTTCTCCGCTTTGCCGCATGCGCGCCAAGATCGGCACCTGTTCGTCGACATAGTCGACGACGAGAATCTCGGTCTTCCTGTCATGCAGGCGGTGGAGGCGACCGACGTACTGAGCCAGCGTGCCTCTCCAGGAAATGGGCATCGTGAGGAAGAGCGTGTCAAGCCTCTGATCGTCGAAGCCCTCGCCAAGATAATGTCCCCTCCAGCGCTTTCACCTGCCTGCAACCAGGCTTGAGATGACGATCGATCCCTATCGCCTCCACCAAATAGATTGCGTTCGACCTCTATATTCGATAGATGTCGATCGCAATTTAATTGCGGAGATCGACTATGCGCGTCACTCGCATTCAGGCAGAAGAAAACCGGCAAGCGGTAATCGATGTGGCGAGCCGCCTGTTTCGGAAGCACGGCTTTGACGGCATCGGCCTCAAGGATCTGATGGAGGATGCCGGGCTGACTCAGGGCGCGTTTTACAAGCAGTTCGCGTCCAAGGACGACCTGGCGGCGCAGGCGTCCGGGCGGGCACTGGAGAGCGCTTCGCGCCGATGGTCAACCGCGGCCGCAGCCAGTCCCCAGGACCCATTGGGCGCTGTGATCGCGTTCTATCTCGGCATGGAGCATCGCACCGAAAGGATGGACGACTGCCCCCTCGTTGCGCTCGGCTCGGATGCTGCCCGCCAGGGGTCCTCAGTTGAAGGCGCCATTCGAAGCCGGGATCAAGGCGCATCTCGAAATCCTCGGGCGTCTGATAGCAGAGACCGACGGCGAGAAGACCAAATCCGAGGAGAGCAAGTTCATGGCCATTCTCTCGACGATGGTGGGCGTGCTGATGCTGTCGCGCGTCGTCAACGATCCCGACCTCGCCCAGCATTTTCTGAATGCGGCAACCGCGCAGGTTCGCGCAATCGTCGCTGCCTGAGAGGAACGGCTAATCCTTGCCATCCGTGCGGGCCCGCACGGAACCAAGCCACGGCGTGGGCCGCGCTGGGCTCGCACCCAACGATAGGAGAATAGATGCGACGGATTGTTGTTACGGGAATGGGAGCGGTCACGCCCCTTGCCGCAAAAGTCGAAGCGTCCTGGTCGCGGCTCCTGGCCGGTCGCTCGGGCATCCGGGGACTTTCGGACGATGTGGCGCGAGACCTGCCGGCGAAGGTCGGCGGAATGGTTCCTTCGTCGGAAGAAGACCCCGAAGCTGGTTTCGATCCGAATACCGCCTTTGCGCCGAAAGACCAGCGCAAGGTGGACCGCTTTATTCTCTTCGCCATGGCGGCGGCAGAGGAAGCAGTTGCCCAGGCGGGGTGGGCACCTGTCTCGGAAGCGGACCGCTTGCGTACAGCCACGATCATCGCCTCGGGCGTCGGGGGATTTCCGGCCATAACGGAGGCGGTGCGCACGGTCGATCAGCGCGGCGTCCGCCGCCTATCGCCCTTTACGGTGCCATCCTTCCTGGTGAACCTCGCGGCGGGCCACATCTCGATCCGCTACGCCTTCAAAGGTCCAATCGGCGCACCGGTGACTGCATGCGCGGCCGGCATCCAGGCGATCGGCGACGCGGCTCGTCTCATCCGCGCCGGAGAAGCCGATGTTGCCGTGTGCGGCGGAACGGAGGCATGCATAAATACGGTCAGCCTCGGTGGTTTTGCCGCGGCTCGTTCGCTTTCGACCTCCTTCAACCACCGTCCCGACGAGGCTTCTCGGCCATTCGACACGTCGCGAGACGGGTTTGTCATGGGCGAAGGGGCCGGCATCCTGGTCATCGAGGAATTGAGCCATGCGCTTGCGCGCGGCGCCAAACCGCTTGCCGAGCTTGTTGGTTACGGCACGACGGCGGACGCTCACCACGTCACATCCGGTCCCGAGGACGGCGACGGCGCGCGCCGAGCCATGGAGATCGCGATTGCCCAAGCCGGCATTTCGGCGCGTGAGATTCGCCACCTCAATGCGCACGCGACCTCCACGCCAGTCGGAGATCTGGGGGAAATCGAGGCTATCAAAAGGCTCTTCGGCACGGATTTCGCCATAGCTGTCAGCGGAACAAAATCGGCGACCGGACACCTGCTCGGCGCCGCCGGCGGGCTTGGTGCCATCTTCACGATCCTGGCGCTCAGGGACCAGGTAGCGCCTCCGACCCTTAATCTGAAAGTTCCAGATCCGGCAGGCGAGGGCATCGACTTCGTCGCAAACCAGGCGCGGCCGATGGCGATGGAGTATGCGATCTGCAATGGCTTCGGCTTCGGAGGAGTCAACGCCAGCGCGTTGTTCCGACGCTGGACGGATAAGCAGGGCGACGGGAGCACGATCCGGTAAATACTGTGTGCCTCCTGGCATCGGGTCATTTCGCCGGCGCCACAGCGCTACACGAAAGGACAGTGCTAGCAGGACGGTGCACGTGAAATCGCGACGGGTGAGATGGTCGAGAAGCCAGGTTGACCCCGAGCTCGCGCCGGCGTTCCCCAGCGATCGTTAGCTGTGGAGGTGTGTCAGTTCGAATGCGGCTCCGTCCTGGGCGCCGGAGATGCGCTGTTCGGCGGACCGGAACATGTCCGCGAACTCCACCTCGGTTTCAAACACCACGCCGCCGACTTTGATGGTCAGGGCATCCTCCATTCCCTTTGGTGCGAAATAGACTTGCGCGACACGCATCCGGATACGCTCGCCAATTTCCTTGGCTTCTGCTTCGGTCGCACCTGAGAGGAAAACCCCGAACATCGAAGTCCCCATGCGTCCAACCAGATCCTCCGCGCGCACCGATGATCGTATGGTCGAGGCGATGAGCCGCAAGGCCTCATCGCCCCATTCAAGACCAAAGCGCAGGTTGATGGACCGCAGATGTTCCGGATGAATGACCAGGAAGGCGCCCGATCTCGGACCTGACGCTGATGGCCTTGCCGTTCTTCTTTCGACCATCGACGTGAAGACCGCTCCGTTCAGGCAGCCTGTCAGGGCATCGAAGGTAGCTGACTTGTCGAGTTCCCGGCGATAGCGACGGACCTCCATCTGCTTCAACCCAATGAACAGAAAAAACGGAACACCAAGGACGACGGGCAACAGGATTGCCGTGACCATGCTGCGCCCAAACGGCGTCAGCACCTGCGAGAACAGGAGCAGGTAATTCAGGCCAACGGAAAGGGCCAAAATTCCCGCGGTTCCCAGAAAGGTCAGCCAGGCGACGCCTTTCCATGCCCGGGCGGTGGTCACCATAGTCTTTGTCACTGGCCGATCTCCTGTGGATGGGCTGGTATAGGGCCGGCGTGCTGCAATTTCAGTTTAGAGGAACCTTGCAATTTGATGGATCGGCGGAATGAATCATCGAAACCCCGGACGAAACCGGTTTGCCTTGGGAGAAGCTGCGCCCGCGACGGTTAACAAAATATCAGAGACCGGGTGGCTGACTATGGTGCTGGGCCGAATATCCCCATCTGCGCGTTTCTGGCTGTCGCCTCCGCTTTGCCATAGATGCCGCTCGGCAGCGCCATCGCCCAGCCGTTCGAGACAAGCCAGGCGCCGACATCCTGCTTGCCCAGGCTGCACGGTGCGGCGATGGCAAAACGCTCGACGGCAGGCGGCACGAAACACTTCAGCGACCGTCCCCTTAACCAGGAATTGAAAGCGGCGCGTGCGCGCTGGCCGCAAGGCCAGGTGACGCCGTGAAACGAACACGCTCTGTCGAGGTCAATGCTCTGCACCCCGCTGATGATTACCTTCCGGCCCATCGATTCGAAGATCGCCGACGATGTGGCAACCGGACGATAGAGCAGTAGCTCCCGCCAATCCCCAGGCATCGGCGTCTTCGGGGGCACGGCGAGACCGAGTTCGCTGAGCGGCGGACGGGGCTCGACTCTTTCGATCTCCGTGGGATCAAGCCGGGGCGGAGCGATGAGGCCTTGAGCAACCTTGCGCACCGGTTCTCGGTGCCGTGCGTAAGTGACCGGCGCAGCCGGTCGGATTGGCCGCGTGCCGTCACTATCGTGCGAAGGGGCCGGGACAGGATTGCGCGAAGGGACCAAGACGGGCGGATCGACCGAAAGCATCCTTCCGGCCTCGACGATCAGCAGGACACCGCTCAGAAGCAGGAGGCTTCCGAGCCCGATCGCCAAGTGGCTGCGGTCAAGCCTGCCCATCAGCTCGAACAGGTTCCCAGGGCTTCTCGCCGGTCAAAAACCCGACGTCGATTTCGCAACCAGCTTGAGAGCACCTTTTTCAATCCGATAGAACGGCATCGATCGTTCGCTGGATCCGTCAGCCCGAAACCGAAACAGGCCTGTCGATCCACGAAACCCGTTTGGATTCTCGAGAACCTTTTTGCTGAAGCCATCGGGCCCGACCGCGCTGGCGATCCCTGCAGTAAGGGCAACCATATCATAGGCGTAGGCGACATTGACGTCGGCCGGGTAATTATATGTCGTCCTGAAGCGGTCGGCGATCGGCCCGGTTTCGCGCGAATCGAGCGTGGCGATGTATGCCCCCTCGAACAGCGGATCCACGGGATGCTCCAGCCAACGGTTCGTTCCGACCACGGAGATCGCTTTTCCCGGAATACCCTTTGATTTGAGAGCGGCAAGGATGGGCGAGGGACTGCCGTTGCCGCTGGCCACGATTACGGCGTCGGGGGCTTCCACGAGCGAGCCCATTTCGTCTACCGCCTTCGCGCCACCGTCGCCGGCCGAATACGGGACAGTGACCGTGAGTGCCGCGCCATAGATGCTGAGGCTGTTTGCGACCCGCTTCTCCACGGCACTGGCGTCGGGGCCGGCTGCGACGAGCAATACGAACTTCTTGCCGCCTTTCGCTGCCATTCCCGCGGCGCCCGCCGCGGCGCTGTCGGCTTCGCCAAGGAGCACGGCATAGACCCCGGCGCCGCCCGCGAAATTGTCGGCAAGCGCCAGAACCGGTGGCCGCTGCGGTCCGGAGAGCGTGGCAATATGCTGGGCTGCCGGCAGCTCGGTCGGGCCGATGACGACTTTCGATCCCGTCGTTATGGCCGTCACTGCCAATTTGCTGGCCTGCGCGCTGTCGCCTTTCGTGTCCTCTACCGTCAGTGTAAGCAATCCGCTGCCGATATCGGTCATCGCCAGCTTGGCGGCATCGAGCATCTTCCTGCCGTTTTCCCCTGCCGTTCCGGGGGCGGACAAAGGCAGCAACATCGTGATCTTTGTCGGACCGGAGCCCAGCGACTGGGTCGCCTGTGCCGTGACGGCAGCAGCTTCGCCATTCTGCCCGGCGGGCACGGCGATCGCCGCCGGATCGAGCGCTTCGGAAACGCTACCTTTCGACTGGCAGCCGGACAACGTCATGGCGAGCGCAAAGGCGATTGCCCATGTCCGCGGAAAGTGGGCCTGTCGGCCAGCATCCATGATTGCTCCACCCCCTATGTGCCGCCGGGTATTCTTTCCCGGTCTGGTCATAACGCATGTTTACGGCCGACTTGCCATTCTGTCTGTAATTCTTTATCCGCCGAAAAGCTTGGCCCTGAGCGCCTTGATCTGCCGTGCTTGCCCGGCGGTCCGATAGTCGGCGCATTTCATGTATCGTGGCCCGGGCACGAACACGCGGCGCACGCACACTCCCCTTCCCTGGCCAGGAACGCCGCCATCTCCTGCCGTCGGGAACGCCGAAAGGCCGAAGGTCGCCACCGGCAAAGGTCCGGTCACCTCGTATCCTTCCCTGGCCAGGATTGCCCGTGCGCGCTGGCAGTAGCGGACGGAAAGCGCCGAGAACCGGCTTTCATTGTGTCCGGCGCGATACTTCATGACGGTGGTGCACAGGTCGCCCGCGGCGAGGCTGTTTGCCTGGGCAAGATATCTGACGCCGAGCGCGATGTTGGTCGCTGGCGCGCTCAGATCATCGAGCGAGCCTCGAAAGCCGAGCATTCTGGCCGTGGCAGGCATCACCTGCATCAGGCCGATTTCGCCGTCGGCCCCCTGCACGCCGGGATCGAACCCGCTTTCGATCTCCATGACGGCATGCGCCAGCACGGGCTCCAGGCCGTAGAGGGAAGCCTGACAGGTCGCGAACGCCTTGAACGTCTGCCGGGTCCACTGCGCGGCCGCCTCGCAATTCGCCGGCCGCGTCACGCCGGACGACGGATGCTGTTCGATGCGAGGCCGTTCCAGCCAGTTGGCGCGGGCCGGCGTGACGATTTGGCTAAAGCCGATCAAAGCGACCGTTCCAGCGACCGCCCTCAAAAATGCTGCGTCGCCGATCATGACGGCCAACAGGCGTGGCTTCGCCTATGCGGTCAGTGCATGTACTCGACCATGCGATCGTGGAAACACTCGCATTTGTTGAGCGTGTCTTCGTCCTTATAGCTCGTCTTCAGGTAGCCATAGGCCATGCCGCAGGCGACCTTGGCCTCCGACGCCCAGACGAAAACCGGCCGGGACGAGTTGATCCACTCCGAGTTGTTGGCGACCGCGACCGACTCGTCCATCAGCTTGACCACCTGCTCCCTAAGATCGACGATGTTGTCGTTCAGCACCAGGTTGGACGTGCCGACGGTGCGGCAATAGTCGACCGAAGGACCTTCGATGATGTCGGCGGCGTTGAGGCCCGTCGACAAGATCGACATCAGGCCAGCCCCGAAAGCCACACGCAAAAATCTTTTCATGTTTCTCACCCCGTCCCTTTCGCCCCTTAGGCCACGTCCGTCTTGGTGCCGTGGCTGTCATCGTAGAGTATTTTAACTGCTTCGGCGGCGCTGTGGAACGTGTAGTTCTCCAGCACGGCGACCGTATGATAGTTGTCGCCGCCGCCATCGGTATCAACCTTGACTTCGGCGTTCGCCGCATTGGCCGAAGACTGCGCGATCTCCAAGAAACCGCCGGCTTCGAGATCGACGACGCCCGCCAGGCCCTTGAGCAGAGCGGTAAGGTCGATCTTGTCGCCGTTGGCTCCATCGTGGAAGTCCGCGATCAGATCGGCGGCGTCGAGCGAGGCAATGGCGAAGGTCTTCGTACCATCAGTGGCAACGGACGGCTCAGCCGGTGCAACAAGTGAGGTGTCGAGTTCGACCTCGACATAGTTGCCGGTCGTGCCGTCGGCCATCTGGAAGGTTCCGTTGCCTGTCACGGTCTGTCCGTCGATTTCGCCAACAGTCGGAGTAGCCGCTGTGCTGATGGAGACGATACCGTTATCTGCGAGATGTGACAATTCCCCAGCGTCGCTGATGCCGTCGGCGTTGGCGTCCTTCCAGATCAGCAGGCTGTCGAATACGGCGTCGTTGTGGTCGATAACGCTGTCATGGTTGCTGTCGAGCGAAGCCAGCGCTGCCGCGCCGCTGGCAAAGTTGCCACCGCCGAAGGCCGGCGTGAACAACTCGGTGCCGTCGTCGATCTTGCCGTCATGGTTGAGGTCGATCGCCAGCATGCCGTCGTTCGAGGTGTTCCATGCGACCTGATCCTTCGTGCCATCGCCATTCATGTCGAACTGGACCCCGTGGTTGAGGTCGGAGAAGGCGAAGCCATCATGATTGACGTCAAGAATGATGGGGTCGACAGCACCGTTGGTGATGAGCGTGTTGAGGTTGGTAATGTTGGTCCCGGTCAGTTGAACCAATGTTCCACCGGCATTGGTGGTGGTCTGCTCATAGACGTAGGTGTTCCCGTTTCCAACGAAGGCTACCGTCGTGCCGGCGCCACCGATGTTGTTCGTCATCAGATATTGGACTGCTGCGGCCACGCCGCCGACTGTGTTGAGGTTCAGCGCATTTGCGTAAGTGTCTGCGTCATCGAAGGTGATGATGCCACTTGCGCTGATTGCGTCCGACTTGATCGTTTGCCCGCCGAACGTCAAGGCCGAGTCGGTGCCGTTGAACCCGCTGGTCGCGCTGGCTGCAATCACAGCGACGCTGAAGTCGAGCTTGTCTGCCGTTCCGCCAGCGCCCCAGTCGGTGATGGTGTCATAGCCTGAGATCGTGCCAGCATCACCCGATCCACTGATGACCGGTGTCGAGTCGCCGGTTCCGATCATGAAAGTGTCGGCGCCCGTACCGCCGGTCAGCGTATCTTTGCCAAGGCCTCCAATGAGCAAGTCATTTCCTGCGCCGCCGTCGATGAGATCGTTGCCTCCGCGGCCGACGATGACATCGTTTCCGCCGTTGCCAGACAGAGTGTCGCTGCCGGAGCCGCCATATATCTGATCTGCCAGCAGGGCATCGCCGTTGACGGTTATACCAGGGTTGCCGGGATCGAATACCTGTAAGGAGAAGTTAAGCATCCGGGCTTGTTCGTTGCCCCCTTTGATGTCGTCATATTGAATCGTCCAGGTTTCCCCAGCAGCCACAGGATTAAGAGCTATGTACTGGGCAAGTGTCTGCAACGAGTTGCTCGTATTAACTATTGTGTCGAAGTCAACAACGGTCTTCATCAGTTGACCGTCGAACGACCACGTATTCGGATTTCCGTCGGCCGTGGACACAGCTTGGAACTTTATTCCGTCTACATAGATATAGACATTGACTTGAGCTTCGAGATAATCGCCGTTCTGATCCACGGCCTGAATTGGAATCGAATACCCCGACCGATTCTGAAAATCGGTTTGTAGTGTAATCGAGCCAGCAGAAGAATCATTGTTTACGGCATTCGCGAATTCCGTGTTCAGAACAAAGCCTGCCTCCGCGTTGTGACCGGATGTCAGGGGAGTGTTGGCATCCCCGTTGATGCTGCCTGTCGGTCCCGGAATGCTGGTTGGCGGGACTTCGTGAATACCGACGGTCTGGATGGTGGTTACAGTCCCATCGGAAATACTCAGCGAAAGGCTGGCGTTGATCGGATCGGTTACCGCTGCGGTCGGCGTGTAGACCAGGTCATCCAGCAGATTGATGCCGCTGGACGGGTCATACAGCACCGTACCGGCCGTTAGCGCATGGTAAGTACCGTCGAAGTAGAGCACGCCTAGGGGGATCGTTCCAGTTGCTGTGACAATCAGATTGTCGCCATCCGCATCTGACGGAATGGTCACCAGCAGAGGATATCCGTTTGGATAGCCTGGCGAGCCCACCGTCTGCTGCGCGGGGTCGCTAGGCATCCAATTCTCGGTGTTTACGGCGACCGGCGCGTCATTTGTGTTCACGGTCAACGAAACAGTCGCGGTGGACGTATCTCCGTCACTATCCTTGATCGTATACGTGAAGGAGTCGCCGCCGTTGTATCCGTCCGTCGGCGTATACGTGAAAGTGCCGTTGTTGTTGTAGCTGACCGTGCCGTGCCCAGCTTGGGTAACGGTGACCTGCCCCGGCACCGGAGCATTGTCTGTATCGACGCCATCGACGCCAAAGACATCATTGGTCAATAGGTCGGTGAGGATTGTGGCGCCTGTGACGGTCGGAGCCCAGGTGTCATCGTTGGCCTGCGGGACGTCGTCGACGATGGCGACGGTGAAGCTGCCCTGCGCGGTGTCGGTGTCCTTGTCAGTGACCTGGAAGGTGACGCCGGTCAAAAGCGCGCTGTTCTCGAGGGCGCCATTGGCATGTTCGAGCGGTTGCGACAGCGTGGTCGAGTAGGTGTAGGTGACTTCGCCGGTCGCGATATTGCTCAAGGTAGCGCCGGTGAGATGGATGCGGATCA
>NZ_JAMYTH010000064.1:0-17522 GCF_040322415.1 Mesorhizobium sp. M0152
GGCCGAGTGTCCGTTTCGCCGTCAAACACTCGAGGTAGGAGCCGAGTGCCCGAATTGGGCCCGCTCGGATCTGTGCGGGGGGCGCTCAGTAATGAGCGTCCCTACCGCGAAACTCGTATCATCCTGATCGTCGCGCTATAAGATCCTACCGGAAAGCGCCGATGACCACCGCGCTACCTGCTACACCACGTCCCAGGACGTCACCAAAGCCTGGATTGCGGCCGAAAGCCTGCTGCCGGGGGTGTAGATTGCGGCGGTCGCCCGCAAGCATGGCGCGACGCGCTGGCAGGTCTGTGATTGGCGGCGACGTCTTCGACAAGGACAGCTGGCACTGCCGATGGGCTGCGGTCTGCTGGGTACGATTGATGCGAAGTATCATGAATAACCTCATCTGCTGATCGTTGATGTGTCTGCCCGGCATCCCAACCTCCGCTTGAGCAGAATATGTGGGGGGCCCAGTCCGACCCGCAGATAAGAAAAAACTTAGTGACGCAGGGTTGTCCGCCGGTCCTCGGGCTACGCCCTCACACCGCCGGACAACCCTGCGTCATGCCGGATCGAAATGCCGACACGGTCGCATCATGACTGGAACGCACGGCGCCACACTTTATGGGTCCACACCCCGAAATTCGCACAGCATGCCTGTAGACGGCGCAGCTAATAATATTACGTTAAAAACGTATCTTTCAACAATGCTTCATATATATTTAACACTATATTGCATTTGTCTGTTGACATAGAACATTCTAGCGGTACTATACACACAACGACGGTAACTTAAAAAAGTGTTCTTGAAAATAATCCTGTGTTGACATGCATAAAATGGTAGATTTACTTTTTGCATGGCCGATGTGCTTCCCGCCGTTTTCCACGTCGATTCCATCAATTGTCTGGGGCGTATGAAATCACTATGGCTAAAATAGGAATTGTGACAGGATCAGCAACGGGAGTGGGCGCGACTTGCGCCGTTGACCTGGCAGCGCGTGGCTGGAACATCGCGATCAATTACACTAAGAGTAAGAAGGAAGCCGATGAGGCCTATATAAAAGTTAAAGCGCAAGGTGTCGAAGCCATTGTTGTGCAGGCCGACGTAGGGCAGGATGCAGACTGTCGCAAGCTGTTGGTGAGACGTTGAGCAGATGGGGGCGCATCGACGGTCTTATCAACAACGCCGGCACTACAAAATTTCAAAAACCCGGCGATCTTGAAGACATCACACCCGAGGATTTCGACCGCATCTTTCGCGTGAATACCACAGGCGCTTTTATGATGAGCCGGGCAGTGTTTCCGACCATGAGAAAACATTGGCTGGAACGCAAAGAACGAGGTGCGATTGTAAATGTTTCGTCCAATACTACACTTAGTGGCAATGGCAGTTCAATACCCTATGTCCTGTCGAAGGGGGCTCTAAATACCCTTACCCTAACGCTTGCAGGCTGGCTCAGCCCAGCCGTTCGGGTAAATGCCATTTCCCCCGGCTTCATTCAAACGCGTTGGATACTTAACGGAGTCGGCGAAGTTTAATACCGAAAGATGAAAGAAGAAGAGAACAGCGAACGCCTCTTCACCAGGTTGGCACACCGGAACAGATGTCCGAGGCTGTGCTGTTCCTCCTAACCGAAGCGTCCAACATTACCGGCCAGATCATTGTTGCTGATGCTGGGAGTCATCTTGGGTTGCTGTCGAACGGTTGCTAATAACGAAGTCGTGTAGCGCTGGCGGCCAAGCTCGCTGGCATCGTCTGGGCGGTGCTGCGGAAAGAGGCACGGCTTCGATCCGGCAATCGCGGCGACATAGGTATGCGGTCACCGGCCACTGTACGACGACCGCGACAATCTCTACGGGTGGTGCGAGGAAGATGGCCCAACAGTCGAACGGCAACCTGGGAATCCGAAGTCCTAAACGGTCGATCGAGAGACCGCTGTGATTATAAGGCGCAGGTTGCAGATCTCTATCTGGCTGCCACAGGTTCCCGAGGCCTGAACAGAGCAATCTTGAAAACACCCTGCAGACGGGTCGGGCCATATGTTCAAGTTCTGAATGTGGACCGAATACAGTCGTGGCGGATGGCCAAGATCGGCGAAGCGCTACCCGTCTGATCTGACAGACTGTGAGCGGGAGGCCCATGATGCCGAAACGGCCTCGGGGACGGCCGCAGCAGGTGGACTTCCGCGAGTTTGATCAAAGCGGTGCGTTCTTTAGTTTCGCTCTGGCTGCGGCTGGCGGATGCTGCCCGTCCACTTCGGCCTGCCCGACAGCCAGTCTACGGCCTGGATCGCATGAGCCTGCCTAGGTATGTCGGCGGCTCAAGCAGTTGGCTGCAGGCGCGGGGCAGGAGCCATGCATTGGGCATGCCTCTACGATCCTCGGAAGCCTGCCAATCCCGCCTGTGCCGGACACTCCGCTCTCGAATTCGAACCCGCCCCCTGCCTGGCACCACCACAATCGCGGCTGCGGCCGATCCACAGCCATCCGCAGCTCTCGCCGCGCACCACTGCCGCGTTTCCGTTCCGCCTGAAGAGTGGCTCGAGTTTCCCCACTCATTGATCGCACGGTATTCGACGCGGCCCTGTGCAGAGCTTGAGGAGAAACGCGAGCGCCAAGGCAGGCTAGGCGCGAACTTGGCTGATACAGGCCCTCACGGTCTTGCGGCGGTGTGGGTACGCCCATTATGGCTAGCGTGCGCCATGTTCCTGTTGAACCGTCGGGTGTCCTGACATACGCCAGATTCCAGTCGACGAACTGGCGGCAACCGCGGCACGGAGCCTTGGTACGCCATGGCGGCGCAGTTCCTTGCCGCGGTTGTGCCCGTTCCCAGATTGCCGCCAAAGACACGGACGTGATCTTCGCGAATTCACGTCGCCAAATTCGTGCAACGCGACAATTACGGTGTCCGTCTAGCGACAATTAAACTGGCACAAGTGGACAGTCGCCGAGTAGCGACAAGATGTCTATCTTTCTAATTGTCGTTTGACAAGGGGGAGTCTTAGCGACAATTATTTTAATTGTCGCTGGCTGTTTTTGATAATGGCGTGAGTAATTGGCGCTAGCCATTGTCACCAGCGACAATTACAGCCCATGCGATGATGTGTTGCTGTTAAAGCCTAAGCCAAGATGGGAGTTTCCTCGTTGGCGGCTCTGCGGGCGGCGGAGCGCTCTCGATAGCTTTCGCCATTCATTTCTATGATCGTGGCGTGATGGACCAATCTGTCCACCGCCGCCGCGGTCATGGCGGCGTCCGGGAAAACGGTGCTCCATGCTGAAAATGCATGATTGGCGGTGATGGCGATGCTGTGCCGTTCGTATCGATGCGCGATGAGTTCGAACAGGACGCTGGTCTCGGCTTGATCCTTCCTGACATAGGAAAGGTCGTCGAGTACGATGAGGTCGAACTTATCGAGCTTCTCAAGGGCGCCGATCAGGGAAAGGTCGCGACGCGCAGTCTGCAGCCTTTGAACGATGTCGATGGTACGCGTGAACAAGGCCCGCTTTCCAGCATCGATAAGAGCATGGCAGATGGCCGCGATAGCGTGACTTTTGCCTGTGCCGCTTTTGCCGAACAGCAAGAGGTTGTCGCCGTTCTTGATCCAGTCTCCGCCGGCGCCGAGGGACAGAAGTTGCTGTTTGCGCACGCCTGGTGCGGCGTCGAAATCGAAGCTGGCGAAGGTTTTGCCAGCCGGCGCTTCGGATTGATCGCGATGACGCTGGATGCGGCGTGAGGTGCGCTCGGCGACCTCGATCTCCATCAGCGCAGCGATGGTTTTTTGGGCTGGCCAGCCGTCGCGGTCGGCAGTGTCGGCGATGCGCCGCCAATTGCGCACAATGCTGGGCAGGCGCAGTTCGGTCAGCAAGGAGGCGAGGAGGGCTGCGTCGGTCATGGCCGTACCTCGCAAGCCGAGGGCAGAAGCCGATCGTAGGCTTCAAGATTTGGCTCTGGGATGGCGACCTCGCTCGACGAGCTCGGTTTGCTCGCGAACTCGATCTCAAGTTTGGCGAGGTCAGGCAGCCGGCCGGCGTCCAGGATTGCGTCGAGACGATCGGCCAAGGTGATCTCAATGGCTTCGCAGGTCGAGGCCAGAGCCAGCAAAGCGACCATAGACCGGCAGGCGTCTCTGGGCGGCAGGGCTTCGTCCAGAGCGGTCCAGGCGCGAGCGTAGGCTGCGCGCGGGAAGAGTGCTTCGCGGTAGACGAGGTATCGGAGGGCTTGCGGCTTGCGCCGCAGTGTACCGATCAGATGATGATAATCGTTCGAGTGACCGCGTGCTCGGTCGGTCCGTGCGCGGGTCATGCGCATGACCGGGTCGGGGCCGAGGAAGCATTCCAGCCGGTCATCGAAGAGACGCACTTCGATCTTGTTGCCGATGAGCCGGGACGGAACGGAATAGAGGATCCGATCGACATTGATGGTGCTGTTGCGTGTCACCTTCGCCGTCACCATCGCGAAGTCGGTGGTTCGGCGCTTGGGCAGAGTTTTGAGCGTCTCGCGCTCGGCCGCGACAGCCTTGGCGCGGCGGGCGTTGTGACGATCGCAGACGCTACCGACGAAGGCTCGATAGGCTTCAAGGCTGTCGAAATCTCGGCTTCCCCGGCGCCGGAGCCTCTGGTCGAGGCGGATCTTGATGTGGCCGTTGGCGGCTTCGATGCTACCGTTCTCATTGGCGACGCCGGGATTGTTGCGGGTTGGCTCCATGCCGTAGTGCCGGCACAGGTCGCCATAACGCTTGGTAAAATCGCGTTCGGCGTCGCGGTCGAGGTTTTTGAAGGCAGCCGACAGCGAGTCCGTCCGGTGTTCGCGCGGGACGCCGCCCAGCTTCCAAAGCGCATCCTGCAGGCCTTCGGCGACAGCTGAAAAGCTTTCGCCGCCGAGAATGACTCGCGCATGTTCCCAGCCGCTACAGGCCAGCCGGAAATGATAGAGGCGGTGCGGGAAAGGCTCGCCGGCAATGGTGACGCCGAGGCTGTCCGTGACGGTGAAATCGGACAGCGCCTGGCGGCCGGGATCATGGCGCTGAGGGAAGAAGACCTCCTTGTCTTCGCCGTGAAGGGCGCGCCATTTGGCGATGCGACGCTCCAGCGTACGGCGGACGCTGTCGGGAAGAGCGTCAAGGCCGAGTTCGTCCTGGAGGTCCTCGAAGATCGTCACGGCCATGACTCCTGGTATCCCCAGCATCTCCAATACCCGCGGCCAGACGTCCGTCAGTGGGTCGGTGCGAGTTCGCCAGGTTCGCGGCTGCTTCTTTTGAGATGGCAAACGCGGGTCTTTGTCGATGCGGCGTGCGGTGCGCGCGCCAAAGCCGGCGCTGGCTGCGGCGGCATCCTTGCTTTGGTGTCGGGAACGGGAGGTCATGTAGAGCATCACCTGGCAGTCGGTCACATAAAGGTTTGGCATCGAACTCAAATCGTTGGTTGATTGAGCTGCGATACCACCCTCGACGCCGAACGGCTGACCCACCCTGAAGGGGGGGCTTGAAATCGCCGCCGTCTGCCAGTGCCGCTTTCCGGTCGGGGCTTCGCCCCTCCCTTCAAACGGCGCTGGCAGACGCCCTAACCGGCCAAGATAATTGTCGTCGAACTGGCCAACTTAATTGTCGCCGCGCAGTGGCATGTGGTGACAGTGGCCGCAGCAGTTTTGCAGCCGCAACACAGGCAGGACGAGCCCATCGCCTTTGGCCGAACGATGAGCACTGGCCCGTCAGTCTGCGGGAGAATTTTGGGCAATCGAGAGCCGGGTGAAATCAGCGAGCAGAAGGCATGGAGCTGGATAGATCACGACGTCGACTGCGATCCCGACTCTATGAACCTATTCGGACCGTCCGTGAACCCGCAATCTGCACCAAATAAAATATGCGGACGAACCTCGAAAAAAATTGACAAGTTCACGACAATATGTCGACATTAGGTGTCGAGCACACATGAGACGCCTTTTCCCAAGCCCGCTCCCCTCGGAGGGGCCTTGGACAAACTGGTGACGGATGACGAAATTAGGAGAAGCTTTATATGAACGGCAAGAACAATGTGCAGGCGTTTGAGACGTCGGAGTTTCGGTCTCGGCTCGATCAGGTGCGTGCGTCGATGTCCAAGGCTGGGATGGACGCGCTGGTGATCATCTCGCCGTCGAACCAGTACTATCTCCTGGGGTATGACTCTGCGTCCGGTCCGCAGGCTGCACTCGTGACGCTCGACGACGACCCGTACTTCGTCCTGCGCAAGATGGACGCCGACGCTGCGGCCGAAGCCGGATGTTGGCTTCCACAGGACCGGGTTATCGGATATGCGGAAAGCTACGTCGGCGGCTCCGGAGGGGCCAGTCCGTGGGAAGCGATCGGGCGCTTCGTCAAGGACAAGGTAGGGGCGTCCGCACGTATCGGCGTCGAGCTGTCTGGGCTGGGCCTGTCCGACTACCCGAAGCTTGTCAGTGCTTTGGGAGGCCAGGAGCCGCGTGATGGTGACGGCTTGGTATCGGCATGCAGGCTGGTCAAGTCCGAGCGCGAGCTTTTGTATATGACCGAGGCGGCCGCCATAGCTGACCGGGCGATGTCCGCTGGCATGGACAAGATCGCTGTCGGCGCGCGGCATTGTGAGGTGGCGGGCGCGATTATGTCCGTGCTCTGCAAAGGCACCGAAATCATTCCCGGCGGACCGCCGTCGTGGCCCCCTTACATCCGTGGTGGCGAGTTCGCCAAGGCGCCACACCAGGCGTGGATGGACGACGTATTTGCAGCCGGGCAGCAGTATTACCTGCTGTGTACCGCCAGCCGGCGCCGGTACGAAGCTCCAATGGGGCGGATCGTTCATCTCGGCCCGAGCACACCACGCCGGAAGAATCAGCATGAGGGCGCAATGGCGGGGTTCCACGCTGCCATCGACGCGATGCGCCCAGGCGCGACCTGCGCCGATGTCGCGCGCGCGTACCAAGCGGCTATCCGGCCATACGGCCTCACGAAGAAGGGGCGCATGGGCTACTCCACTGGTATTGACACCGTCGACGGTCCGAGCCTGGCGGACAACAACGACACCGAGCTCGTGGCCAACATGACTTTCCACTTCGAGTCTAATATCTTCGAGCCCGGCGAAACCTACCTTTTGAGCGACACCGTTCGGGTTACCGAAGGTGGCGGGAAGCTGATGAGCACCGTCCCGCACACCCTTGTCGAGCGTCCCGCATGACCTGTCCGCGCGACGACAACTCGCGCAGCACAGTCGCCGATCCGCCATCTTGGCTGATGAGGTCTGCGGATGATTCTCACGAACCTCTGTAAGGGTGCGGGAGCAGATCATCAACTGCGCTTGAAACAGCCCAATCAGGATACCTGCCAAATGACGCTTGCTTCGATACCCAACCCGGATCTGGTCGTCTCGCCGATCGATAACAATGTACACTGGAATCTAGCGAATTTCCGCCGGCAAGGTTATCAGAACCTGCATACGATTGCCCGTTACGTCACATCACTGCGTTCGGCGCGCTTCCTTCCGTTCAAGAAAGATATCGACTTTACTATTGGCGAGCGACCAGACGTCACCCGCTTCCTATCGGTACCACATTTCTCCGGTTTCGTTGTAGCTCGTGACGATCGCATCCTTTATGAGGCCTATGCTCCGGACTTCGGGCCGGATAAGCCGTACTCCATCCAGTCGATCACAAAGACGCTGCTTAATATCATGCTTGGCCGGTGCGTCGCAGACGGTCTCCTCGATCTCAACAAACGGGTTAATGACTACCTGCCAGAGATCGGGACGGGCTATGCGGAGGCTACCGTTAGGGCGGTCGCCGACATGAATGTTGCCAACGACTATAGCGACGACGGTAACGCCCCTGTCGCAATTACATGGTCGACCATCGAGGCCGCTGCGGGCATGCGTTCGCCTGCCGATCACGCGACGGGGTTAACGATCCGCTCGCTCCTCTGCCAGGTCACCGGCGACGATGTTGTCAATAGAACCGGCCACGTCATTTACAAAACGGCTAACACCGAACTGCTCGGCTGGATCGTCGAACGTGTAAGTAAGCGATCGCTTGGTAGCTGGCTCATCGAGATCGTGGAGGCGGCAGGTTTTGAGGGATCCTTGCACATTGCTTGCGACTGCGACGGCGTACCGGTGCTCGGTGGCGGCGCCTCGCTTTCCGCCCGCGATCTCGCGCGCTTCGGCTTACTCTTCGCCCGTAAGGGCGAAGGCGTTGACGGGCTCCGTGTCGCCGATAGCGGCTTCATCGAAGAAACACGCCGCGATCACGGACCCCCTTGGCCAAAGCCGCGCGAGGGATTGTACTATAGCCGCCAGACGACGACGAACGGCACCTGGATCGGCCACGGTGGTTATGGTGGGCAATACCTGCTCGCCAACCCCGACACCGGCATCGCGGTTGTCTATATGGCCGTGCACGAAAATGAGAGCGGTGACAGCCCGGGTCTGTATCCCCCTCTGATCAACATGTTGGCTGACCTCGCAGCAGCTGAAGGGCCGACCTCGCAGCAGCTGATTAGACAGGCCACATCTGGGACATAGTTGGCGCGGTGTTTGTCCTGTTTGTGGGGCGAGCGCAATCCTTGGTCCCGATTATCGCGCATGTCTATCTTCCAGCATCGCTCGATCGTTCAACTCGCCGATTTGCCTGTTCGCGGCCAACAGGGTCATGGACGAATTTCGCCCATTTCATGGGACTGACCTCAAAACATCGTTGACAAGTAACGACAATATGTCGACAGTAGCTAGCGGCATCGAAGTGGAGCAGGCGGACAATTCCTGGTCGCTACTCCCGACGGCACGGTGGTGGTCGTGATGGGCCGTGTTCGAAAACCAGAGCGGAGACAGCAAGGACATCTACCCCCTCTAATCCACAGTGATGGGCGAACTCGCAGCAAATGATTAAACAGGAATGGGAGGAAACTATGAAAGATTTTGTCCAGAACATTGACCGCCGCATGCTTCTTAAGGGCGGAGCCGCCTTGGGCGGTGGAATCATTGCTTCCGGCATGCCGCTCTCGCAGGTCATCTGGGCGGCGGAAGGCAAAGTGCTCAAGGTCGCCCTTCAGTTTGATCTCGCAAGTTTGGATCCTGGCTTTACCACCTCGAGCTACGAAGTTAACGTGTTGAACTGCCTTTATTCGAAGCTCACGCACTATAGGCCAGGCTCAGAATGGGGCTGGGATCTGGAGGCGGCGGAAAAGATCGAGCAGGTCGATCCGACGCACATCCGGTTCCATCTAAAGAAAGGCATTAAATTCACTGGCGGCCATGGTGAGGTGACTGCGAAGGACGTCAAGTTCTCGTTTGAACGCATCATCAAGCACAAGTCATCGAATATGTCTGATCTAGGCTCCTTTGATCATGTCGAGGTCGAGGACGATCATACGGGCGTCATCGTGTTTAAGACGCCGTATGTGCCGGTCTGGAGCATCACCTTTCCTTATGCCGTCGGCCATATCGTTTCCGAGCAGGCGGTAATGAAGACGACCGCGGATGGCGGCAATTTCGGCATGAAACCGCCGGCGTTCTCTGGGCCCTATGTGCTCGCGGATTGGAAGCAAAATCAATACACGCTGTTGACCCGTAATCCCGAGTGGTCTGGACCAAAGCCCGGATTCGATGAAATCCGCATTGTACCGATTACTGACACCAAGACGGCGGAACGAGCCTATCTAGCCGGCGATGTTGATTTCGCGACGATCAGTCTCGATTCGCTGGCGACGTTCAAAAGCAACCCGCCGCCTGATACAAAGGTTGAGGAGCATCCCTCGCTCCGTTACATCTGGCTTGGCATGAACATGGATAACCCGAAGCTGAAGGACATCGATGTCCGCAAAGCAATTCAATGGGCCATCAATGTGCCGCAGATCCTGGACGCCGCCTATGCGGGGCAGGCCGACGTGGCAACCGGGATAATTCCGCCAGGTATGATCGGGCATCGCGAGAAGGCGCTCGTTCCCCCAGAAGGCGACCTCGCCAAGGCCAAGGAGTTCCTGGAAAAGGCCGGTGTGAGCGACCTGCAGTTAACCATCGATTGTGACAACAGTGGCATACCGTCGATAATTGCCCAAACGATTCAGGCGCAGTTGTCGCAGATCGGCATTACTGTCCAAGTCAATGTCCAGGATACCGGTTCCTTCAGCGGGATCGGTCAGGAATCGGAAGGCGATCGCTGGAAGGACTTGCAGCTCTTTATCAGAAACGACAGCAGTCTGCCTGATCCTTATTACTACACGGAGTGGTTCGTCAAATCCCAAGTGGGGGTTTGGAATTGGGCGCGCTTCCGCAGTGACCGCTTTGACGAGCTTAACGCCAAGGCAATCACGATTGAGGATCCAAACGAGCGCGCAAAACTATACTACGAGATGCAGGACCTCATGGAGGAGTCGGGTGCCCACCGGTTCCTGACAAATGGTGGTACTCCTGTCGTGTACCGCACGACCAAGATACAAGCTGCGACCCGTCCGGACGGGGTCCCTTTATATCTCAACTTCAAGCCGGCTTAAGCGGCGGCGACAGGCTGCGGTATGTTGTTTTATCTTTGCAAAAGGTTGGTCCTCGCGGTCGCGATCATCGTGACCGCGGTGACGCTGCTCTTCATGATGATCCATGCCGTGCCGGGAGACCCCGCCGCAATTCTGCTCGGCCCCCGAGCGACGCCTGAGATAAAAGCTCAGCTGCATCAGCAGATGGGGCTCGACAAGCCGTTTCTCGTGCAGATCGCCACCTTCTTCAGCGGACTGCTACACGGCAATTTGGGTTATGATGTGTTCAGCCAGAGGCCGGTCGCCGACATCGTGTTTGAGCAACTTCCCTACACACTTGAGCTAATCCTGATCTCCATCTTTTGGGCCGTCGCTATCGCCGTGCCGCTAGGGTGCTACTCTGCAGTACGGCGCAATTCCTTGCTCGATCAGGCGGTTGGGGTAATGGCAGTGGCTACCATTGCTATTCCTTCCTTTGTCATGGCAGTCTACGCACTGCTGATCTTCGCCGTTGCGCTCCGCTGGCTGCCGGCGATCGGGCTGGGCGAGGGCCTTGGCGATGGGCTCGTCCACCTGATCCTGCCAAGCTTTGCAATGGGGATCGGATGGGTGGGCTACATCTCACGACTGGTGCGCGCGTCCATGCTCGAAACGCTGGGGGAGAACCATATCCGCATGGCCCGCTCCTTCGGGATTTCGGAATGGCGCATTGTTTCCCGTTACGCTCTGCCGCTTGCGATCTTGCCAACGGTAACCATCTTGGGCGTGGGGATCGCGTGGCTCCTGTCGGCAGCGGTGTTTGTCGAGGTCGTGTTCGCAAGACCAGGTATCGGCGCGCTTATTGTGCAAGCGGTGAATGCGCGTAACTATCCAATTGTGATGGGGGTCGTCGTCGTCACCACCTTCCTTATTGTCATTTCAACAACGGTCTCCGATCTGGTCAACGCAAGCCTTGATCCGCGGGCTCGGGAAAAGCTCTGATAATGACGAGCATAGACACGATTGGTACAGAAGCTCCCGCAAGGCACAATCCAGGTGCCCTGGGAGGCTTCCTGCGGCAACTGCTTAAAAACCGTCTGGGCATGCTTGGCGCCGTGCTTGTCCTGGTCGTCGTAGCGAGTTCAATCTTTGGTCCGCTCATCGTCACACATAACCCTATCGGCATAATGGTCGGGCCTCGTTTGGCAGGCCCTTCAGCAGATTTTCTTCTTGGCACGGATCAACTCGGCCGTGACACTTTTTCGCGTACCATCATGGGCGGTCGCATCCCGCTTCTCGTTGCCTTTGCATCGCTCGGCAGTTCGCTTGTCGTTGGGCTCGTCCTTGGCCTGATAGCAGGGTTCGGGCCGCGCTGGCTCGACAATCTTCTGCTACTATTCTTCGACACGATCCGCTCGTTTCCCGGGATCATATTTGCTTTGGCCATCATCGCGCTTCTTGGTCCCAGCATGTCCAGCGTGATCTTGGTCATCGCAATAACATGTATGCCGATCTATGCGCGTGTCGTGCGCACCCAAACGCAAGCCCTGCGCAACTCCGATTACATTGACGCGGAGCGAAGCATGGGCGCCGGCACGATGCGCATCCTTGCCGTCCACATGCTGCCTAACGTGGTTGGGCCGCTTCTCATCCTTGTGAGCATGGACGTGCCGGGGGTGATTGCCTTTCAAGCAGGTCTGGGCTTTCTCGGCATGGGTGTGCGCCCTCCGACGCCAGACTGGGGAGCGATCCTCAACGATGGCTACAGCTATATCAATCAGACGCCTTGGCCCGTCATTGCCGGGGGTATTCCAATCGTCGTCGCCACGCTGGGCTTCACATTCCTTGGCGAAGCATTGCGCGACATTTTCGATCCCAAGCTGCGGAAAGACCTATGAGACGTGAGGATCCGACACCGCAAATGTCCGCCAACCCGCTTCTCGAGGTTCGGAACCTCAACCTCGACTTCGGCTCGCCACGCGGACGTGTTCACGCACTGCGCAACGTATCGCTGGACGTGCCGAGCGGACGGATAGTCGGCATCGTCGGGGAGAGTGGATCCGGCAAATCCACGCTTGCCTATACTGTGATGGGTCTACTTCCAGAAAACGCTCAGGTTACTGCCGGCAGCATCATATTCGAAAGACGCGACCTGCTTACGCTGACTGCCCAGGCGCGACGCAGTCTGATGGGTGATCGCCTCTCCATGATCTTCCAGGATCCGATGACCGCGCTCAATCCGGTGCGGACGATCGAGAGCCAGATGATCGATATCCAACACCACGAACAACGAGGCCGTAGTGAAAAGCGCGCTCGCGCGATCGACATGCTCAAGCGCGTCGGAATTCCCGATCCGCAAAGCCGCATCGGGAATTATCCGCATCAGTTCTCTGGTGGCATGCGCCAGCGCATCTGCATTGCCATGGCACTTCTTGTGAGACCGGCGCTCCTCATCGCCGATGAGCCGACCACAGCGCTTGATGCAACATTGGAAGTCCAGATCATCCATTTGCTCAAGGATCTGCAAAGGGAGATCGGTTGCTCCATCCTGTTTGTCTCCCATCATCTCGGCGTCGTCGCTGAATTGTGCGACCGGGTTGCCGTCATGTATGCGGGCGAGGTGGTGGAGCAGGGCGCCGTACGCGACATCTTCCATAATCCCGGCCATCCCTACACAAGGGCGCTGCTTGAGTGCGATCCTGCACGGATCAAACAACGGACGCGCAATTTGCCGACCATCCCCGGAGACGTCCCCAGTCTGCTCGGAAGCAGAAATGGATGTATCTTCCGACCGCGGTGTCCTCACTCCTTCGATCGCTGCGTGCATGAGACGCCTGGCGAATATCGTGTCGCTGCTGACCAGGTCGCGCGATGCCATCTGCTCGATCGAGCTGGGATGGTTGCGGCATGAGTGCGCTGCTGAGTGTCCAAGACCTGCGCGTTCGCTTCCGAACCATGGGGTCGCTGAAAGCCCTCACCACGGGCACGGCCGACCCTTTCATTGACGCTGTGTGCGGCGTCTCCTTTGAAATCCGCAAGGGCGAGACGCTTGCCCTCGTCGGCGAAAGCGGATCTGGCAAATCCACCATCGCGCGCACGATCATCGGCCTTCAGCCGGCCTTTGGCGGCAGCATTCGTTTCGACGGGCAGGAACTTATCGGCCTCAAAGCGGCCGAACGAAAGTCCTACCTGCGCCGCATGACGATGATGTTCCAGGATCCAGTGGGCTCGCTCTCGCCGCGGCTGACCGTGCAGTCGCTCCTCACCGAGCCATTCCGCATCCATGGCGTAAGCACTCGCGATCGCGGTGCCGAAGCGGAGCGCCTGTTGCGCATGGTCGGCTTGCCGGCGGACTTTGGCCGCCGCTATCCCCATCAGCTCTCTGGCGGTCAGGCGCGGCGCGTCGGCGTCGCTCGTGCCCTTGCACTCAACCCAGACCTGATCATCGCCGACGAGCCCACAGCTGGGCTCGACGTGTCGATCCAGGGCGAGGTGCTCAATCTACTTGCTCGCCTCCAGGATGAACTCGGGATCGCCATCCTGATCATTACCCACAACCTCAACGTAGTCCGCCACATGGCCGATCGAATGGCGATCATGTATCTCGGACGCATTGTCGAGATTGGCTCAACCCAAGACATCTTCGATCATCCCCGCCATCCTTATACGCAGGCCTTGCTCTCGGCCAATCCGGTGCCCGATCCCGATGCCGTTCTCAACCGCATCGAAATCAAGGGCGAGGTGCCGAGTATCCTGAGACGGCCAACCGGCTGCGAGTTCCACACGCGGTGCCAGTACGCGCAAGACATCTGCCGCCGAATCTTCCCGGAGCCTTCCTTAAGCCCCACCGACGCATGGCACAGCTTCAGATGCCACTTCCCGCTGCAGCAAAAACCGCAGGCGGCGGATTCAGCAGCTGCTATCTCGCGGTAGGGTGTGGCTCTGAGAAAGGAGCCGTATGCGCCGAGCGTGTGGCTTGCTTCTATTCCAGGTCCTGACCCCGTCACTTCTTTCAGAATCAAGGCGCAATTGGAACGTCACCCGACTAGCGTCGCCGCGACATCATGTTACTCGTACTGAGCGCAGACAACGCGCATATATTATACTGTGCTGTTGACCGGAAATCGCGGGCGCGCCAAGTCAATATCGAAACCGATATTGCGTATGATGCATCATCCTGCCGCTGCGCCTTTTATATTGGGCCTCGCACGACACAGTGCGGATGTGTTGCAACCGTTTTTGTTACTCGTGAGGGGCAAGGGATCTCTCAACCCCTTTCGGAGGATTGCGATGTTTAGCGTGGCCTTCAAAAATGGCTTACACGGTCCTTGGTCCTTTGCCAGTGGATGTATCTCTATCGCGCCATCGACAGTGTCGGTGACACCGTCGAATTCTATTTCAGCGAGCTGCGCGACCTGCCGTCGGCCAAACGCTTCTTCAGAAAGGCGCTGGAGCTGAGCTCGGAATTGGAAGGCCAGCTTGACTGTCGACATATTGTCGTTACCATCAAATAGGCCATCGTGTGGGAGGAGAGAGTCGCGAGAACGCGACCCAATGCGACTCGACGTCACGAGTAGGTTGTATGGATTCGAAGAGAGAGAGGTATGTTAAATGACCGATGTCGAGAACGATGGCTCGGCAATTCGCGCGGTTCCTCAAGATGTGAACGCGGCGCTTCTCACTGGCAATGCTGGGGCATCTGTGAGCATGACAAGCGACACCCAAGCCCCGCAGCCGGGGTCGCAAGCAGGTTTACGCCGGGTGCGTGACATCGAGAACATCTGGATTCCGATGTCCGATGGCACGAAGCTTGCGGCTCGCATGTGGCTGCCCGAGGATGCCGAGGAAAATCCGGTGCCAGTGCTCCTGGAATATATCCCCTACCGCAAGCGTGATGTTGTGCGGTTTCGCGATGAGACCATACACCCCTATCTGGCATCCCATGGGTATGCCTGTGTGCGGCCCGACATTCGCGGGTCGGGCGACTCCGAGGGATTGCCGCAGGACGAATATGTCAAACAGGAGCAGGACGACGGGGTGGAGATCATCGCTTGGCTCGCCAGCCAGACTTGGTGCACGGGCAAGGTTGGCATGTTCGGGAAATCCTGGGGTGGGTTTAGCGCGCTGCAAGTGGCTGCCCGCCGTCCACCTGAGCTCAAGGCGATCATCACGGTGTGCTCGACCGACGACCGCTATACCGATGACGTGCCCTATCACGGCGGTTTAATTCACGATTCCACGTTCTTGGAGTGGGGGGGACAGTGGCCCGCTCTTTGTGCACGCTCGCCCGATCCGGCAATCGTCGGGGACCGCTGGCGCGAGATGTGGATGCAGCGTCTCAATAATCTGGACTACTACACCGTGAACTGGCTTACCCACCAGCACCGCGACGCGTTCTGGAAACACGGATCGATCAGCGAGGACTATGGCGCCATTCAATGCCCCGTCTATGCGGTGGGTGGCTGGGTTGATCCCTACCGTTGCACGGTTAGCCGCATGCTCGCCAACCTGAAATGCCCGCGCAAGGGCCTCATCGGTCCCTGGGGACATCAGTATCCTAACGAGGTCGATCCGGGGCCGGCCATAGACTGGCTCACCGAATCGCTGCGCTGGTGGGATTACTGGCTCAAGGATATCGATACCGGCATCATGGACGAGCCGATGCACCGGGTCTGGATGCAGCGAGAGCCGACAATGCGCGGCATGCACCAGAGTCCTGGACGCTGGGTGGCCGAGGACAGTTGGCCGTCGCCGCGTATCACACCCCGCAAACTCTATCTCACGAAAGACGGGCTTGAGAGCAATGCCGGCGAAGAGACTTCACGCGTCCTTAACCCATTGCAGACGGTCGGAATAACAGCGCCGCGCTTCGGTATCAGAGATATCGACGCTGAGGCGCCAACCGATCAGCGGGTTGACGACGCTCGCTCGCTGACATTCGATTCCGAGCCACTCGAGGAGGAGTTCGGAATTCTCGGCCAGCCGGTGGTCACTCTTGACCTGGCGGTCGACAAGCCGGTGGCCGCCCTGGCCATTCGGCTCAATGAGGTCGAGCCTGACGGCCTGTCGAAGCGGGTCACTTATGAGGTACTCAATCTGACCCACCGGAACAGCGATGAGTTTCCTGAACCCATGGTGCCCGGCAGGCGCTATCGCATCCGCATACCGCTGCAGGATTGTGCCCATGTCTTCAAATCGGGCAGGCGGATTCGTGTTGCCATATCGACGTCACATTGGCCGGCATTTTGGCCATCACCAGAGCCGGTGACGCTGACGCTTTATGCCGGACGGTCCGAGCTCGAGCTGCCTGTGCGACCGCCGCGCGCCGAGGATGCGGACCTGAAGCCCTTTGCTCGGGCTTTCGTGCCGGAACACACCTCTCGTCGAACGGTCCTAGAAGAAGCGCCCGCGCCGACCAGAATTCATGAATGGGACGTCGCAGCCAACAAACTTACGACGCGCACCTTTTTTCATGGCGATGTTCTTGCGGGTCTGGCTGCCGGACGTTACAGGATCGATGCCACCGGGACGGAAATGTCGAAGACAGCCAGTGAGGTGACGGAAATACTCGACCATGATCCGACCAGCGCCAAAGTCGAGACGCAATATGTCGAGGCGATGAAACGCGGTGACTGGTCCATCCGTGTGGAGAGCCGCCTGCGTTTCAGCTTGACTAAGGACAATTTCTTGTTTGTGGGCCAGATTAAGGCCTTCGAGGATGACAAGGAAGTTTTCGCGAAGACTTGGGATCGTACCATTGCGCGCCTGCTGGTTTGAACTTCGTTGTCGGAGCCACTAAAATGGCAAAGGAGCGGAGTGTTCGAGACGATCGCTATCCCATCACCGGTGACCATTGCCCCGGTGATGGAGTACTCAGTGGAAGCGGCGTTTAAGCGACGTTATTCGCGGCCGTGGAGGAAGATCGCTCGAGGCCTTGAGGGCGCCGCCACACGGTGCTTCCAACCTTCCAACGCTTGCGGCAAGGATTGATCGGAAAGGGAACGCCGGCCCGATGAAGCCGCACTGCTTAGCCTCGCCACCTAAATGCCGGCCTCACAGTGGCCCTGGGGACTGTTAGCACTAACAACATGA
>NZ_JAMYTH010000065.1:0-17170 GCF_040322415.1 Mesorhizobium sp. M0152
CAACCGGTTCGACCGGAGCGACTGGCTCGACCGGAGCGACTGGTTCGACTGGAGCAACGGGTTCGACCGGGGCAACGGGCTCGACTGGAGCAACGGGTTCGACAGGTGCGACTGGCTCGACCGGAGCAACCGGTGCGACTGGCTCGACCGGAGCGACTGGCTCGACCGGGGCAACCGGCTCGACCGGAGCCACCGGTTCGACCGGAGCAACGGGCTCGACCGGTGCGACTGGCTCGACTGGAGCAACGGGTTCCACCGGGGCAACGGGCTCGACTGGAGCAACCGGTTCGACCGGAGCAACTGGCTCGACCGGGGCAACGGGTTCGACCGGAGCGACTGGCTCGACTGGAGCCACCGGTTCGACCGGAGCAACTGGCTCGACCGGGGCAACTGGCTCGACTGGAGCCACCGGTTCGACCGGAGCAACTGGCTCGACCGGAGCCACCGGCTCGACTGGCGCAACGGGCTCGACCGGTGCAACCGGCTCGACTGGCGCAACCGGCGCGACTGGCTCGACCGGAGCAACCGGCTCGACCGGTGCAACCGGTTCGACCGGAGCAACAGGCTCGCCTGGTCCAACCGGCCCGACAGGTTCGACCGGCTCGGGCGGCGGGACCGGCGACCATGAGCATGGCAACAATGGAGGCGGTAACGATCCTGACGGAAGCGACAGCAGCAACCCAGGGAAGGGACATCCCAATGATGGCACCGACAACGATGGCTCGCCGGGTAACGGTCCCGCCGCCAAGGTCACGTCCGACTCGCTCGGGCTCAAGGACACGACTCAGTTCCTGCAATCCAGCTCGAACGGCGGCAACAGTGATCCCGGCAGCCATGCTTCGTTCCGCAACCTGATCGGCCTTGCGGCCACATCGGTGACGACAGACCTGCTCAATGTCCTCAAGACGATCGGCGGATATGGTCAGAACCAGAACAAGCCGTCGGGGGCGAGCACGGATCTCACCTCCGACCAGACAAAACCTGGCGCCGGCTACGCCAGCAACGACCACACCGTCAAGACGTCCCTGAAGGATCTGTTGAAGCCGCACGAGTGAGCATGAATAGACCACGGACTCTGGTCCAGGTTTGAAAGACGAGCGCGCGGGCTTCGCTGGAAAGCGGGGTCCGCGCGCAACATCGTCCTGCAGAGACCGTGCTTGACCTTGTCCATCAGCCCGCCCAGCCGTCGCTCCCAGCAAGGACAGCCGCATGGCCCGGCGGCGACGACTATTTGCAAATTGGCGGGAAAGCTGGGTCCGCACGTCGAAAGAAGTGTCGCGCGGCCGATCGGCTGGGAGTATAAGGGACGTCGTCGGAAATCTCGGCACAAGCGCTTCGGCGCACCGGAAGAGAAGTCGGAAAGGTCCTCGTGAACGCTGAAATCAAGCCGGTCTCGATCCACGACGGCACCGAAGCCGAAGTCGCGACGGGCAGGGCGGGCGGCGAGGGCACGGCGCGGGTTCCCGGCGGTCCCGCTGAGCTCGACCAGGTCGGGCCACGCCTCAAGGCGCTGCTGCGGGCTGCCCGCCATCACGGCGTCGAGCTTGACCCGAACGAATTCAGGGCAGCGGGCGCGATTCCAACCGCGGCCGCTCTTTCTGAGTGGGCGAAGAATGCCGGCATGTGGTCGCGTGCCGTCCGCATCCGCTGGTCCCATCTCTTGCGCTTTCAGGACGCCGGACCGGTCGTCCTGTTGTTCAGCGATGGCGGGGCGGGTCTCCTTACCGGGGCGAGCGCCGAGCGCAATATCGTCTTCCTGAAGAGCGCGGATGCGCCTGAGGACGGCGAAGCCATAGCCATCGACGAATTGCGGCTTTCGCACGTGTGGACCGGCGAGGCGGTGCTGCTGCGCGCGGCACGCTCCTATATAGCAGCGGATGCACCTTTCACCCTTCGCTGGCTCGCCGAACTGGTGCGGCTCGAAAGCCGGCCCTTGCGCGAGATCGCCATCGCTTCGTTCACGCTCAGCGTGCTTACCATCCTACCGCCGCTCATCGTCATGACTCTGGTCAACAAAGTGCTGCAGTTCAACAGCGTCTCGACGCTGGTGCTGTTGTCGGCGGTGATCGCCGTCGTCTTCGTCTACGAGACGCTGCTCGGCCATGCGCGACGACTGATCATCAATGTCGTCGGCGCCCGTCTGGACACCAAGCTGCAGCTGCACGTCTTCAGCCGGCTGCTGCGCCTGCCGCTCGACTATTTCGAGCGCCATCCGGCCGGCGAGACGATGTACCACCTCGCCCAGGTCTACCGCATCCGCGAGTTCCTGACCGGCAAGCTCCTCAGCACGTTCCTGGATCTGATCACGCTTTGCGTGCTGGTACCGGTGATGTTCTACATCAACCCTACACTCGCCTGGATCGTGCTGGCCTGCGCGGCTGTGATCATGCTGATCATCCTCGCCTTCCTCAAGCCACTACGCCGGAGGTACCAGCGGGTGGTCGAGGCCGAGACCTGGAAGTCGGCCGCGATCGGCGAAACTGTCGTTGGCATCAAAACGGTGAAGGCGCTCGGCCTCGAGCCGCAGCGCAAGGCGCTCTGGGACGAGCGGGTGGCGGAAGCAGGGCAGGCGCGTCTCGCATTCGGGCAGCTCGCCAGCTGGCCGCAGACCCTGGTCACCCCGATCGAACGTTTGATGGTGCTGGGCACCATGCTTATCGGTGCCTATCTGGCGATGAACGACCGCTCTGGCTACATGGTCGGCGGCCTGTTCGCCTTCATGATGATCTCCCAACGCGTCGCGCAGCCGCTGGTTGGCCTGGCGCGTCTGGTCGAAGACTATGAGGAGGTCGGCGCGGCGATCGGCGAGGCGGCGTCGGTCCTCAACCGGCCCCTGGAGACCAGTTCAAAGTCCGCCGGCCTCAGACCCAAGCTCGCGGGCGAGGTCACGTTCAGCGACCTGACTTTCAGCTATATCGCCACAAAGACGCCAGCGCTCGACCGGGTCAGCTTCAACATCCCAGCAGGGACCATGTTCGGCATTGTCGGGCGAAGCGGGTCGGGGAAATCTACCATTGCCCGCCTGCTGCAGGGGATCAACCGCGATTATAGCGGTTTCCTTAAACTCGACGGTGTCGACCTCAAGGAAATCAACCTTCGCCACCTTCGTCAAGGGCTCGGCGTGGTCCTCCAGGACAACTTCCTGTTCCGCGGGTCGATCCGCGACAACATCATCGCTGGGCGCCCAGGCCTAACGCTTTCCGACGCCATGCGTGCTGCACATCTTGCCGGCGCCGAAGAATTCATCGAGCGGATGCCGAACGGCTACGACACGTATATCGAGGAAGGTTCGCCCAATCTGTCGGGCGGTCAAAAGCAACGGCTGGCGATCGCACGCGCCCTGATCCACGACCCGAACATCCTCATCCTCGACGAAGCGACCAGCGCACTCGACCCGGAAAGCGAGGCGATCGTCAGCGCCAATCTCATGCGCATCGCCAGCGGGCGCACAATGATCATCGTTTCGCACCGGCTCTCCTCGCTGACAGAGTGCGACCAGATCCTGGTCATGGAGCAGGGCAAGGTCCTCGACGCCGCACCGCATGCAATCTTGCTCGAACGATGCGCGCTCTATCGCCAGTTGTGGGCGCAGCAGAACCGCCACCTCGACGGCCATCAGGGCCGCTCGGTTGCCGTTCTGCCGCGTTTGGTTTGACGATGTCGCGCTTCGCCAGAGGTCCTGTGGCCCATGAGTAGCACCTCGCTCACCACTCGTCCGGCTCGCTGGCATCGGATGAAAGCGAGCGATCCGACGACGCCGGCCATACTCGAATTTCAGTGGCCGTCGACGGCTGTCGTCAACGCACCCATCCCGCGGGCGGCGCGCGGGATCGTCTGGATTATTTCTAGCCTTGTCGTCGCCTTGATAGCCCTGGCGGGGCTGATACCGGTTGATCAGGTCGTGACGAGCAGAGGGCTCGTGGTCTCACAATCGCCCAACATCGTCGTGCAGCCGCTGGAGACCGCGATCGTGCGGTCGATCGACGTTCGCGAAGGACAGCACGTCCAGGCCGGTCAAGTGCTTGCTCGCCTCGATGCGACCTTTGCTTCAGCCGACCTCTCGGCGCTTGCGATGCAGGTTTCGACGCTTGAAGCCGAAGTGGCGCGGTTGACTGCGGAAGCTGACGGCCAGCCCTTCAATTATGACGGCCTCGACCCAAGCTGGACCTTGCAGGCGTCAATCTGTGAGCGCCGAAAGGCGGTCTATGACGCCAAGGTTGAGAATTTCGACCGGCAGCGCGACGAACTCAGTTCGGTGATTTCGCGTTCCCAATCGGATGCCGACGGTTACCGCCAGCGGCTCAAAGTCGCGGCCTCGATTGAAGAGATGCGCAAGCAGCTCGAAGCAAGGCAGGTGGGCAGCCGCCTCAACACACTGCTCGCCGAGGACAACTCGGCGGAAATGTCCCGAGCGCTCGGCAACGCCGAACAGACCGCTGAAGCCGCCAAGCGCCAGCAGGCAGCAGTAGCTGCGGAGCGCGACGGCTATATTCAAGGCTGGCGAGCGGAAGTCTCACAAGGCCTGTCGGAGGCGAGCTCGCGGATGTCCGATGCCCGCGAGCTCCTCAACAAGGCAAAGCTTCGCAAGCAATTGGTCGAGTTGAAGAGCGAAGCAGACGCTATCGTTCAATCGGTGGCGAAGGTCTCGGTGGGCTCCGTTTTGCAGTCAGGCGAGCGCTTGATTACGCTGGTGCCGGCGAACGCGCCGCTCGAGATCGAGACAAACATCATCGGCAGGAGCAGCGGCTTCGTGCACGTCGGCGACCCCGTGGTGATCAAGTTCGACACCTTCCCCTATTCGCAATATGGCCTGGCCCACGGCACCGTGCGGGCGGTCAGCCCTGATTCCTTCTCGGCGCAGGAGCAAGCGCGCGACCCGAATAGTTCCCTGGCCATGCTGCCCTCGGACGCCGAACCGTTCTATCGCACGCAGATTTCCATCGATCAGGTTGCCCTCCACGGCGTGCCCGCCGGGTTCACCGTCAGCCCCGGCATGCCCGTGACTGCCGACGTCAAGGTCGGCCGCAGAACGGTGCTCAAATACATTCTCGGTGCGATGATGCCGATCGGCCAGGAAGCGATGCGGGAGCCTTAGGCCCAGCGCAATATGCGACAAAACCGAGGAATCTGGGGCTTGGAATCGATGACAATTCTGGATCGGCTGACTGGCCTCGCCAACCCGGCAGCAGCCTTGCGCCGGGCGATCCATCTCTCTGATGGCGGCAAACCAGCTGAAGCCTTTCCGCTCATGGCGATTGCCGCGCGTGCGGGGATCGCCGACGCCGAGTATCGGGTCGCGCGTTGCTATCTCGAAGGTTCGGGCGTGCCGCCGAGCCGCATGGAGGGCGCACGCTGGCTGCGGCGGGCAGCGAACCACGGGAGCGCCGATGCGCAGGCGCTTCTCGCCGCACTCCACGTGACCGGGCTGGCGCCGGCGGAGGTTGACGGCAAGGGCCCGGGATCGGAGCGTTTGTTCGAACGAGATTCCTCGAGCGAGCCTGACTTCGCGGCAGCGCTCGACTTTGCCACAAAGGCGGCCGAGGCTGGCTCGGCGACCGGGCGGGCGATCCTCGGTTACATTCTTACCAGCGGTCCCAAACCAATGCGCAACGCGGATGCGGCGCATCGCTGGTATGAGCAGTCCGCCGCAGCCGGCTGCGCCGAAGGATGCCTCGGCTTTGCCCTTTCGCTGGCCCGGCGCGGTGGGCTCGCGGACCGCGGCCGGATCGCTCAAGAGATTCGACGTGCAGCCGACGCCGGCCTGCCGACTGCAACCTACCTCCTCGCGGTCATAACCGAGCATGGGCTGGGCGTAACGCAAGACCTCGTGGCAGCCACGAGCCTGTATCAGGCCGCCGCAGAGAAAGGCCTTCCCGCGGCCCAGTTCCGGCTCGGGTTGGCGCTGATCGATGGTGGGCTCGTCGAGCACGATGCCGCAGCCGGGGAGGCCTGGGTACGGCGCGCCGCGTTGGCGGGGAGTATCGAGGCAGCGTATCTCCTCGGTGATCGATATGTGAAGAGCAGGCCTCCGGATTTTGTAAAGGCCGCAGCGTGGTATCTGCGGGCGGCCGAGGCGGGTCACCAAGCCGCGGCTCGTGCTATAGCCTCGCTCTACCTGACGGGAAACGGCGTGGCCAAGGATGTCAAGGAGGGGACACGCTGGCTGCGCGCTTCTGCAAACAGCGGAAACCAGGAAGCACAAATCGACTTAGCCAATCTCGTTCTTGGAGGAGCCGGCGAGCCGGACGACACGACAAGCGTTGCCGAATGGTTCGAGGCGGCGGCGTCATCGGGCAACCTGATCGCGGCGTTCAACCTCGGGCTCTGCTTCGCCAAGGGGGTCGGCGTCCGACAGGACGAAGAGCAAGCGGCACAGTGGCTGAGGCGCGCCGCCGAAGGGGTGGCCGAGGCGCAATACATGTATGCGCGCATGCTTCAGGATGGGCGCGGCGTGGCGGCCGACCCCCAGCAGGCCCGCGTCTGGTTTGCCGAAGCAGCCGACGCCGGCGTACGCGACGCGCAGGTGGCACTTGCCGAGATGCTGCTCAACGGGCGTGGGGGTGCGCGTTCGCCAGCGGCTGCGGTGCAGTTGTTCGAGCGGGCGGCTGAAGACGGCCACGCCGGGGCGATGTTTGCGCTTGGAGCGCTGTACGCAGCCGGCCAGGGGCTGCCGATCGACCAGACGGCAGCGCAGAAATGGTTCGCCGACGCTGCCGATCGCGGACATGGCCAAGCCCAACTCATGCTCGGGCGTTATCTCTCCAACGGGCTCGCTGGGGAGCGCGACCCGGCGACCGGTCGGCTTTGGCTTGAGCGCGCAGCTGCGCACGGCATTCAGGAAGCTGCCGACGAACTCGCCGAGTTCGCTTCGGATTGAATTGGTCGACTTGCTAGAATGTCTACATCACTTGCTGCCTCACACTTGCGCGGCCGAGATGCCGTCCCGCGTCGATGCCTTGGGCAGCCAGCCGACCTTCATCAGCGATGTGCCCCATAACGATCCGACTACGGCTACTTTCTCGCCCGATTGACCTTCAGGCATCAAGGCATGCAGCGTGACGTTCGCATGCTCAATGGTCGAACGGGTCTTGAAGAACGCGCAGCTGGAAATCCCGATCTCGCTGCCAGGATACCGCCGCAAATTCGCCGGCGCCATCGGCGAAAGCCTGCAAAATCTGAAAGCCGGTTCGGAGAAGGCAATGCGCGTCAAAGCGGCGCTGGCCCGACGCTCCCCGTCTCTTGTGACGCTCGGGCTGCGGACCGGTGCCTTGGCCAAGGCGTGGACGATCGCCGTACAGCCGACGAATTCGGCGTCGAAAATCTATCGCGAGAGTCGAGAACCGCACCGCTTCCCGATATCCAAGTCGAAAACTACATGTAAGGCCTGCCTCCAGCTTCCGGGACCTCGCCAATCTCCCGAGCGGCCGCGACCCCCGAGATCGGCGGGGTGGCCGGCACGGGCCCTAGATTATGGCGGCTTCAAACAAGGTGTTGCTAATATACGGCACCGACTGCATCTCTGGCTGCCTCGGGTCGCGGAACCGCTTCCATCGGCCGCCCGTTAAGATCAAGATGACAGCACCAACGAAGCGAGGCGACGAAGATGGACAAGGGACCAAACACCAAAACCATTGAGATGTACGGTCTCCTGGCGGTTCCGCTGTCACTTCTCATCACGGTGCTGCTAGCGGGCGTCATTCTTGGCTGAACAACCATGACGAAGACGCCGGGACAGCGGCGCAAAGTTGCGGCGGCCCGGCACCCTTCATTGACACTGAGCGAACCAGAGGGGCGCCGCGCCGGCGCGTGGAGGTAAACGGCGCTAAGTTGTGAACGGTCAGCCGGGCATGACGTTTCGCCTGCGCCGCGCTCTGAGATCCGTAATTGCCGGCCCAACGCGTGCCAGAATGGCGATGCGAAGGCCGAGCGGAGGGCGGGCCATCCCCTGGCTGCTGTTCGACCGTTCGCCAGTTAGTTGGGCTTGATGTATATCCCCGACTTCGCCCGCTGTCTGACTGCGCCCAGAGCGGCGCGCCACCTAACGTTCCAGGTGTTCTGCCAGGGCAAGGGACGCTCGACAATTCTGCCTGCGCGCGTCTCAACTTTTTGAGACATTTGCCGACCGAGACGCAGACCTCATCTGTGCGGAACAACCAGTCGTGTGCGTCTTGAAAGTCGATGGAGCCGGTGGACTCGCTGCATGTCACGCCGACATGCCATTGCGGATGAGATCCGGAACTGTGTGGACGCCTTCGCCCCATCGGAACAAGACCTCGATATCAGAAGCACTGCCTTGGCTGCGTGGTAAGCCTTTGAGATGGCCGCCAGGAACCAGGAGGTGAGCTGCGGGTTTGCTTGGATGCCGACATGATCGGCCTGGCCATTCATCCACAGGAGAACCCAATGACCTCACCGAGCAAAACCGCTGCAGTTGCCGCAGTGCTGGCTATCTTGGCCTCGCCAGCACTCGCCCAGTCGAGCGGAACACCTGTGCCCGCGATAAAGGCACAGGATCATGGCCCCGAACAGTTGCCGGATGCGGCCGGACAAACCCAAGATTCCATGCGTGAAATGATGCGACAGATGATGGACGAGATGATGAGGGAAAGAATGCAGGAGGATCGCGGTCCCCGAGCAGAGCAGCGTGCTGGCGACCGCTGGCATCGGGGCTACAGAATGGGTCCGCCTGGGAGGCAGCGGATGATGGGTGGCCGCGACGGCATGGGAGCGGGGATGATGCATGGCGCACCGATGCGAATACTATTCGCCATAATAGACGGCGACGGCGATGGGGCGCTTTCACAGACCGAGGTTCAGGATTTCATCGGACGGATATTCAATGCCGCTGATGAGAACAGCGACGGCAACGTCGACATGGATGAAATCCGAGTTTTCTTCCACGGAACAGGCGAGGAGGGCAAAGGCTAAATACGAATGCCGCTTCGTCCAGGCCAATGCTGGACCGATCTGGATGAGGTGCGCGCTTGAGTCTCAGTGAAACATCGGTGAGAGCCTAACAACCGGCGATGCGCCTTGGTGCGCCCTTGGCGCAATGTACCGTCAGGACAAGTGGGTTTCAGGGGGATTCCAAACCGCCGTTTGGCGTCTCTGTCCACAGAAGGCACGATATGGTGCTGCGCTCTTCTGCGGGATCAGCATCATCCTGCCGCTGATCACGAACCTGGCTTCCATGGTCAGATACGTCATTGGGCTTGCGCCGCTGATGATGTTGATTGCCGAGCTGCTGTCGGTATCGAAGCTGACCTATCTCGTGACTTTGGCGCTTTTCCTGAGCGCATGTTATTTCATGACTGTGGCGTGGATCGGAGGCTATCTTGCCCTGGTCTGAAACCCAGGGACCCTATGGACGTGCTGCCTCGATTGGCGGCTACGCGCTGGCGGCGGTTCTGGCCGCGTCCGAAATCGTCATCTTCGCGCTCGCTCTCAACCCAAATGTCAACGACGACTAGCGAGCCTTTTATATTGATCGCACAACGACGTGCCTCAACCGCGATGCGGTTGGCAGCTACACTCCCGGCCAGACGGTGTCGTTCCGGTCTGACGGCGCCAAACAAGCAGCTGGCATGATGGTCTGTGGTTGGTCGGGCCCGGTAGCCGACGGGACCCATTCGCTGGCCTTAGGCAACGGCCACAAAGTCGTTACGGCGAGACCGCCTTCGCGATGTTCGACGGCATGAATGATCGCTTCATAGACGCTACCGATCTCTTCATCGATCTCCTGAATTGGGATGCCTTCGACGGCAGCCGCCCGCAGGGCCTTGTCTGCCATATCAGTCACAAGCCGGCCCGGGTCGTCGACTGGCCCCTCCGGCATATGTTCGGAAATCCATTTGTATAAAAAGTCGGCACCGCGAGTGCTCATGGCGGTTGCTGGATAACGACCCCCGCCGAGACAGACCTTGGATGGGGGCCAGGCAATGTCAGGCCTTTCGCGATAGCCTCGGGCGCGAGGTGAGGTCCTCACCCTCTTCGGGTTGCACGCCGACCCTGTGTTCATAGACGAGCGTTCCGCCCTTCCAGCCGGTATAGAGAAGGAGCAGGACGATGATTGTCGACAGAGCCAGGCCCCACGGCAAAGCGCCCTCGGCAGCTCCGGCGCTCAGGCGCAAGAGGAAGCTGGCGAGCGCGAGCACCACTGCCGTGACATTGCCGATCATGTGGTGCCATGCCGCGCTTATCGAGCGCACGGCAGCATTTCCGAGGAAGTCGGCAAAGCCGGCCAACGCCGCGGCAGCGCCGCTCATTAACAGGGCAAAGCCGAGCAGCCAGAAGGAAGCCTCGGCCCAGAACGCATTGCCGGTCGACCAGAACATCACATCCGAAAGGAAGACCGAGACCAGCAACGCGATTGGGAAAGGAATCCACATCGGATGGACTGGGTGACGGCCAATCTTGGCGGTGGTCGCAACGCCCAGGAGGTGATGTGTCTCCGGCATATCTACTAACGTCGGGTTCAGCAGAGTGTTCCCGCGGCAAAGAGACCTCCATCGGCGCGGCGGGCCGGAGAACGGCAGAGCAAAGCGCCTTTGCGATAGCCAAAGCAGGGAGCCGATTGGAGACGCTAGCATGGCGACCCGACACAACATGCTGCGAAAGCAGAATGCAGTTACGGCAATCCGTCACTGCCAATCAGCTGATTTGATGATCGTTTACATCGGCGGCTTGGGTGAACAGATGACCGCCCGGGAAAACGACAGATTGCCGGCACCACATCAGCGAAAATCGACAAAAGCTCAAGCGCTGGGTTCACGGGCTCTTTGGCACCCAGTGCAAGCCGCCAGCCGCGGCCGCCCTTTTGCTTGACTAGTTCAACTCCGTCCTACCAGCCTTGCCGACCATACCAGTCGTCGACATCTTGGCGCACGCGATCTTTCTCGATGCCGTAGCGTTCCTGGATTTTGCCTTCGAGCTGATCGCGATTCCCGGCGATACGGTCGAGATCATCATCAGTGAGCTTGCCCCACTGTTCCTTGACCTTACCTTTGACTTGCTTCCAGTTTCCCTCGACTCGGTTCCAGTCCATGACAATTCCTCCTTCGTCTGACCCGAGAAAAACGATCGTACGATCCCGAGGTTCCGCTAACGCAGGAGTGCCGGGCAGTTGAGCGGTGGGCGAGGCGTTATCTCACGCCTCTCGCAGGCGATAGCGCGCGCTCGCGAGCAGCCGTGACGATCCCCGAAACTTCCTGATAGGAAGGCTTCCTTTCACTCCGTGGATGCGATCGGCGCGAAGCGCGTCCTGCCGTTCATGAAGCAGCCTGTCCTATCGATTGAGCAAATGAGGACGGTCTTGGAAGAACGTGTGCACCCCATTCAGCACCGCAAGCGAGGCAGGCTCTTGTTTTAGTCTGCAATTGCGTGACTGGCCGGAGACATCAGTCCGGGGTGTCGACGAACGACTTCTTTGGCTTCGGTGGGACGTACCTCTGCACCAGGCGCACCTTGGCGGCATCGACCGTAACATGGGTACCAAGGCTCACGGTCACCTTTGCCTCGTCGATCCTGACGATATCGCCGATCAGCTCGATTTGCTGGCCCTTCGTCACCTTCGTGGCGCTGTCGACGATAGAGTGGGGGAAGTTATAGCCTGGAATCGAAACACTGACGCGGTCGTCTGTGACGCGCTTCAGAACCGTGGCCATGATCGCCACTTCGTCGCCGACTTTTATTCCGCTGGCCATTGCACGATTCTGGAGCGGCGCGCGCGATTGTCAATATTAGAAAAGACTAATGTATCCCTGGTGGTGCGTACGGGCCGAAGCGCTGGACTTTCTCCTGGAGTTCGCGAGGCCGGCAGGGAAAGCGTGCGCTCGATGAAGGGAATTTCTTGGTCGCCGTCGAGGCAACAATTCCGTAACTCGATGGCGCGGGCAAGGGAAGCCGCTGGGAGACGTAGGTCTGTGGAACGTCGTTGTTGTGAGGCGCGGTCCGGTCAGGAGTTTTGCAACTCTGCTGCCGCTCCGCTGACTCGACATTATATAGCCGATACTAATTATTGGTCCTCGGGTGGAAAACCTTGGCAGGGGACATGATGAAACCATCTTGGAACAACGTTGGAGACAGCCGACTCCTGTCTCTTTTTCAAAGCTACGCTGATCGGATGACAAAGCGGCGGGTTACACGCAAACTCGACTCATACCAAGATTGGCTGAGAGCTCTCATCCTGACGCGTCTCCCGACGAGGAAGGCTCATCACTGCAATGCCTGCGATCGCGGTGTGGCGGCTTTCTACCGTTTCGGGCGATACACGCTTATATGCCCGCTTTGTCATGCACTCGATCGTGAGCGGTTTTTGATTTGTGCTCTCGACCGTAAGCTTATCAGGCTACCGGCGGGACCGCTTAGAATTCTCCAGATTGCGCCGAGCGAGAAGGGGCTTTCAAAGAAACTAGCTCTGGCGGGCAACCTCATTAAAGGCGATATCGAGCCCGGACGGTACGGCCCGGATACCGTGCAGATTGACCTAATGGATATGACCGGCACCAGCGATCTCGACATAGTCCTCTTGTGTCATGTCATGGAACACGTCCCTGACGATCGGCATGTTTTTCGGCAAGTTTGGTCATCTCTTAAGCCTGGAGGACGGGTCTGGATCCAAGTACCACTTATCTATCGTCAAACGATCGAATCGGATCCTTCCATGTCACTGAGCGAGAGGGACGAGCGCTTCGGCGGATCAGATCACGTGCGAGCCTACGGACCCGATATCAAGCAGCGTATCGAGGACGCCGGCTTTACGGTCGCCCGAATAAGTTCAGACCGTATTCCTGCCGCAGATCGCGAACGTTTTGGGCTTCTCCCCGATACTCTCTTTATCGCCGAACGGCCCCGCGCAACATAATCCGGATTGAAAGTCGACGTTGCAGACGCGGTGCTTGGTGGCGATCATCGCTACCGTGGGCAAGCGCATCGGGGGGTCGCGTTGCGGATTCCGACAGCCAATTCCCCTATTCGAAATGGATTCGAGGAGCCAGTTAGGGCGTGAAGACGTTCCGTTGGCCGAGAGGCACCACGCCTTTAACGCCCTGTTGATTGAAGAATCGCGATTGGCCTCGCGGGAGCATAGTCAGAAGCCAAGCGTGATCCACGGATTCGCGTCCTCGTATCCGAGGCGCGGCTTTGCCGGCATTGTGCCGCTGTCCGGCGATGTGACGGTTCCGGTCAAACCGCAGTCCAGCTCAGGAACGGGCTTCTTGGCCGAATGTTTGGTGAAGACAGCAGCGTCGCTGATTGTCACTTTCTTCTCCTTGGCAACAGCGACACCAGTCGCAGCGAACACGACAGCTGCACAAGCGATGGCCACTCTCATTGGAATCCCCTCCCGTACGCATCCTCCGGACGCGGGCACCTGACGTTACGTCGTCTTTATATTAGCAACAACGAACATTAAGGTGGCGCGATCTCAGCCGAAAGCGGTAGCTTGCAGCTCGCCGGCGGACCCGCAAGGAGCCATGACCGGCCAGCGCAGTTCTGGACTCCCATCCAAAACAGTCGCATTCGTATCGGCTGCGACGGCAATGCCGCCGCCTTCGAGCGCGACCGGCGGCCTGTAGATGGGCGCTGACCGCCTGGTCGGCGGCCGGCGCCGCCGCTACAGCCGTTCGATCCGGCTAAGAGTGCCGTCGCAGCGGTCAGGCGTTCAGTGCTACCCGGCCGTAGACGGATGAGCCACCCGTCAGTGGTTAGCCGGTCTCGCCGGCACTATGCTCACGTCAAAGCTGGCGGGCAGCGGCTGATGCGTGTTCTTGATGGCCGCCGTCGTGCTCCTATCAACGGGCAAGATTATCACCATCCGGGCCGTTCGTTGTGGCCACAGCGGTTCTCCGAAAAGCAGGAACACGATTGCAACGATGCTTATCAACAGAAGCGTCGCGCAGGTATTCACGATGATCTCGCCAAGCCGCATACAACTCTCTTTGACCACGAGTACCCGCCACATCGCGGGAAGATGGCGGGCACTCATTCGACTGACGATGAAGGGACAGGATAATCGACAGTCGACAAATGCAAATGGGCAAGCGGGATGAATGGTTTCACGCCTCGGACCTTTGCAGCGGGACCCCGGGACTTTGGTCGCAGTTGCGGCCTTGTCAGCAAGACACAACACACTGCCCCCCCGGCTAACCGGGTCTTTCAAACATTGATGTGCACCCAGTCACATTCGGATCACTGGTGCTTCTGGCCAGATTGAATCACGCACGCATCAGGCGGGCGCGACACACCTTACCGCACGGAACAGGCCCGCCGTTCAGTTTGCGGTCGGAAGGGCTTGGCAAGCGAGACTGGGAAATGCGCCGTCAGCATCAGGCGGTTCCGCGAGATCAGGACCAGTACGATGATGGTGGCCAGATAGGGCAGGGCAGACAAGGGTTCCGCGGGTACGCCCGTCATTGCCGCGCCGAACAGCCCTGATCACGCTGTAGCCGATCGCATGCGACGTCATTGTGTGGCGCCATTTGTCACGACCACCAGCCCGCCCCATCGCACTTCCGGCTTCCAGGTCCAGCGCAAACGGCCTGAGCGGCATCAACATGATCGCTGGTCCATACGACGACAGAATGCCGTCAACTGCTTGCCGGAAGCGAACTTCGCATGTGACTGGCATAGCCGATGACCAGGCGCCGCCTTCGTCACCTTGCGGTGAGCTGGCTATCTGACGCAGTGATCGTCGTCTCGTTGAACCAGGAGCTGGTGTGAGGCGACAGGCCGGCGCGGAAAAATCTCGGTCATCTCGAATACCGGCAACATGGAGGCGCCCACCTCTGGTGCTTTCTGCTTCGCCTTGAGATCGATGATTTCCTCGTCGCGTCTGGCAATTCGACTTTCCAGATTGGCGATGCGTTCGCTCAGCAAATAGCGTCCAACGGCAAACCCGCCACCTCCAAAGAGCACGGCGAATGTGGCAAAGGCCGTCGGATTGGTCACTACCAGGGCCGAGTTGATCTCTATGAAAGTGATAAGATCATGCATGGGCAGATCCGGTCCTCATCATCCCGCAAACAGCTGAAGCTGGCGGTGGTCCCGCCGGCGGTTCGTAGCGGCCAAAGAGCCATTCTTTCGGCGGACGCTTCGGCCAGCCTGAATGGCTCGCAATAGGCGACACGCAAGAGGGGATGATGCGCGCGTCTCGTAGAGGTCGCCGTCGGGCAGCTGCTCCGGGTCGCATAGGGCCAGCTTGTCGGCGACATCGTCCTCGGGCCGTTGCCGCCGAAATGGCCAGCCCTTGCCAAGCTCCGCGAGCAACCAATCCGCTCTCTTGTCTCGCTCCACTCATCGGCAGTATCGCAGCCCTCGGGAGGCACAGGTTCCGTTCGCATATCCGCCGCAGTTATCTCAGCACAGGCGGCGTTGGATCGAAGCTTACCGCCACAAGTTGCGGATATCTTTGTGCAAGAGCGAGGATTTGGGTTTCGATTTCGCAGTTATAAGCCATGAGCGCCTTCACGGTCTCAATGGGGCTTTCGTAGCAGGCGATGAGTTTCTCCGCTTCCAAGTGCAGTTCGGCTCTCGATTCAGCGTCAAGGTGCGTCGTGGCCATTACGGTCTGTGCTCCTGGCGAGTTGCCCTGCGCGGTGCTGACAGCGCGTCAAGCCGGTCTTGAAGATGTCCATTGAGAACGATCATTTCCTTCAACGCCTTCACAGGATCACCCTTGTGCTGGGCAATGAACTTATCCGCGATTGCTTGGAGGACCGCTTCCTGGCGGCTGTCCAGCGTTACAATGTGGGCCATGAGGGTGCTCCCAAGCTTCATACCTATAGTGAACAAAAACAGAACAAATGTCAAGCAGAAGTCCGCGTCGCCTGGTGCAAACCCGGTGCCAAGCGTCTGAGGCCTGGGCCTCTGCGGGCCGGTGCATCACTGCAACGTCACGCACCCTTGTCGACCGGAACCTCGGGCGACGTTCCGTGTTGGGAATTGGTCGGTAGATGCGATGATGCAGCGCGCGGAACTTGACGTGGACTGTCTGCTGCCAAGCGCGTCGGAGGGCCCAGGGTTCGCATTTCACGGGTTTATCGAAGCCCGCATAGCGCGCCGCGGGATCTGGCGCGATGACAGTTCCTAGAACAATGAGCCTTGCGTCGGTCCAGGGACTTCAACCTTGATTTGCGTGGCGGGCTTCTCAACAATGATGAGAGCATCATCCGGTGCTGTGCGTTGCAAGTGCTTCGCCTCCGACCAAGGCGCTGTCAGCCATGTCTCGGTCTCCTCGGGTGTCCTCAGGATCACCGGCATGGCTTTCTCGTGGATCGGGGCAATGAGCGCGTTGGGCTTTGTGGTCATGAATGCGTAGATCTCGTGCTCGCGGGGGCCTTCCTTGAACTTGCGAACTCCGTGCCAGCGCGTCCACAAGCCGGCAAAGAAGAAAAGCGGGCGGTCGTGGTTCAGGGCAAACCAGAAGTTTCGCTGAATGCCGCCTGTCTGCGGGTCCTTGTCGTTCGGCGTGGGGCTGGGCTCCGCGAAGCTCGTCACAGGCACAACGCAGCGATGTTCAATGCCCACATACTGCTGCCAGTGAGCGTACTGCGGGTTTCGTATGTTCGTGGTACCGGAGTCCGCATTGCCTCTGACCCGCTCAACTGGCGTCGGCATTCCCCAACGCAGATTGGCAAGCTCGCGCTCACCGTCGGGCGCATTGCGAACCACCGGACCGAACTGGTTGGGGTAGATATCAATGGAAGGCTCAAGGTTGCCTAGGATATCCCGCAAGGCGTGGGTCCATTGGCGCACGGCTTCTTGCGACGTCGTAATGTTGTAGAGATTGCACATGCCACAGTGTGCCGTGAGAGCGTCCGGGCCGCCAGTCAAAATATCGCCGCCGGAGTTGCGGTTTTCGGTGGTTGGGTCCCGCAGGCGCCATGTTCGGTTGGCGTGGGCACTGCGCGAACCGGCATGCATCTGCGGGCCACGGTGGGTCTGTCGAAGTTTCCACACAGGATGGGGTCCAACGCGGTCATCATCGTACAGCAGTAGACCTGCCTAATTCTCTACCGAACGGTCCCGCGTAATCCGATGCTATAGGACCACGCAACGCGGGATGTGAGCGCCGCATTCACCGGCCGCGACTTCGCCGCCTCCGCTCACTGCTGCGGGCTTTTCGACGGGCAACTCTAAGTTCGGCAAGTGTTGGCCTCCACCAGCCTCTGAA
>NZ_JAMYTH010000066.1:0-16848 GCF_040322415.1 Mesorhizobium sp. M0152
AATCCCCATAGACATCGACTGTGGCCCGCGGGTTCCTGCATGAGAGGCTTTCGTACGCCCGACGGCACCCGAAACCCTTCCCAATATCAGCCATTGAAGTCAGCTTTGCAATCTCCCAGAAGCAGACATTGCCGACGGCCACGTCGGAGTCGTCATCGCGCCATAAGCTCCGGTTGGAATTTCACCTATAGCCTCAGTTGATGGCAACGCCGCGTCGACTGCGTCTCGATTAAATGCGCCTGTTGTACGGCAGGTCATCTTGACCAGGAACGATCACATACGGCACCGTCGACACTGAGTAGGCGACGCTCTCCACTCGCCTCACTTCAGAATGCGCCTGAGCAAAATCGAATTTTGCGGGATAAAATACGCAGATGTTGCTCCCGTCGGAGACAGAGCTGCGATATCGGACGCCGTCGAAACCGCGACGCAGCAGAACCTCGGCCAAGAGCTGAGTCGAAAGGTATGGCGTCCTTTCGTCCGGAATGACGGGCAGGCTCATCAAACGGTCAAATGCCTGAATGATCGCGTAGAGGCTCAAACGTGCATCGTCGCTCGAAAAGAGCGCGATCTCAGGATTGAAATCCGCTAGCCGAAGCGCCTCCGTGCTCTTGAAGCCCCCTATCGAGACGTGATGGCCAGGATGGGGGCGAATTTCGGCTACGGCGGTGTTGGCGTCTGATGCGAGATAAAGAACCGACACGCCTGCCCGGTTCAAGCGCCCGATTCCCGCTTTGAGTGGCGGCGGCGCGCCAATGTCGGTCCCTAGCCAGGGCTGTCGCACGATGTTCGACTGAAATCCGGCTAGGTCGTAGCGACGGAATACCTCTTTTTGTCCCAATCGGGCGCGGTACCAAAGTTCGTCCGCAGGGAGAAGGATTTCGATGTCAGCCAGGAATGGCTCTACCAAGGCCTCCAGAGCCGGCTCGACCTGGAAAAAGTTCTCCGTGAGAAGGCGACGCTGGAGCTCAACGAAATCGCTCGGATTCGTTCGCGAGATCGCAAAGTTCATCCCTCGGACGCCATCGTCATGGCCAGCGTAGATCGCGACGCCTTTGTCCCAATCCGGATATGCAGGCCACTGGAGCCATTCATCGAAGTCGTCCAGATAGGCGCCGGAACTCGGGGGCTTTAGAATCGGATTGTCTTCGCGCTGAAACAGCGAAAGGACACTGTCTCCGCCCCAGTGGCTATTATATTCGTGCTCGTCATAGAAGAATCGAATGAGCGCTCGAAGGAGCATCACCAAAGCGTCACGGTTCTCTGGAGTTCGAACTTCGACGTCGTCGCGTGCGCAAAATGCGCAACGTCCCTTAATACAGTCGGCCGCGATCACCTTTTTGACGCTTGGATGTCGCGCACAATCTGCGCATAGGCTCGTTCGAACGACGTCATCGTCGATCTCGAAATCTTGCTCGTTTTCACCCATTCTAGTCCCGTCTGTTTTCCTATGAAAATCCTAGCTGTGATGTCACATGCCGTGCATATGTCCAGGGATGTCGACTACAAATCCGAACCGAGGGCGACCGATTGTCGAATAGCGGATGCAGTGGATAACGGACTGTTCGTCATTCACTGCAGTTGAGCGAGCGTCACTAGTCTGATTAGCTAATCGCACGGAGCCACTCGACCATGAAAATCAATCTCATGGCTAGCTTTTCTATTGCTAAAATGAAACAGCTATTTGGGCGGGTGGGAATGCGGTACTGAAATTCGTCGACATCGGTTTGTCGTCGGGAAGCATCCCCACGGTGTTGGAAAGTTCGTCATCTTTCCATTCAGATTGGCATATCAGGGCAAATTTCTACCTACATTAGATATTCCTAATTCTAGTCCTGTCGACGGAGCGGGATCGACTGGGGGAAAGTTGAGCCAGCAGAGCATAGATCAGGCCGAAAGCCCTGACTTGGACACGGTCCTAGCAGCACTTCGCCGTGACTATTCGAAACTGGGACCGAGGATAAGGGAGCTACAGCACGAGGTGGCGTGCGAGTGCGCAGGCGTCACCCTGCGGTTGCATTTCCCCGCCTTCCGACAAGGCAAGACCACTGTCCATGAACTGGTGGAGTTGGCCTGGCTTCACCTGACGCCATTTACGCTAACGCGGAAGGAAATCGACGCAGTAAGGGCGCTTCAATCGACCCTGTCGTTTGAAGACTTTCTGATCAAAACCACCCAGCTCAATGACGCGGCCGCCAAGCTTTTCATCAAGGCTCACAAAGCGACAAATCGAAATGGCGAAGCTGGCGAGCTGCTGCTTTACCTGCTGACCGAGTGGATATTAGGTGCACCGCAACTCATAGCGAAGATGACTTTGAAGACCAATTCGCAGATGCCTGTACACGGTGCGGACGGTGTCCATGTTCGCTATTGTCCGGAGACCGCGCGGCTCTTCCTCTATTGGGGCGAGTCGAAAATGTATGGCGATGTCGGTGCAGCTATCACCGCTGCCGCAGCATCCATCGTAAAATCCTTGGAGCCAGACGAGCAAGGCCACGAACTCCAGCTTGTTCAGCGAAACATCGATTTCACAGGATTAGGAACCGACGGCAAGGCAGCGCTGCTGCGATACTTGGATCCCCATGAGGAAGAATACAACGAACGTAAGGATGTCATCACCTGCCTGATAGGCTTCGATTTTGACGGGTTCCAGAAGGCGAGTGCCGCCGGCGATCAGGGTGCCGAAGATGCCTTCCGAGCACTGGCGAAAGAGAAGCTCGCAGCGGTGGCTCCGAAGGTCTCAGCCGCACTCAAGACGGCTGGACTGGACTCCCAGGACGTGGAGCTGTTCTTCTTTCCATTCCCAGCCGTTCAGGAATTTCGCGATCTCTTTCAGGCTCGGATTGGTTGGCTGCCATGATGCAAGAGCTGGCCGACAAGGTTTGGGATAATAGCCGATTCCACGATGCAGCGCATCGCATTGAACTCGCGTGGCTGACCAAAGAGATCAGCGGCATCGACGGTGGCCACGCCGACATCACTGACGCTACGCGATTGATGCGTTCTGCGGCCATATTGGCTTGCTCAGGAACGGCAGATCATCGGCGCGCCGCGTTCCGAGTAGCGACTTGTGCATATGAATTGTTCGGAACCGGCCAAGTCCCTCTGGACCAAGCCCTACGCATGGTGCTCACACGCCTCGGCAACTTCCCTTCCATCGGCACTCGCGCCGACGTAGCGTCCGCGCGGGTGAGGTTGCCGCTGGTACTTGCGGCAGAGGAAATTGCATCAGCTGATGCCCATGAGGTGACGATCAACGGGCAATCGGTGCTTTTGACTGACTTCCAGCAGAGGCTGTGGCTGAACCTCAAGCAAAGCCGTCGTATCGCGCTGGCGGCACCTACATCCGCCGGAAAATCCTTTGTCTTGCAGGGGTATCTGTCGGCGCTTTTCGACAATGAGCAGCCAAAGTCGGTCGTCTACATCGTCCCGACCCGCGCCTTGATCGCCCAGGTGGCCGAGGATCTGACGATCCAGTTTCATGGAATGGACCAAGATATTCCTGACATCGTGACGGTCCCGGTGGATGCTGAAACAAGCCTCGCTGAACGCGCCATCTACGTAATGACTCAAGAGAGGGTGCAACTCGCCCTCGGCGCCCATCCCGACTTCAGCGCCAGCATCATCATCGTAGATGAAGCGCATTCGATCGCAGATGGATCACGCGGCGTGCTGCTGCAATGGGTCATTGACGATCTATTGATCCGCAATCCGGCATCACAAATCCTTTTCGCCAGCCCAGCGATCCGCAATCTAGATATCTTTGGTCGTTTGTTTGGCTTGACCGACGTGGTCGAGTTTTCATCCGTAGAGCCCACCGTTGCCCAGAACTTCTTGGTTACGACCGTCGAGTCGGCCACCAAGGGCAAGCTAGTGATCCACACCGCGGGTGACGGATCGAGAGCGCTGCGACAAGTCGCAACGCTTCAGCTAGGGCGAACGGTCGCGAGCCGGACAGAGAAGCTCGTCCATATCCCGGCGGTGCTTGGACGTGGGCATTCAAATATCGTCTACGCGAATGGTGCGGCTGAAGCGGAAAGCGTTGCGCTTCAACTCGCTGAGCTGATGTCCGACCGTGAGCCAACCGAATCACGCCTCGCTCTATCCGAATTGGCGAAAGAAGCTGTGCACGCCAACTACGCATTGGTCGAGTGCGTCAAACACGGCGTAGCATTTCACTATTCCAATATTCCGACCCAGCTCCGACGAGCAATTGAAGCGGCCGTGTCGTCGGGCGAGGTCGATTATCTCGTCTGCACGAGCACCCTGCTTCAGGGTGTTAATTTGCCTGCCAAAAATATCTTCATGTTCGCTCCGGAGAAAGGTCGGACCAGAGCGTTGGAGTCGACTGATTTCTGGAATCTTGCTGGTCGCGCGGGCAGGCTCAAGCGTGAGTTTCAGGGCAACATCTTTCTCATCGACTATGACAAATGGAAGAAGAAGCCGCTCGACGGCCCCAAAGATTCGGTCATTGTCCCGGCGATTGAAAGCAGCCTCAACGAACATCACGACCAGTTAATGACCGTGATTTCTGGCGCGCCGACGACGAGCCGCAGCGATGAGACCGATCTAGAGACGACCTTCGTTCGTCTCTACACCGATTTCAAAGGCGGTGATCTTGATCAGACATTTGAACGGGCGGGCGTTGCGCCGGCCGACATCCGGTCAGGCCTAGTTGAAGCCGCGCTTGCAGCGGCTAGCGATAAACTGACTCTCCCGGCAGCGATTCTCCGCCGGACTCCGAACATCTCCGCCCACAAACAGCAGCGGCTTTACGATCGGCTGAACGCAAAAATAGCTCAAGGTGCCGATGTTGCGCGGACCCTCATTCCTTCGCATCCCCGGGAGAGCGAAGCGTTCCAATCCTACGCCGATATTCTGGAATTGTGCCACGAGATTATTCTCGGTATCGACACATCGAAAAATCTGCATCGGTTCCATGCCCTGATCGCGCGACGATGGATGCTTGGCCTGCCGCTCCCTCAGATCATCGACGAGCAAATAGCGCGAAATGCCTCGAAACCGGTTCGAACGACGATCAGAAGCACCTTGGATTTAATCGAAGGCGATATTCGTTTCCAAGCTGTCCGTCTGTTTGGCTGCTACAGCGCACTTCTTGTCTACGCATTCGACAGCGCAGGTTTGGTGGACATGGTATCCAGCATTCCATCTTTACCACTCTACCTGGAGATCGGCGCATCCGACAAAACGATGATCAGCTTCATCTCTCTGGGATTGTCACGCGTCACTGCGATGAAGCTGAACGAAATGTCTGCCCGGAAAGACCTCGATACGGCCGGCGCGATGCAGTGGCTGCGAACTCGGCCGCTTGAAGCGCTGGGGCTTTCTCCCCTCTTGCTTGCTGAGGTGAGGGCGATTGCAATTGCCTAGGAATGCCACATACTTTGAAGCATTGCGGCTTTGATCGGATGATCGTTCTGGCCTTCCGCTTCAGTCGTGGTAGGGAGATACGCCGCATTCCATTGCCAGAGGCGATACCGGGGAACTGAACAGCATTCCGCAGTGGCGCCGGCCAAGTTGGCATTAGGGACGGCCGCACTGGACATCCCTTATCTCGGCCGAACGGCAGCAATCTAACCGCTGCTGCCCAATAGCGGACGGTCTGCAATCGGCACCAAATGCGACATTTCACAAATGTCCAGACACTGGCAACTTTCTTGTCCCGAGCAGCCCAACCCGAGGCTTCAAGCCGTCCTCTCCACCACCAGCCCCAGTTCCTCCACCATCGCCTGGCGCATCAGGAACTTCTGCGGCTTGCCGGTCACCGTCATCGGCAATTCGGTGCGGAAGCGGATGTGCCGCGGGATCTTGTAGTGGGCGATCTGGCCGGCGCAGAAGGTTTTGATCTCCTGTTCGGTGGCGATCTGGCCGGGCTTGAGCACGATCCAGGCGCAGAGCTCCTCGCCATATTTGGCGTCGGGAATGCCGAACACCTGCACTTCCCGCACCTTGGGATGGCGGTAGAGGAATTCCTCGACCTCGCGCGGGTAGACGTTCTCGCCGCCGCGAATGACCATGTCCTTGACCCGGCCGACGATGTTGCAATAGCCCTCGGCGTCGATGGTGGCGAGGTCGCCGGTGTGCATCCAGCCGTCGCTGTCGATCGCCTCGCGCGTCTTGTCGTCGTCGTCCCAATAGCCCTTCATCACGGAATAGCCGCGCGTGCACAGCTCGCCCGGCATGCCGATGGCGACGGTGGCGCCATCGGCGTCGATGGCCTTGACCTCGACATGCGGGTGGATGCGCCCGACGGTCGAGACGCGTTTTTCCAGCGGGTCGTCGACGCCGCTCTGGAAGGAAACCGGGCTGGTCTCGGTCATGCCGTAGGCGATGGTCACTTCGGACATGTGCATCAGCGAGACGACCTTCTTCATCACCTCGATCGGGCATGGCGAACCGGCCATGATGCCGGTGCGCAGGCTGGAGAGATCGAATGTGCCGAAGTCCGGATGATCGAGCAGGCCGACGAACATGGTCGGCACGCCATAGAGGCCGGTGCAGCGTTCCTGCGCCACCGCTTTCAGCGTGGCGCCGGGATCGAAGCCCTCGCCAGGAAAGACCATGGTCGCGCCTTTGGTGACGCAGCCCATCGTGCCCATCGACATGCCGAAGCAATGGTAGAGCGGCACGGGAATGCAGAGCCGGTCGTCGACCGTCAACCTGATCGCCGAAGTGACGAAATTGCCGTTGTTGACGATGTTGTTGTGGGTCAGCGTCGCGCCTTTGGGCGCTCCGGTGGTGCCCGAGGTGAACTGGATGTTGATGGCATCGTTTGGCTTCAGTCCCTCGGAAATGCGGTCGAGGCTGTCATGCTCGTCGCGCCCGGCCATGGCCAGCACATCGGCGAAATTGAACATGCCGGGCGAATTCTCCTCGCCCATGCGGATGACGGTCCTGAGCGCCGGCAGTTTTTGTGCCTTGAGCTTGCCGGGCGCCGCCCTGGCGATCTCCGGCGCCAGCGTTTCGATCATGCCGAGATAATCCGAGGTCTTGAAGCTGGCCGCGGTGACCAGCGCCCGGCAAGCGACCTTGTTCAGCGCATACTCCAGCTCGGTCAGCCGGTAGGCAGGATTGATGTTGACCAGGATCAGGCCGATGCGGGCGGTGGCGAATTGCGTCACCAGCCATTCCCAGCGGTTGGGCGACCAGATGCCGACGCGGTCCCCCTTCTCCAGGCCGAGCGCCAGGAACCCGGCGGCCAGCGCATCCACCGTGTCCGACAGCTCGCTCCAGGTGAAGCGCTTGTCCTGGCCGACGAAGACGGCGGCGTCGAGGGTGCCATATTTGCTGACCGTATCGGAGAAAAGTGCGGGAATGGTCTTGTCGAGCAACGGCACCTTGCGCTCACCCGAGACATGCGCCCTGCCGTCGACCGGCGCGACAAAGACACCGCCAGTGCGCGCTCCGCGCCCGCGCAGATTGGTGGCGTTCTTCAGCTCGTCGAGATTGACCGGCATCGCTCTCTCCTCCCACGATATCCGAACTTATCAGCCTGCCGGGACGGTGGAAATCCCGCCGAAGGTATGGCGGGGCTTCGAAGGCGGGCCGCGCAGCCTTCGAGGGTCGCGAGAATGACGCAGAAACGAAAAACCCGCCTCGGCGGGCGGGTGGCGCAAATCAACACCATATCCAAACTGGTAGCATAGCTGCGGGCACAAAGCAAGAACAAAATTTGCCTGCTGCCAGATTCGACAATCGCCGAGACCACGCTGGACGGGCTATCCCGGCACCGATGCCATCCTCGCCGCGACGTCGCGCAGGATCGTCTCGTCGGCCTTGGAACGCGGCTTTTTCGACGCGACAAGACACGCCTCGGAGCGCAGGACGACGCCGTCGGCCAGCACCTTGAGATGGTTGGCGCGCAGCGTCGAGCCCGTGGTGGTGATGTCGACGATGACATCGGCGAGCCCCGCCGCCGGCGCGCCTTCGGTGGCGCCGAGGCTTTCGACGATCCGGTAGACCTGGATGCCGTGTTTCTGCGAGAAGAATTGCTGCGTCAGCCGCCAGTATTTGGTGGCGATGCGCAGCCGCCGGCCATGGCGGTGGCGGAAATCGGCGGCGACGTCGTCAAGATCGGCCATGGTGTCGACGTCGAGCCAGATTTCGGGGACCGCCACCACGACATCGGCATGGCCGAAGCCGAGACGGGCGACGATTTCGGCGCGGGCCTCCCAGTCAGCGAGGTTTTCGCGCACGAGGTCCTCGCCGGTGATGCCGAGATCGACGGCACCCTGGCCGATCTCGCCCGATATCTCGGACGCCGACAGGAAGGCGATGTCGATGCCGTCGGCGCCTTCGATCCGGGCGCGATAGGAGCGTTCGTCGCCGGGCAGGCTGACAGCGAGACCGGCCTTGGCCAGCATTTCCAGCGCCTGTTCCTTGAGGCGACCTTTCGACGGGATTGCCAGTGTGATCATCGTGCTGCCTCCCGCAAGGACTCGATGCGGTCGAGCCAGACGGAAAAGCCGACGCCGGGGATCGGTGTCTTGGCGCCAAGCAACGTCAGCAGCCGGTCGTACCGGCCGCCGCCGGCCAGCGGCCTGTCGCCGCCTTGCGCCGCGATTTCGAAGACCACGCCGGTGTAATAATCGAGCGGACGGCCGAAGGCGGCATCGTAGCGGATTTTTCCAGCCGGCAAGCCATGCGCCTCGATCGCGCCGGCGCGGGACGCGAACTTCTCCAGCGCGGCGCCCAGCGACAACCCGGCACCGGCGGCGAAGGCTTCCAGCGCGTGGGCCGCGCCATCGAGCGGCACGTCGATCGAAAGAAAATTCTTCAGCGCCGCGAAGGCGTCGTTGGACAGCCGCACGCTGCGCAATTCGGCCTTCTCGATCAGCCGCCGCGCAATGTCCGACGGCGCGCGTCCGGCCGATGCCGACAGGCCGGCCTCTTCCATGCCGCCGGCGATATGGGCGGAAAGACCCTCGATATCGCCGTCGAGGACGAGCGCTGCGACCGGGCCGGAGAGTTGGCCGTTGCGCGGCGGGTTGGCGAGATCGGCGAGAGCGGCCTCAAGCATCGGCGCCGAGCCGAAGGCGCGGGCAAGCCGCATGCGCCAGCCACGCGGCAGGCCAAGGGCTGCGAGCACCGCCTCGAAAATGGTCTGGTCGCCGAGCGTGATCGCCAAGGTCTGGTCGGGCAGCACAAGAGAAAGCAGCGCATGCGCATCGGCCAGCGAACGGGCATCGGCTTGCGCGGTGTCGCGATCGCCGAGATCCTCGATGCCGGCCTGGAAAAACTCGTTGCCGCCTTCGCGGCGCTGGCGAAACACCTCGCCGAGATAGGAATAACGGCGCGGCGTGCCTGCCTGGCTGGCGATGTGGTCCAGGCAAACGGGAATGGTAAATTCAGGGCGCAGGCAGAGCGTCTGCCCGGTCTCGCTTTCGGTGAGAAAGATACGGCGACGCAAATCCTCGCCGGCCATGTCGAGGAAGGGATCCGCCGGCTGCAGAACGGCGACCTCGACCGGGTGCGTGTCGCGTGTGGCGAAGAGGTTGGTGATATCGGCTGATATGGCGGGGTAGCGCGAGGTCATTATGCCAGCCTCCGTATCGCACGACCCACTGGTTTGGGACTAGCGGGTCGACCAAAGGCCGGCACTCTACGGCGCGACAGAACGCGGCCTCTACTTGCCACGCGCCCTCTCCTCAGCCTGCGCCGCCAGTATCTTCCTGACCTCCACCACCAAGTCGCTCTCCGCCACCGTCACCTGTGCCGGGCGGGCGGCGCGCCATTCGGCGTTGTCTGATATCTCCGCCGACATGCGCGCGCCTTCGATCAGGTCCTTGATCTGCAATTCGCCCTTGGCGCGCTCGTCGCCACCCTGGATGATTGCGACCGGGCAGCCGCGCCGGTCGGCGTATTTGAGCTGCGCCTTCATGCCGGCGCCGCCGAGATACATTTCGGAGCGGATGCCGGCGGCACGCAGCTCCGCCACCATTCTCTGATAGCGGCCGAGGCTTTCGGTGTCCTTGTCCATCACCAGCACGACGACAGGCGCGATCACGTCGGCGCTGTCGAGCTTGCCGAGGTTCTTCAGCGCCGTCATCAGCCTGGAGACGCCGATGGAGAAACCGGTCGCCGGCACCGGCTCGCCGCGGAAGCGCGAGACGAGCCCGTCATAGCGGCCGCCGCCGCCGACCGAGCCAAAGCGCACGATCTGGCCGTCCTCATTGGGAATTTCAGCCAGCAGCTCTGCCTCGAAGACGGGGCCGGTGTAATATTCGAGGCCACGGACGACGGAACGATCCATCGCGACGCGATCCTCGCCATATCCTGCTGCCCTGACCAACGCTTCGATCGTAGAAAGTTCGCTGGCGCCTTCCTGGTAGACTGCGTTTGAACTAACCATGGAATCCTGGCCAGCCTGTCCATTCTTCGCTGTCGCGGTCAGCACTGCCTCGGCCTGCCCGTTATTCAACCCGGCGCCCTTGGCGAAGTCGCCTTCGCCTTCCTTGCCGCCATCCCAGCGCCCCGGTCCAAGCAGCAACCTCACGCCTTCCGGCCCGAGCTTGTCCAGCTTGTCGATCGCCCGCAGCACAGTCAGCCTTCGACCGGCATTTTCGTCGCCGCCTAGGCCGATTGCCTCCAGCACGCCGTCCAGCACCTTGCGGTTGTTGACGCGGATGACGTAGTCGCCGCGCTTGATGCCGAGCGCTTCCATCACGTCGGCCATCATCATCGCCATCTCGGCGTCGGCGGCCACGCCCGGCGTGCCGATCGTGTCGGCGTCGAACTGCATGAACTGGCGGAAGCGGCCGGGGCCGGGCTTTTCGTTGCGGAACACCCAGCCGGAGCGGTAGCTGCGGTATGGCTTGGGCAGGCGCTCGTAGTTCTCGGCGACGAAGCGCGCCGTCGGCGCGGTCAGGTCGTAGCGCAGCGACAGCCATTGGTCGTCGTCGTCCTGGAACGAGAACACGCCCTCGTTCGGCCGGTCCTGGTCGGGCAGGAACTTGCCGAGCGCATCGGTGTATTCGATCAGCGGCTGGTCTGCCGGTTCGAAGCCGTAAAGCTCATAGACCGAGCGGATCGTCGCCATCATCTTCTCGACGGCGCGGATGTCCTCGGCGCTGCGGTCGGCAAAACCGCGCGGCAGCCGCGCTTTCGTCTTCTCCGATTTGTCGGCCATGTGATTTTGCCCGGTATTTCGTGATGCTTGAAGGTCAACAATGTTGCGATTTTCGCAACGCGCGTGTCCTAACCGATGCGACAAGGACCAGCAAGGGTAACCCTGCAAGGCGAAGCCATCGATGAAGGTGTCCTTCTCCCATCGCGTACGGCACAAAGGACGTGGCCAGCGCCAACAGCACCTGAAATTGCCTCCCCGGCGCCTCCCGCGAGGGGAAGGTGGGAAGCTAGCTCGGCCTTTTGAAAGCCTTCCGTTCGTTCTCGACCTGTGGACGGCAAACGCAGCCCTCGAGATGGTCGTTGACCAGCCCCATGGCCTGCATGAAGGCGTAGACCGTGGTCGGGCCGACAAAACTCCAGCCGCGTTTCTTCAGCTCCTTCGAAATCCGGACCGAGACTGCCGTGGTCGGGTTGGCGCGCAGATGGGCGATATCGACGATCTCGGGCCGTTCCTCCTTGCCGGGTTCGAATTTCCAGAACCAGGCGGCCAGCGAGCCGAATTCATCGGCCATTTCGCGGGCGCGTTTGGCGTTGTTGATGGTCGAGACGATCTTGCCGCGGTGGCGGATGATGCCGGCATTGCCAAGCAGGCGCTCGACATCCTCTTCGGTGAAAGCGGCGACCTTGTCGAATTCGAAATTGGCGAAGGCCTCGCGAAAGTTTTCCCGCTTGCGCAGGATGGTCAGCCAGGACAGGCCGGACTGAAAACCTTCGAGGCAGATCTTTTCGAACAGCCTGCGGTCATCCGACACGGGCCGGCCCCATTCATGGTCGTGATAGTGCAGATAGTCGGGCAGATTGCCATGCCAGAAGCAGCGCGCGACACCGTCGGGACCAGCAAGCAGGCCGGCGTTTTCGTTTCCCATAGCCAAAGATCCATTCGTTAACGCGCTTTTGCGCCGGTTTTACCGCGGCTTTACCAGATTCCTGAACCCGGCGGTAACCACACCAAAAGGTTTACCGACGGTTGCGCATTTTACGCATTCCGATTCATGTTTCGGTTGCTGCTTCCACGCCAATGATCGCTGAACCGGGAGGATGTTTCCACCCGATATGTTCGACGATCAAGGTGCGTTCCCGATGAAGAGAGTTTTGCTTTCCGTGCTCGGCGGCATGGCTATATTTGCCGCCGGCGTCACGCCCTCGACCGCAGGCGACCGCTATGCCGACAGGCCGCCGGTGATGGTTAGCCCCGACCTTTCCGCGCCCTGGGTGCTGCAGCTTGGCCAGGCGCCGGGCATCGTGCGGCGCCAGGCTGTGCGGCAACAGCCGCGCCTGCGCTACGCTCAGCCGGCGCAGCCCGACAAGGTGCAGACGGCGGCGGTGCAGGCGCCGGCCAAACGCATGGTCACGCGCGCGCAGATCAATCCGATCTACCTGCCGCAGGAAGTCGCCTATGACGGCCCGCAGAAGCCGGGCACGATCGTCATCGACACGACGCAGAATTTCCTTTTTCTGATCGAGAAAAACGGCAAGGCGCGGCGCTATGGCGTCGGCACCGGCAAGCCTGGTTTCGAATGGTCGGGCACGCACAAGATCACCAACAAGCGCGAGTGGCCGGACTGGCGCCCGCCGGCGCAGATGATCAAGCGCGAGGCCGCCAAGGGCCGCTATCTGCCGACCTATCTCGCCGGCGGCATGGAAAACCCGCTCGGCGCCCGCGCACTCTATCTCGGCACGACCGAATACCGCATCCACGGCACCAACCAGCCATGGACGATCGGCGGCGCGGTATCGTCGGGCTGCATCCGCATGCGCAACGAGGACGTGGTCGACCTCTATGAACGGGTCAATGTCGGAACCACTGTCGAGGTGATATAATTCGGCGTTGCGAATCACTTGGCCGGTAAAGCAGCCAGCTTTTCGAGGCCAGCCTGAAGACAACGGGGGACGGGCCGTGTGGGGATGCGGCCAGTCAGGAAGGGCAGCACGGGAAACCGCGCTGCCCTTTCCGTTTTGATCGGTGTCTGAAGCTGAGCGACACGCTCTTTCGCCGGCACGTCGCGCAAGAGGCATGACGGTTCGCTTTCGTGCTGCCATTGCCGATATTCTTTTGCTATGTCGGCCGGTATCAAGCTGAAAAGAGTCCACCCCATGTCCCTGTCCGACGACAGCCGCTATCTCCGGGGCGGCCCGGTTGCCCAGCGCATCATCGCGGCGGTGCGCGAAGATGCGGCCATTGCCAAGGCCGAGGGTTTCCCGCCCAAGCTGATCTCGATCACCGTCGGCGACACCGATGCGGTGGACGTCTACGTGCGCAATCAGCGCGCCAAGGCCCACCTCGCCGGCATCGATTTCGAGGAACGGCGTTTTCCCGCCACAATCACCTCAGGCGAACTGGAAGCGGCGATCCATGGCCTGAACGCCGATCCGCGCGTCACCGGCATCATCATCCAGCGGCCGGTTCCCGCCCACATCCCGATCAAGACCTTGCAGGCGGCAGTGCATCCGCTCAAGGACGTCGAAGGCATGCATCCGGCTTCGATCGGCAACATCGTCTACAACCAGCTCGACCTCGCGCCCTGCACGGCGGCCGCCTCGGTCGAGCTGCTCAAGGAAACCGGTCTCGACCTCAAGGGGCTGGAAGTCGTGATCGTCGGCCATTCCGAAATTGTCGGTAAGCCGATAGCTTTCCTGCTGATGAGCGAAGGCGCGACGGTGACGGTCTGCCACCATATGACGCGATCGGTTGCAGCGCATGCGCGCCGCGCCGACGCGCTGTTCGTCGCTGTCGGCAAGCCGCGGCTGATCAAGGCCGACATGGTCAAGCCCGGTGCTGCCGTCATCGACATCGGCATCAATTCCGAGATCGGGCCGGATGGGGTAAGCCGCATCGTCGGCGACGTCGACACCGAAAGCGTGCGCGAGGTCGCCTCCTGGATCACGCCGGTGCCGGGCGGCGTCGGTCCGATCACGGTGGCGATCCTGCTGCGCAACACGATGGTGGCGCTCAGCCGCCAGCGCGCGCTTTACGAGGCGACATACGGCACGGCGGACAGGCTGGCGGCGGAGTAGCGCCGGGACGGGCGCCCCTATTCCGCGGCGATCAAGCTCTCTTCCCGAACGCCTTCCGGCTTCCGCCCGCCATAAGCCCAGTCAAGCAGCTTTATCGTATGCACCACCGGCAGCTTCGCGGCGGATGCGATCTGCGTTATGCAGCCGATGTTGCCGGTGGCGACAACCGAGGCACCCGTCGCCTCTATGTTTCTTACCTTGCGGTCACGGAGCCTGGCCGAAATGTCGGACTGCAGGATGTTGTAGGTGCCGGCGGAACCGCAGCACAGATGGCCCTCGCGCGGCTCGCGCACGATGAAGCCGGCCCTGGCTAGCAGTTCCTTCGGCTGGCGGGTGATCTTCTGGCCGTGCTGCATCGAGCAGGCGGAGTGATAGGCGACGACCGTGCCCGGCTTGCGCACCGGTTCGGGCAGGTCGATGGCGGTCAGGTATTCCGTAATGTCCTTGGCCAGAGCGGAAACACGTGCAGCCTTGTCGGCATAGGCCGGATCGAGCCGCAGCATGAAACCATAATCCTTGATGGTGGTGCCGCAGCCGGACGCGGTGATGATGATGGCATCGATCCCACCATCTTCGATGGCGCGGGTCCAGGCATCGACATTTTGTCTTGCCGAAGCAAGGGCGGCTTGCTCCCGCCCCATGTGATGGACGAGCGCGCCGCAGCAGCCCTCTCCTTGCGGCACCACGACCTCGACGCCGAGCCGGGTCAGCAGCGAGATCGTCGTGTCGTTGATGGCGGGATCAAGCACGGATTGCGCGCAGCCGGTGAGGATGGCGACGCGGCCCTTTTTTGCCCCCTGCCCGGCGTGGATTCCCGGCGCGGCCAATGGCGAGGCGGTAGGGATCGACGCCGGGGCGAGTTTGAGCATCGCGCCGAGCGGCTTCAGCGCCGGGAACTTTTCGAACAAGCCGATGAATGGCTTGCCCAGCTTGGCCAGTTTGAGCGCGGCGCGGAAGCGCCGGGGATAAGGCAGCACGAAGGCCAGCATGGCGCGGGTCAGGCGGTCGAACAACGGCCGCTTGTAGGTCTGCTGGATATGGGCGCGGGCATGGTCGACCAGATGCATGTAATTGACGCCCGACGGGCAGGTGGTCATGCAGGCGAGGCAGGACAGGCAGCGGTCGATGTGGGTGACGATCTCCTTGTCGGCCGGACGGCCGTTCTCCAGCATGTCCTTGATCAGGTAGATGCGGCCGCGCGGCGAATCGAGCTCGTTGCCCAATGTCACATAGGTCGGGCAGGTGGCGGTGCAGAAACCGCAATGCACGCATTTGCGCAGGATCTTCTCCGATTCCGCGACATGCGGGTCGGCAAGCTGGGCAAGAGAGAAGTTGGTCTGCATCTCGTTCTAGTCCTAGGCCATGCGGCCGGGATTGAGGATGTTCCTGGGGTCGAATTCCTGCTTCAGGCGCTGGCTGAGCGCTGCCTGCGCCGAAGCCTGCGGCTCGAATACCGGCAGGGCGGCGCGATGGGAGGGTGCGGCGCGCACCAGCGTCGCATGGCCGCCGCCATGTTTGCGCAGCAGCCCACGCAGCAAAGCGGCTTCCGGATCACCCTCCTCCATGCGCAACCACACCAGCCCGCCCTGCCAGTCATAGAAGGCGCTGACCGCAGCCTGCATGCGCAGGGTCAGGACCATCTGATGGCTCTCTCCCGGCGTCATCGAGACGCGCCAGACCGGTTTTTGACTGCCGTCGGCGAAAGGCCTGCAATCGCGGATATCACGCCAGATTATCCGTGATGCCGCGCCGGAAATCTCCTCCAGCGGCCCGGCATTGCCGAGCAGCGTTTTCAACGCGGCGACGCGATAGGCGACGGACGGGCCAAAACCTTCGACGCGCAGCAGCGTGGCGGCATCGCCGCCGAGCGCGCCGCCGGCGACGCGCGCGGCGATCCGCTCCGGCAGATGGGCGGCGCTCGACACTTCCGCGCTGGAGCCGAGCGCCAGCGCCATGGCGCCGGCGGCCGCATCGTCGAGCAGGCCACGGATGGCGAGCGTGACTTCGGTCTCGGCCGCGGGCAGCACCTTGAACGTGACGTCGGTGAACACGGCCAGCGTGCCCCAGCTGTTGGCCATCAGTTTCGACAGATCATAACCGGTCACATTCTTGACCACACGGCCGCCGGACTTGAAGGCCTCGCCCCGCCCGGACACGACATTGATACCCAGAACATGGTCGCGCGCAGCACCCGCCTTCAGCCTGCGCGGACCGGAAAGGTTGGCGGCGAGCACGCCGCCGATCGTGCCTTTGCCCGGCTCGCCGCCGAGCAGCGGACCGTAGTCCATCGGTTCGAAGGCGAGTTGCTGGCCGTTTTCCGCCAGCAGCTTTTCGATGTCGGCAAGCGGCGTGCCGGCCTTCGCCGACAGAACCAGTTCGGCGGGCTCATAGAGCGTCACGCCGGTGAGTTTCGAAAGGTCGAGCGTGTGTTCGGTCTGCAGCGGACGGCCTATGCCGCGCTTGGAACCATGGCCAAGGGTTTCCAGCGGCGAGCCTTCCGCAACCGCCCAGGCGATTGTGGAGAGGACTTCGTCTGATGTGGTGGGGGTGAAGGTGGTCATGTTCGCGCCCAGTTCCTCGCCCCCGCAAAGCGGGGGAGAGGTGGCTCGGGCGAAGCCCGAGGCGGAGAAGTGGCAAATCTGGCGCTGATTAATAGTGCGGGGACCCCGCGATGCTTAGCGCCCC
>NZ_JAMYTH010000067.1:0-15895 GCF_040322415.1 Mesorhizobium sp. M0152
ACGGCAAGATCCAGATCGACCCGATGATCACCCACACGCTCAAGCTCGAGGACATCAACAAGGGCTTCGACCTCATGCATGAGGGCAAGTCGATCCGAAGCGTCGTCGTTTACTGAGGAAAGCCACACGCCGCCGACCAGCAGGCCTGCGACCTCTGTGGTTCACAACATGGGAGGAATGAAATGGCGGAGAAACTGCATCCTAAGATCGACAATGGCTTGCCCAGGGAAAGCGCGAGCTTTGCCGGCGGCACGCTGGTCTGCGCCTGCACCAGCAATCCGGTCAAGGTTCGGGTCAAGGGCCAGATCGCCCACAACCATGCCTGCGGCTGCACCAAATGCTGGAAGCCGGAGGGCGCGATATTCTCGGTGGTTGCCGTGGCCGGCACCGGCGATGTCACCGTTGTCGAGAATGGCGACAAGCTCAAAGTGGTCGATCCCAGCGCGCTGATCCAGCGTCATGCCTGCACCGGCTGTGGCGTCCACATGCACGGACCGGTCGAACGCGACCATGCGTTCAAGGGCCTGTCCTTCATCCATCCCGAGCGTTTCGTCGAGGACGGCTGGTCGCCCCCCGGCTTCACCGCCTTCGTCTCGTCGATTATCGAATCCGGTGTCGACCCGAGCCGCATGGACGGCATTCGTTCGCAGCTGAAGCAGATCGGGCTGGAGCCCTATGATTGCCTCAACCCCGGCCTGATGGATTTTATCGCCACCTGGACCGCGAAAAAGTCGGGCGCCTTGCCGGCTTAGCGACCGTTCAAATTATCGATGGAGCCGGGCGAAAATCGGCCGGCTCCATACGTTGGGAAGACGCAGGCGACCGCGTGGACGGTCGGAATCGAAGCCACCAGCGCTCCCGTGAGTACGATTCGGGCTGAGTCGCTGTCTTGCAAAGTCTGCGGTGCACTCATCACCGAATGGATCTCCTGCGTGTTGCTGAGCACGGCCGAGACAGCAGGGAAAGAAGTGCGGGCTTGGTGAAACAAGAGGTGCCGGTGCGCCTCTCGTGGGAACGATGCCTGGACGAGCGTGCTCCATCTCCTTGGGTGTCAAATCCTGGCGATATGCTGGTCGGAGGCGCTGCGGATCGATCTCGACCAATTTCTCCCGCGGCAATCTTTGCCGTGTCGTCAGCGGGCTGCCGCTTTATCGACTGCCGGCTGAGTTCCGTTCATCAGAGCCTGTAAATCGGAGGCCAGCATGAAAGCGGGTTTCGAGAAGAAGCGGTCGAAAAGATGCTGATCCTCATAGGTTGGGGCGTAGCGCCCGGACATCGCCGCCACTTTGATCGTCGGCCTCTCGCGACGAATGTAATCAGCCAATCCCAGGCCGTCGAGCTTGCCGGGCATTTCGATGTCGGTCAGCACCAAGTCGATCAGCATGGGGGTCTGGAGAAGCTCCACGGCCTCGTCCGCCGTCCCGGCCTCGTAAACCGTCCAGCCGGCTTCCCGTAGCTGATCGCCTACATCCATGCGGATGAAGAGATCGTCCTCTACCAAAAGCACGATGCCGGCGCGAGCTTGAGCGCCCCCAAGCCCTTCCGGTACAATTTCTGTTGGTTCGTTCGCCATTGGCTGCCCTTCGACGCCACCCAACGCTGCCCCGGCATAAAGGTTCCATATCCGAACGGGCCGGAATATTTGGTAGAAATCTCCGAGATGCGGATCGGATAAGCGGCTCGCGCGAAAGCCCCGTGCGCTCTGATGTGCCGACCCCGGTAGAAGCGCGATCAGCCGTTGTGAAATCTGCTCCACGGCACCGACCCGCCGGCCGCGCACGCCGCCCCACAGTCCAGCGCGAGCAGGTCAAGTCAGCCTGAACCTTTTCTTCGGCCTTTGCGTTTCCCGGTCTGGGCGGCGCGATCCGCTGAGTCCGGCAGATCGCCGCTGACGCGGATGAAGCAGGAAATTGGGTACGGCATGACCGAAAACCAAACGATACCGCCAGGCGAAGCCAGAGGCGTGGTGATCGCATGCTCGGCACCGGATTGCGAGCCCCTCTACGTTCACGAAAGGGCGGCAATCACGGCTGTCGCGCGCGCGATTGCCGACCTCAAGGGATTTGCTTTCCAGGATGGTTTCAGCAACAGCGGCGGGAATGGCGCATGCTCATATTTCGTGCCGGACGATTGCCTGGTCGCCGCGCATGCGGACCGACTGGGCATCAAGGGACCGAGAGACCTCTTCGGGGGTGTAGTCCCCTGGCGGTTCGCAACCACCAAGGCACTCACTCACGAATTGGTGGACGCATCGGCCGAGCAGCCGGCGGGTTGGCCGCACGGCTTCGGCCGCGCCGTCAACGCGGCAGTGCTGCCCGGCTACAGCGCGTTTTCTCGACGCGATGCCTTGCAAGCAGCGGAACGGCTGTTGAAGTTCGGGGCGGTCCGGCTCAAGCCACCGCTCTCCTCGCGGGGGCGGGACCAGCACGTTGTACGCACAGTCGCGGACGTCGCAGGCTTTCTTGAGCAATATCGCTCCAGCGATATGCAGGAGTGCGGGCTAGTACTTGAAGCTGACCTTCACGACATCACGACGCTGAGCATCGGCGTGGCGACAATCGATGAAATTGCAGTTGCGTACTACGGCACTCAGAGGATGACGACGGACAATGCGGGAGAACCCGTCTATGGGGGATCCGATCTCGTCGTGATGCGCGGCGAATGGGAGGCGTTCGAAGCCTTGCAACTTCCTAGTGAGCTGCGTTTGGCCGTGGCGCAGGCGAGGGCCTATGACGCTGCAATGCGTAGCTGTCCCGGGTTCTTTGCCTCGCGGCGCAACTATGATGTTGGCCAAGGCATCGATTCATCGGGCACCTGGCGCTCGGGCGTGCTCGAAGCCGGCTGGCGGATTGGCGGCGGCAGCACGGCCGAACTGGCGGCAATGAACGCGATGAAGCGGGATGCCGGCCTCCAACTTGTCCGGGTATCCGCTGTCAAGGCATTTGGCGAGGCTGGTCGTCCGCCGGCAAATGCGGATCTGCATTTCCAAGGATACGATCCTGAAGAAGGCCCGATTACGCGTTACACCGTAGTCACGCAGGCGGCCTGAGCTTGAAGAAAGCGAAACCGGTTCTGGCGAGGTCGATGCCATGGGCTGTCGTGCTGCTACGCCGCGACCACCGGCAGGCCGCCGAAACTTCGCTCGAATTGCTCGCGCAATTCGGTTTCCCGCCCGAGGTAACGCGGCGAGAAATGCATCGGGAAGGCCGTGCGGACGCCGGCGGAGCGCGCGATCTCGCCGGCTTGGCGGGCCGTCAGGTGCTTCCTTGACGAGGCGAGCCGCAGATCGTCTTCCAGAAATCCACCCTCGATGAAGAGCTGGTCGGCGCCCCGCGCAAGTCGGCAAAGGCGGGCGACGTTTTCGGCATGATAGGCAAGATCGGTCGCATAGGCGATCCGCTGACCCGGCGCGCGTCTCAAGGCGCCGGCGTCCAACAGCTTGCGCAATGAAATTTGCTTCCCGGCGGCAGGCGTGAATTCAGTGGCGGCATCGCCTCCGGTTCTCGCCGCCCGCTTCGCTTCGTTCAGCCATGGACCGACGGGCAGGCCGAGCTCATCGAGCCGTGCCTTGTGCACATTGGTCCGGACCTTCTCCTGAAAGGCGAAGGCAAGGCAGGGAATGCCGTGGTCGAGCGTTGCCGCCTCTATGTGGAATTCCGCCTCATCGAGGGGCAGCTTGTCACCTTCCAAGGGCTGGGGGCGGCGCGCGAAGGCCTCTCGTGCCCGAAACAGGCTGCGGGCGACAAATTCATCATCTCCCCAGTCCGAGGCGACGATCGAGAAGTCCTGCGATTGCTCGTCCAGAAGGTTCCAGGTGTAGGCTCGCAGCTTGGCTTCGACGGCATTCCCAAGTCCGGGCGGACCGACTATGTTCAGTTGCTTGTCTCTATAGAGGGAAAGCCGCAGCAGATGATCGAAGCCGACGAAATGATCCATGTGCATGTGCGATACGAAAACGTGCGTGATGCGGAGGATTTCCCGCGGCGACAACGCCGACAGATCACCGAGATCGAACAGGATCGCCCTGCCGCCAAAGCGGAAGTCGAGCAGCAAGCCGGCATCCGAGTAAACGTCGTTCACCAGGCGGGGTTGGACAAGCAGTGTCATCGGGCGAGGCCGATTTGAAGACGTATCATCTCCGATAAACCGTGGGCCTCCGACGAGGTTCCTTGTCGCACCGCGTGCCGGCGGGCTTGTCGCGAAGCAGGCAAACGCGTGTCGGCGCGAAGAGGAGGCCGCCGGGGGAAACCAGCCCCTGCTTTCACTCGCGTCTCTCTCCAGCGTTTAACGGCCTTTAGCGTTTGACGGCCTAGCCCAGACGGCCACCGCTTTCGCGGCGGAGGCACAATCGCAGACCGGGACCACTTGTAACGAGACATATTTCCCGGCCTCGCCGCGAAACCAAATCGATGCAGGAGCGTTCGCCCTCAGGAACCGGCGTATGGATACGGATCGCACGACACAGCATTTGAGCTTGCGCTTGCCGGGGAAGCCTGGGAGCTGTTGGACAGCGGGTGCTGGGTCGCGGGCTTTCCCGCAATTTGCCGGCTCGATCCACACCGAAACCGTCATTGTCGGCGGAGGAATAGTTGGCCTCACGGCCGCGCTTCGGCTGTGCGAATCGGGTCGTTCGGTCGTCGTCGTCGAAGGGCTGCGAATAGGCGGCCAGGTGACGGGCCGTTCGACAGCCAAGATCACGACCCAGCACGCCCTGATCTATCGGCATCTGATCGATACGCTCGGCCTCGAAGCAGCCCGCGCCTATGCCGAGGCCAACTCCGCAGGCGCCAAGCAGATCCATGATTGGGTCCGGCAACATGCTATCGAGTGCGACCTCGAGAGCAAGCACGCGTACACCTACGCAACGGAGGCTGCGAGGCGCTCCGAGATCGAGGCGGAAGCGGATGCGGCGCGTCAGGTCGGGCTTGAAGCGGAGGTTCTTGACCGCGCTCCGCTCCCTTTCCGGACGGTCGGTGCGCTTCTTTTTCCAGACCAGGCGCAGTTCAATCCGGCCATGTATCTTGCCGGTCTGGCCGAAGCGGTGTGGGCCCTGGGCGGGCGGATTTTCGAGAACAGCCGTGCGCGGCTGATCGATGAGGCGAGCCGCTGGCGCGTCGTCACAGACGGCGGCACGATCCATGCGGAAAATGTGGTGGTGGCCACCAACATGCCAGTCAAGAGTCCGGTTGGAATGGCTAACCGGACCCAGCCGCGCTGCCATTCGGCAATGGCCTTCCGCATCGATGACGCTGTCGCCATCGACGGCATGTTCATCGGCATCGACGATCCCACTCATTCGATTCGCACGGGCCGCGATCCGGAGGGGCCGGTGCTCATCGTCCTCGGGCCGAAATTCAACACGGGCCAGGATGGGAACGTGGCCGCCCGCTTCGCCGAGCTCGACAAATGGGCAAGAGAGAATCTGCCGGTCGGGCACGTTGCCTGGCACTGGTGCAACGAGGACTACGACACGGCCGACCGCGTGGCCTATGTCGGCATGCCCGATCCGGAGAATGCGCCCGGTTTCCATATTGCCAGCGGTTTCAACGCCTGGGGCATCAGCAACGGAACCGCCGCGGGAATGATGATCGCCGATCTGATTTGTGGTCGATCCGGCCGCTGGACCGGCCTGTATGATCCTGCGCGGCCATATCCGAAGAATTTTCACCGAAACGGCGACAGCCAGTCCGTCGTGGACAATGTCGAGGCGATTGCGCCGTTTGGAGGCGGCGTCATCATCAAGGGAGACGAAAAGATCGCGGCCTGGAGAGACGCCGAGGGCCAGTTGCACTGCGTTTCAGCGACATGCACCCATAAGGGCTGCACCGTGACCTGGAACAATGCGGATATGACCTGGGACTGCCCCTGCCATGGCTCGGTATTCGCCGCCGATGGTTCCGTCATCCATGGCCCGGCGCGAAAGCCGCTTGCCCCGGCGGTCCTATAAAAGGTGACCCGCTAAGCAAAGCCAGCTTCAGGAGGGCCGTGTCCGGATCTGCAGGGCGAAGTATGAAGTCGGAGTTTGGAAATGGCGCTGCATGAAGTCGACTATGTGCTTGCGAAGCTCGATTGGATGCGCGCCGAACGCATCTGGCCGAACGGACTGCGATATCTATGGACCGATGCTTTCGGGGTCGTTCTCTACCTGTCATTGTATGACGAGCTTGGTGAGGATCGATGGATCGGTCAGGCGGAGAAATTGGTGGCGGACGTAGAGCGCGTCCTTGGCCGGCCACGAGGGCTCCGCATCGGCGAGGCCGAGGATCGCGACGGCCAGTACTTCCACTATCTGGCGATGTGGATGTTCGCTCTCGCCCGGCTTGGCGAAGTGAAGCCCGAATACAAGGACCGCGGCGTGGCATTGGCGCGCGACGTCCACTCCGCCTTCGTGCTGCCCGGCCGCGGCGTGATCTGGAAGATGCAAGAGGACCTGAGCGGCCCTTACCCTGGTTTCGGATTAGGGTCCATGGACGCCTATGACGGCTATGTCGCCTATAACGTGCTCGATCCGGATGCGCTGGCGCAAGAGATCGCCGAGATGCGGGACCTGATCGAAAGAGACTGGCGTGGGTTGGACATCGATCAGGATCTCGGTCTCGGCATGATGCTGTGGCTCGCTCATTTCTTTCCTGAGGAACCCTGGGCCATCGAGCAGGCCAGGCGCGCAGTCGTTGCGCTTGATGGGATGTGGATCGAACCGCCTGGGTATTTCTGCCGCGCACCGTGGCTGCGCGACACGAAGTTCGCTTTCACCAATTACGGCGTCTCATTGGGTCTCCAGGCCGCGAACCTTTGGCCCGAACGCGTGTCGCGCCTCAATGCCTTCTTCGAAAAATGGCGCTCCGGCGACGAGTACGATCGCGAGGCGATCACCTGGGTGATGGCCTGCACGTCCAGGCTTCCCGGAAAGTTTCTTGAAGCCAGGCAGTGAGATTCGAATTTCTGCTCCACATCGAACCAGTGCCGGCGGGCGGCGATCAAGCAACTCGCGATTCAGCGAGATCATCCGAGGCGCCTCGCAAGCTGAACGCTTGCGATCAAACCTGCTGCGGTTCCGCCACGCGCCTGATTTCCTCGGGCAGCGCCTCCCAGACCTTCGCCATCTGCCCGGCATCGACATGACGATCCAGAACATCGCTGACGACCCTGAGAGCGTCGCCGGCGTCGACCGGGCGAACGGATTCCAACTGGTCCTTGATCCTGGCAAGGAACTCGTCGGGCGACCTGGTCCGGTCGGGTGCTGCCGACGGTCTGTACTGGTCGAAATAGATGCCCCGCACGAGGAGCGGCAATTGCGAGCCGAGATGGGCGGCAAGGTCCGGCGGCAGGCGATCCCTCACCGTGCGCAGCACCGTGCCGAGAATATGCCAGGCCATCTGTCGATCGGGACCCATCTCAGCCATGATTTCATCGAGCCAAATGTGCGTTGTCTGTAGCGTCTTGTCGAAGACGTCCAATCCTGTGGCGCTCATGACAATCTCCCTGCAAATTTTGAGCGGCCGTTGCCAACGGGTGCGAAAGCCAATTGTTCCGCGCCGATTCGGTAATCTGCGACCGAGGTGCTCCGGTTGGAGCCGATCACAACATCACGCCATCACGAGGCGATCGCTGGCCGTTCGCGTCATCTTGGTGCTACGGACCTCCTGCCATGGAGCCGACCACCACCATGACGATTGCGTCAACGTCGATCTCGCCGTCGACGACTATTCTCTCGCCGTCTCTTCGAACCTTGAGCTTCGACGGGTCCTCGGCGGCTTGCCTTTCGAGTTCCTCGATCACGCCGGTGATCGCCTTCGCCTCGAGCGGCTGCTTGTTCATCTCGAGCGGCTGCTTGTTCATATTGCCGGCACCCATTTCCAGAACACTCCTTCTTTCCGCTCGGGATAGTGCTTGAACTCGCATTCGAAGCGACGGCCATAGGACGCCGCGGCGGCGAGCGCCACGCCGGACGGTGGGTTCATTCCGGTGCGCGGCGCGAACCAGTCCTCCAGGAGGTCATCGGGCACATAGGCGCCTATCCTGAGGGGCAGGTGTTGAAGCACCAAATCCATATCGCGCGGTATTGGCATCGCTCGGTCCGCGTCTCCGGAATCCCGTCGCTGTCGAGCCAAACCCCCGAACGCAAGGAGTGTTCCCGATCGATGTTGAATACCCCACCCGGGGAATGTCGGAAAACCTATTCCGGCTCATCGTTGCCTAGGGCGGAACATCGAGGCTCCGCACGAGTTGGGGGCCAGGACCGATGTCTGCATCTGGTCCGCCAATCGACAGGAGCTGGAAATGAAAGTGAGCGAAGTGATGACGCGCGACGTCCGCGTCGCCAATCCGAACGAGACCATCCAGGAGGCAGCCCGCATCATGGCTGAAATAGACGCCGGTCTGGTTCCGGTCGGCGACAATGACCGGCTCGTCGGCATGCTGACCGATCGTGATATCGCGATCCGTGCGGTGGCGCAGGGCAAGGGCCCCGACACCAAGGTCGGCGACGTCATGACGAATGACGTGAAATACTGTTTCGACGACGAAGACACTGATGACGTATGCCGGAATCTCGGCGATCAGCAGATCCGTCGCATTCCCGTGGTGAATCGGAACAAGCGGCTCGTGGGCATCGTCTCGCTGGGCGATCTCGCATTCGCGGACGGCAGCGGTGGCACCGGCGATACCTTGGCCGCCATCTCACGCCCCGGCGGGCAGCACACGCAAACCGGCGGCGTGCGGCATTAGCTGGAGCGTTGAAGCGCGGAAATTGCCCGGCGCTTCGAATGGAGGCCGTCCAGGTCCGCAGGGAACTGCCGCATCTTAGCCGCCACCTATCGGCGTCATCACCTTTCCGGTTCCTCCGCATTCGGGACAGGGTGCGCCGTCGACCTTGCCGGTCCCCGAGCAGCGGCGGCAAACGTTCTCGCCGGCACCCGGCGTGCCTGGCGAAACTTCGTCCGGATTGCCTTGCGTCTCCTGGGAGTGATGGGATTCGCCCTGAAGCGAGTTTCTTAGCCGATCGACAGATCTCTCATCGAACTCAAGCGCCTTGCTGCTGTCGTCAGGCAAACCTTCGCCGGACTGGGCGATGGTTTCGTCGCGCGGCCGATCATTCAGGCCGGTGGTAATTTTCGGTTTCCGAGCCATTGCGGCATCCTCCGCGATCGCAGAACGGTAATCCCTGGCGCGGGCATGATCCTCGCCTGAACGTCAGCTTCGAAGAGCGTGCTCGAGTTGGCCTTGGACATTTTCGGACGCCGAAATACCGCTGCGCCCGACCTCTTGCAGAGTTCGGCCCTTCTGGTGCCGTTGACCCTGAACGCCTCACCAGCGGATGACGATTACCTTGTCGCTCCCGCCGTCCAGTTGCACCGCCTCGGTGCCATCAGACTTCCGGCTGCCGATTCGAGCGTTGTTGACGACCTCCACGCCAGCAGGATTCACGCCGAAGACTTCATCTACTTCGGCGGTGCAGACCAGTGTTTCGGGCGGTAAATTCTCGACCTGCTTCATTAGCTCGCGAAGCATCATGTCACACCCTTTCGCTTGGAACGATACGGCATATGCCCGCAAACCCGTTGGAGCGCGAAATGTTCCTCGCCAAGCAGCCGACCGCGGATGCCGGCAGCAGGCGGCGAATTTCCGCGCCAGCTTGGACACCAGAAAAGCCGAAGTGTCACGCCGCTGACCGCCGACCGAACATCTTCGGGCCTATAACGGCACGCCCGACGGATCGATTTCTTCCCGTCGGTATGCTGCGCGCCGGAGGCAGGTTGACCACCTCCGGCTGCCGAACGTCAGCTCTTGCCTTTGATCGCGATGCGTTTTGCCTGTGATCGCGCCTGCTCGGTCTTCGGTAGCGTGATTGTGAGGACGCCGTTGTTGAAACGAGCATCGACCTTGTCCTCGTCTATCTCATAGCCGAGTGGAATACGGCGCTCGAAGCGGCCGTAAAACCGCTCGGAGAACTGTCGGTCCTTGTCCTCCGTTTCGGAGCGCTTCTCACCTTTCAACGCGAGCACGCCATCATCGAGCAGAACCTCGATGTCCTTTTCCTCCATGCCGGGCACCTCGGCCGTGACACGGATCTCCTTCTCGCCATCGGAGATCTCGACGCTCGGCCAGCGCCCGCCGTCCGAGGAGAATGCCGGCAACGACGGCAGTCCGGAACCGAAACCTCGGAAGACGTCGTCGAACAGTCGGTTCACTTCACGGTGCAACGACAGGAACGGATCACGTTCGCCATCGCGAAACACGCTGGGAACCTGGCCGCGTTCGCGGCCAAACGGAATGAGATCACGTACGCTCATTGTTTTTCTCCTCTCTTTATCTTGGTCTCCTCCAAGTCGCCTCAGAACCGGACGTACTCATCCGGCTGTGAGCTTAAAGTGGACCAGTCTCAGGCGGCCTGCTTTTTGGTCGCCTGGCTAGCAGTCCTGGATTCGATCGTGCGCTCTGTCCCGCCGCTGCCGATCTCAATCCGGCGCGGCTTCATCTCTTCGGGAATCTGGCGCTTTAGATCAATGGTCAGCAAGCCGTTGGCGAGGCCGGCGCCGGTCACCTTCACATGGTCAGCCAATTCGAAGCGGCGCTCGAACGGTCGGGCCGCGATGCCGCGATGCAAGTAATCGCCATTATCCTCTGCTGATCTTTCGCCAGCGACGACAAGCATATTGGGCTCATGTATGACGCTCAACTCGTCTTGGCTGAAACCTGCCACAGCCATGGTGATGCGGTAGGCGTCGTCGCCGGTCTTGGCGATGTCATAGGGCGGCCAATTGTCGACGCTTGTCGACCGGCTCGCATTCTCGAGCAGGTCGAAGACCCGGTCGAAACCGATGCTCGACCGATAGAGTGGGGAAAAGTCGAATGCGGTTCTCATAGCTACATCCTCCGTTGAGCAACATAGATACGAAGAGCGCCAGCACCGGCGCTTATAGCCGGCCCCGTTCGGCGACCGGCGATTTTGATTTGGTAGTTGTCTGTTTGAAATCAAGACCCAATTCTGTGTTGCTGCCGGATTCTGCCGACGAAGCCGCACACCCCATTCCGGCGCTGCTGGCACTCCCACGGAGGACATCATGACCATGACACGCGACGACATCATTTCGGTACTCGGACCCGTCGACGAGGCGGTCATCGCCGATATCGCCCTGACAGGAGCCACGATCGAGGAATTGCGCGAAGCCGTCGCCTGGATTGGCGCCGACGAGGCGCTGGTCAATGAGGGGCGTCCCCTGCCGGGCCCAAGGGTGGCGAAGCTGATGGAGTTGCTCGAGACGCCGGAGGAGGAGGACTAACCGGCGTTGGCCGGTGGTCTTGAATCGCTCGGGCGAGTGAACCATGTGCCCCACCGGCGCCGATCCTAGAAATCGGTCGCCGGCGTTGCTTGCTCGAAGAACAAAAAGACGGAGGAAGTGATGAACGACGTCCCGTTTACCCGGCCGATCACTCTTAGTTTTCAGTCCAGCAGAGAGCGCAAGGTCGCGAGCAGCTGGGAAGCGATCGAGTGCATGCGCTTTGAATGGCCCACACGAGCGCGCGGCCGTAGCTGGCGCGCAGCCTATCGGACTTGCCGCGACGCGCTCGACGGCTGGCGCACGGCGCGTGAGGCGCGCAAGGCGTTTTTGCACGCGGCCCGCACCGCCGGATTGCTTGCCGCAGCGCACAAGCCCGACGGATCGCCAGAATCGTAAGGGCAACGAGATCCTAGGGCAACGAGGCCGGCGTTAGTGCAGGACGCCGGCTTTACCGTATCACTGAAGGGCGATGATGCCGTCGACCGCCCGCAGTCCGACGGCTGGATGAGGCGGTGGTGAGCGACACGGACCGAATGGAGCGGGCCATCGAGTTCGCGCTCCCAATAGCCGAGAAACTCCTTGAGTTCCGGAAAGTCCGGAGCGAGATCGTAGTCCTGCCAGATATAGAGCTGAAGCAGGCTCGGATGGTCCGGCAGATGATAGTGTATTTCGGCGGTGGTCAGGCCATAGCCATCCATTTGCAGGCGGAATTCGCTGCTGACGCTTTCAGCCATGCGTTTCTCCTTTCCTATATCTCCGTTCAGGCGTCGAGCCTGTCGAATTTGTGGGCCAGGTTGGAAATGATCGGCGAAAGGCTCTTTCGGTTCATCGATGTCCTCCGTCTGCAAATAACGCCTCGAGAACGTCGGCGGTTCCGGTGCCGCCCCGGGGCAGCCGAGCCCGGATGGTCCTGTTGGATCGCGACGAAAATTCAAGTCGCAAGCCCTGGCACTCAAACCAAATAGCTTCGCGATAACAGGCTTTTGGCACTCGCCCCGGTCGTGTGCCAAAATTTTTTGGCCAGGCTCTTGAAACCGAAAAACAGCAAAACTAGCTCGATATGCGCCACGATAGTTGATGAAGGATCGCGGCGCCTGCACCGGCTCGATATTGCCGGTCCGGTGTGGAGGAGGCTCAAAACCTGCTTGTCCATGAGGAGAACGACATGACGTTTCGTCCATTGCACGACCGTATCCTGGTCCGCCGCGTCGAAGCCGAGGAAAAGTCGGCCGGCGGCATCATTATTCCCGACACTGCCAAGGAAAAGCCGCAGGAGGGCGAAGTACTCGCCGTCGGTCCCGGCGGGCGTGACGACAGCGGCAAGCTCACCGAGCTCGACGTGAAGATCGGCGACCGCATCCTGTTCGGCAAATGGTCCGGCACGGAGATCAGGCTCGATGGCGAGGACCTGCTCATCATGAAGGAAAGCGACGTGATGGGCGTAATCGAGCAGACCGCCGAAGTGAAGAAGGCCGCCTGATGGCTTCTTCGAATCCAACCAGTCAACGAATGCTGCCTGAATGAAGGAGTGATCCAATGGCTGCCAAAGATGTGAAATTCCATACCGAAGCGCGCGAGAAGATGCTGCGCGGCGTCGATATTCTTGCCAATGCGGTGAAGGTGACGCTCGGCCCCAAGGGCCGCAATGTCGTCATCGACAAGTCATTCGGTGCTCCGCGCATCACGAAGGACGGCGTCACCGTCGCCAAGGAGATCGAGCTCGAGGACAAGTTCGAGAACATGGGCGCGCAGATGGTGCGCGAAGTGGCTTCCAAGACCAGTGACCTTGCGGGCGACGGCACCACGACCGCGACCGTTCTCGCGCAGGCGATCGTCAAGGAAGGCGCCAAGGCTGTTGCATCGGGCATGAACCCGATGGATCTGAAGCGCGGCATCGACAAGGCGGTCGATGCGGTCGTCGCCGAACTGAAGGCCAATGCCCGCAAGGTGACAAAGAACGACGAGATCGTGCAAGTCGGCACCATTTCAGCCAATGGCGACGCCGAGATCGGCCGCTTCCTCGCCGAGGCGATGGAGAAGGTCGGCAATGAGGGCGTCATCACGGTCGAGGAGGCCAAGACCGCCGAGACGGAACTCGAAGTGGTCGAAGGCATGCAGTTCGACCGCGGTTATCTCTCGCCCTATTTCATCACCAATCAGGACAAGATGCGCGTCGAGCTCGACGAACCCTATGTGCTGATCCACGAGAAGAAGCTCACCAATCTGCAAGCGATGCTTCCCGTCCTGGAAGCCGTGGTGCAGTCGGGCAAGCCGTTATTGATCATCGCCGAGGATGTCGAGGGCGAGGCGCTCGCCACGCTGGTGGTCAACAAGCTGCGTGGCGGCCTGAAGGTCGCGGCCGTCAAGGCGCCGGGCTTCGGCGACCGCCGCAAGGCCATGCTGGAGGACATCGCCATCCTCACCGGCGGCACCGCGATCTCGGAAGACCTTGGCATCAAGCTGGAGAACGTGACGCTGCAGATGCTGGGCCGTGCCAAGAAGGTGGTGATCGAGAAGGAGAACACCACGGTCGTCGATGGTGTCGGCCGCAAGGAAGAGATCCAGGGCCGCATCGCCCAGATCAAGGCCCAGATCGAGGAAACCACCTCCGACTATGATCGCGAGAAGCTGCAGGAGCGCCTGGCCAAGCTCGCCGGCGGTGTCGCGGTGATCCGGGTCGGCGGTTCGACCGAGGTCGAGGTCAAGGAACGCAAAGACCGCGTGGACGATGCCCTGCATGCGACGCGCGCGGCCGTCGAGGAAGGTGTGCTGCCGGGAGGCGGGGTCGCGTTGCTGAGGGCCGCCAAGGCACTCGATGCCGTCCTCGTCGACAATGCCGACCAGAAGACCGGTGTCGAAATCGTGCGCCGCGCGATCGAAACCCCGGTTCGTCAGATCGCCGAGAATGCCGGCGCCGAGGGCTCGATCATCGTTGGCAAGCTGCGGGAGAAGAGCGAGTTCGGCTGGGGCTGGAACGCCCAGACCGACGAGTTTGGCGATCTCTACGGCCAGGGTGTGATCGACCCGGCCAAGGTGGTGCGCACGGCTCTGCAGGATGCAGCTTCCGTCGCCGGCCTGTTGGTAACCACGGAGGCGATGGTGGCCGAGAAACCGAAGAAGGAAACCGCGCCGGCCATGCCCGCCGGCGCCGGCATGGACTTCTGAGGTATGGCCAGTCCGCCCGCTCCTTGGCGGAGCGGGCACCGGTCACAAGATAGCGGAGGAAAACATGGATATGACGGCTGGCCTCGGGCCCGTACCCCAGCCGACCCATTCGGCAAAGGATTTCCTGGCCTACGAGACCGAATGCAGGGCGGCGCTGAAGCCGCTGCTGACAGCACTGATCGACATGGCCGAAGCTGCCGGCTGGAGCCGGCGCACTTTGGCATCGACACTGATGTTTCTTGCCGCGCAGCACGTCTCGTCGGCCTCCGAGGAGGTCAAGACATGATTGCGGGCCGGTTGCGGGAATGCCTGAAAGCGCTGAGGTGGGAGGCAAGAGATCTTGCGGCCGAACTTGGCTGTCCGCAACGAGAGGTCGCGGCCTGGCTGGACGGCCGCAGCCCTTCTCCCCTTGCCGTCGGGGCCTGGCTCGAGGCGTTGGTCAAGGCGCACAAGGCCCTGCCGGCGCCGGGCCGGAGTACCCCGGTGCTTCAGCCGGACTCGGCCAAGATCGAACTGGCCGGAATCAGCATCACTGGACCGGCGGTGGCGTCCGCCATGCATGTAATCCCGACGCATTCGCCCTATCCGCGGCGGGCCGCGCTCTCAGGTGCCCGGCCCGTTGCAGATCCTGCACAATCGAAAGGAGGCACAAGCCATGGATCGCGGGCAGTTTGAAGAACCGGTCACCCTTCTGGTGGGAATGGGTTTTCCGGTGAGAATCGAGAATGTCATGCAAGCCTACGCCTTGCTTCAGGACTGGCCCGCCGCCAGACGCAACGGCGCCCACGCCGTCGCGCTCAATGCCTGCAAGGCCGGCATTGCCGGCGAGATCGATCCGCAAACCGTGCGGACAACGCTGGTCGCCTTTGGCCGTCGCAACGACATTCTGCTGCCGACCACCCTCCCACGTCCGGCGCCAGCATCGCTCGGCAACGCTCTGCCTGCCGGGCGAGTTTGAAGGTCCTTGCGGGCGATTGGATCGGCAGGCCAACGCGCTGCGGCAAGTTTGTTCCAATGGCCGAACGTTTGACGATTTCCATGCAAATGCCCGCGTCCCTGCAGAAGGACGCGGGCAGATCGGGAGGGTTCCCGATCGGCAGCGGTTGAGGGGAAACTGCTGCAAAAGCAGAAACTTCGATCTCGACGAGACGTTCCAGCGAAATCGATAATTTTGCTGGGGCGGCCAGGATGCCATTGTGACGAGACACGATGTCTGCCCCTGGATTGTGCGCCATCGCCGCGGCGTCCTGACCGACAGTTTTCTCGACGACGCGAAGGAACAACTCCCGAGCAGCATTGTTAAAGCTGAGCGTGTCGCTCGATTCGCATTCCTCGATTGTCGGAGATGAAGATGGCCACGAAAAAGAGTTCCCAAAGCAATGCCAAAGGTCTTGAAGACCTGTTCTATGACGGACTGAAGGATATATACTACGCCGAACGCAAGATCC
>NZ_JAMYTH010000068.1:0-15579 GCF_040322415.1 Mesorhizobium sp. M0152
CAGCCTGGTTGGCCGGCGAGCCAGAATAAGGCTGGACGTTGGCATGCTCGCTGCCGAATAATTCTTTCAAGCGCTCAATGGCTAGATTCTCAAGCTCATCGACGATCTCGTTTCCAGCGTAGTAGCGCGCACCGGGGTACCCCTCGGCGTACTTGTTCGTGAAAATCGAGCCGTTCGCTTCCAGCACGGCCGAGGACGCAAAGTTCTCTGAGGCGATGAGCTTGAGGGTCGTCCGCTCCTGCCGCTTCTGTCTCTGAAGCAGCTCGTGAACGCGGCAATCAACCGCCGCCAAGGATGACCTCTCAGGGGTGTCGGACCGGGCGATGGTGTCCATGGTAGCTTCGCGCTCCAATTGGATTGATTATTTCACGATCAAGCATGCGGTCCCCTTCGGCCGCGTGTCTCGTACCGCTTCAAGCCGCTGCAGGTCCTGTTTATGATAGCCGTCGCGATGGGGCAGGAGATCGACCAGTAGTCGAATCAGCCCGCCGTCGTTGGATTCTGCTTTGAGATGGTACGAGCGCCATGGAGCCTGCTCGTTGCAGCAAAGACAGTCGGCTCTGGCGAGCAGCCGGACGTGTCGCGCAACCCGCTCTCGACACACGCCCATAATCTCCGCTAGCTCGCAGACAGTTAGGTCCGCATGCGCACAAAGGCCCAGTATTCGAAGGCGGTCAGAATGCGCTGCCATGCGTAGGCGACTAACCAGTGTCATCATGGGTCAGGACCAAGCCCTACCGAATTTCTCATTTCGCGTTCTCCACAGAAGTTGCAGCTTTCAGGTTGTCTAGCGACCGGACAAATCTCGGTGGCCGCAACGACGGCCGACATCGCTGTGTCGAACAAACAAATGGGCGTTCTTCTTGCCTTTAGCCGAAATGGCAAGCAGTTAGGCGCGAGTCGAAGATTAGCGGGGCCACGGTTTTGACCCACTGACCTCAGACGGGTGCAACAACCCTACCATTCACAGCGAGCCGGAGTTGCTAAGACTCTATGAAATTCCTTGAAGGATCTGTTGCAACGTTTGACCAGCCCAGGCTGCCCGGTTTGCAGCGGTCAGGGTCAGGCGATCCATCGGCTCTGCGAGCACGATCACGAATCTGCCCTGCATCGCTGATCCGCTCCTGAAGGCCGGATGCAACAGCGACGTGCCCAGATCGGCGGCCGGTTTGCTGTCGACGACTGTCCAACCTTGCTTTTCGGCATGCAAGCAGCAGAGCCGTAAGCCTCGATCGAGGCGTCTCGCTGAATTGTCAGTTGAGTAGCGAGCGTAAATCCTCCGTCTCTCGACAATACTGCGCAATACGCGTGTCGAGCTCGTCCGTCTACTCTCGACCCCGTCTTCGAAGGCCTCTCGCCAAGCCACTTTATTCGATCCCGACTGAGGGGCTCGGGGGTCTTTCTGATCGTGGCTTTCCGGCTCCCAGCTCTGGGAGTCCACATCAACTGCGTAGCTCTTGCACCGCCGCGTTCTGCCTTTACCTGGCCCGTCGACGAGCAGCCGATCAGCGACACCCGCGCCGTCAAGTTGGACCCGGTTGATCGAGAACACCCCATTTGAGGCTGATTCAGTCGGGAGGATCTGCCAACTCATCACAAGCCGATTTTTCGACGTGGTCCGCAATCACCATAGAACTTCGTGAAGCGAAAGGCGAGGCGCTTCCGATACATCCACGCCCTCTCCGACGGAGCCTGATCAGGCATTCCTCCCACTCTACCTGTCGGCCCACGTGGCCGCGTTTGCCGATCGGTAGCGCGCTGGTCGTCTACATCGCCCTGCAGGTTGGCCGGCGTGTGCAGATCATCCCTGCTGACGCTCGTAGAGCCCTTCAGGCGCTTCCGGCTGGCGTTTGATCAGCGTCAGCGTCAACCAGCGCGCGGTAAGCGCTGGCTTTTTCGAGCCCTCGATCTCAATCGTTACGCCCTGCGTCGTCTGCACCCAGCCTGACGGCCTGACCTTGACGTCGGCCAGTACGAAACGGGTGCGGATGCGCGATCCGGTTTTCACCGGCGCCAGGAAGCGTAGCGATTCGAAGCCGTAGTTGACACCCATCTTGCTGTTTTCGAGCGCCGGCATGGTCTCGAAAGTCATTGCCGACAAAAGCGAAAGCGACAGGAAGCCATGCGCGATGGTGCCGCCGAATGGCGTCTCGCGCTTGGCGCGCTCCGGATCGCAGTGGATGAACTGGTGGTCATCGGTGGCCTCGGCGAACTGATCGATCATCCGCTGCGAGACCACCCGCCACGGCGACACGCCGAGTTCCTTGCCGACGCTGGTCAGAAGCACGTTGAGACTGATCGGTTCCACGCAAATTTCCTCCATTTCAACCGTCCGGAGCGCGAGCGGCTTCATGCCGTGAACAGTGTCAGCCCATGCTGCACCAACTGGCAGGCCATCGATCGGCGGGATGCGCCGGTGAGATGACTGCCGTCACGGCTAGTTCGCCGGCAATCTCATTCGGCGCGCCGATGCGGCCGATCGGAACGTGGCCGCAGACGTGCTTGGTTTTTACGTCGGTCGCGATGCACGCCTGCCGGCCACTAGCATTGCAAATTCCTGCGCGCGGCCCTTGCCTCGCCAGCAAAATGGCCTGCGCTGATAACGTTAACCGAAGTGCGATCCTCATTGCCTAACGGTGATCATTCCGCCGGCGCCGCTATGCGGTATCGTCAGAGATTGGTAAAATCAATTGTCTGGATAAGAACCATCCCTATCCCAAATGGGAGGAGCGGCAGACGCGGTGGTTTATGCGACGCTAGCACGGCTTCCTCAATCGACCGCCAGATGGCCGCCAAGTCCTTGCCAGCCGACGAGCGTCGAGACGCACGGGTTGTGGACCAACGTAAACATCCGTTGAGCGAGGTCCTGAGCTGTGGCCGCCTTTCAGCAGGGCCTGAACCCCGGCGGCGAGCAGTTGTTGTCCTTGTTGAAGCGCGCCGACCTCATCCACCGCCAGCTCTGAGCCGGCGAGAAGCGCCAGTTCAATAACATTGGGTGTGACGACTTGGCCTGCAGCGCCGAACGCATCTGATCGCCAACCAGACGGGGGTTGTAGATGAAGTATGTCCGTGACGATGTCGTACCGCAGTGACGGAAAGACAGCTGCGCATGCCCAAGGAGGAGAGCGTCTCGATATCGCGCTCGATTCCATCACCGCCGCTGCAGCCCGGTCCCTCCGGAACAAGCACATGCGGTTCATGCCTCAGCGCCATGGCTTTGTCTTTTCGGTCCGTTCTCGCGTGCGCGCTTCGGGATCGCCATTCAAGGTGATGTCGGTGACCACCGCCGCGATGTCCGCACCAGCCGCCAAGACTCCGTCGAGCCGGCCGGGGGTTAAAGCCGCCGATGGAGTCCAATGGGATCGGCGCCACCCGATTCGGTTCATCTGATCATTAGAATGAGCGTTCGAAACGCAGGATGCCGCCGACACTGCTCTTCTTGTTGGCATTGGTCCAGTTCACGTTGGAAGCTTTCACTTTTCCGACAGCGGAGTTTCCGTAGCGGTCATAGTCGACTTCAGCCGTAACAGTGAAATCTGGAAGAAACGCATAGGCGACGTTCGCAGCGACACCATAGTTCTTGAGCTGATCACCCGAGAGCTGAAGGTTGAACGAAGTTATCTCGTTGAGCTCGTAAGCGGCGCCAGCCCAGAAAGCCCAGTTCCCGCCCCAAATTTTATAGAAGCCGCGACCATGAGCGTCTACCGCATTCGTGGAGTCGTAGTTGAGCTGGCCATTGGAACCGTAGCCGAACATTCCGAACAGCAACAGTTCGTTGGTGACATTGATGTCGACACGGACCTTGGCGGCCAGCGTTTCGTAGTTGTTATGGTAAGCGGCAACGCCGGTGATCGCTCCCCAGCCATGTGTGTATTTCAAGCCGCCGACTACGTGGGGAGCGTAGCTGTCGATTGTGCCGACCACGCCCGAGCCTTGTTCGAGCGAAACCACGGCCGAAAAGCCGTTCCCGGCGTCCAAGTAGTACTGAATCACATTGGTATCGAAAGCGCCGTACGGGACTGGCGTCTGGTTCAGTACATCACCCGCGCCGCCAGTAAACATGTCGAAGGCCGACCAGTCCTTACCAACTCGGAGGCCACCAAGCTGAATCCAGGCGAAAGTCAAGATGCTGTCTCCGTTGAAGGCATAGGACCGAGAACTGTCCGAAACCGATGTGTGGTGGTCGCCGAAGTTCACGCGGGTCTCGGTGTAGGTCTTCACCGTGCCGAGTTCGGTCTCCTGGCCGGTCCAGGTTTTCAATGTGAAGCGTGTGTTGTTTTGCCACGTGCCCTGATGCTCACCAGTCCTCACATCCGAGGTTCTTGAGTGGTCAAACAATCCGACGTCGTAACGGACAAAGCCGCCGATTCGCAGGCAGGTCTCGGTGCCTGAAATGTAGACGTACCCCGAGCCGTAGACGTCGCAGATCTTGACGTACTCTGTCGGGTCAGGCTCGGCGAGGGTGGTGACGGCGCGAGCGTTGGAAACGGCAATCAGTGCCGCAGTTGAGCCGAGGAGGAGGCTCCTAATGGTCATTGTCGATCTCCGCTTGAATAATAAAGGGATGGACGCGAGTGATTCTGTGAGCAACTTTGAAATACGCGCAATTTTGCTGCGCCGGCAGCTAAACTCTGAAGGAAGGCCGAGAATGTACTCTGGTAATTGTGGTTAGATATTAAGTTTAGTTTCCGATACATAATTATCGGCGTAATGGGGGTATGCAAAATTTTGTACAATCATCACCGTCAACTCAGCTGGTAGAGGTAGGCGTCACAAAAGGGTTCGATTGCATTCGACCGCAAATGACGTGCCAGCCTGACGATCTAGCTACGGCTTGAAGCTCAATTGTGCGGGCGGACCTTGGTTCGCGCTTCCTTGTTTTTGCCTTGCGGATCCACCCAAGCACGAACGGCAAACGTTTCGGCTAAGGTTCGTCTGTTCGCTTCGCGACAGTGTCGTTCCATGGGACAGCATTGTTTGCGGTGAGCCCCGACGTTGAGCCATCTGCGGCGGCACCGTCGGCACGACGCCGTCATTTTGGCGAGCTGATGGTCGATAACTACGCGCTGCAGCCTTGCACCACTGAGTCAGTAGGCGCCAGCCTTGGTATTGCGGCGGACCGGACTGTCGCGTCGAGCAGGTTCTCGTCCTGAAAGCGGCGCGCCACAGCTAATGCTTCTTGCCAGCAATTCACACCACGAGCTCATCGACATGGCAGAGTTCACTAAGAGCGGCACTAGCTTGCGAGCAAAGTGTGGTCCCAAGACCTATTGTCTCGTGGGATGCGGCAGCTGCGCTTAGCAGAATCTCCGGGACGCAGGTGAAGGGAAGGGGTGGTGGAACAAACCGGTGCGCGTGAGGGTCGCGGCGGGATCACCATTGTCAGTCGGTGACCGAGTGCTCAGACCATCGCTGTCCAGCCAAAGAGCGAACGGCGCCATTCCTAAGACATCCAGTTTCGAGCCCATAGCGGAACGGACTGACATAGCGCAAAGACACAGGCGAGCGCAGCGGTAGGTTTGATTGTTATCAAGCATGGGATGGTGACCGTTGCAGACCACGAAATTTCGAGAGGCCCGGCTGCCTTGGTACACTATCTATCCGGCTGTGTCGGAGTTCTCTGGGGCGGTCGGCGCCGAGGCTTATGAGGAATGGCTCAGGAACCTGCCGGCTAACGATCCGGTGTCACTCTATCTGCACGTTCCGTTCTGCCGATCAGCCTGCTGGTATTGCGGCTTCCCAACCACCATCACCCGCCGTGATGCGCCCATCCTCAACTATCTGGCGGCGCTGCGTGACGAGATCCGTCTGGTTTCGGAGCGAGTGCCGAAGACGTTGCCCGTGAGCGACATACATTTCGGCGGCGGAACGCCGTCTCTCATCGGACCAGCCGAGTTCCTCGCTCTGATGGAGTTCCTGCGATGCCGCTTCGCCATCTCGAAAACAGCTACGGTCGCCATCGAGATCGATCCACGAACACTCACGCCCGAGATGGCGGAAGGCTTGGGAGCGGCCGGCGTGAACCGCGCGAGCCTCGGCGTGCAGAGCTTCGATCCCATTGTTCAAAAAGCGATCAACCGGATCCAGAGCGAAGCCCAGACGTCGGCTGCCGTGGAAATGCTGCGCCGGCACGAAATAAACCGGATCAACTTCGACCTCATCTACGGCCTGCCGCGTCAAACGGTGGAGTCCTGCGTCGAGACAGCGAGGGCGGCGGTCGCCATGCGCCCCGACCGGCTTGCCGTGTTCGGCTACTCACATATACCATCCCAAATAAAGAATCAGCGCCTCATCGAGGAGGAATTTCTTCCCGACAGCGCTGTCCGCGCTGAACAGCATGCGGCTGTCGCCGTGACGCTGAGTGCCGCCGGCTACCAAGAGATCGGGCTCGACCATTTCGCCTTGCCTGACGACGAGCTCGCGCTGGCACAGAAAACCGGTCGCCTGCGGCGTAACTCGTTGGGCTACTCGGCCGACACCTGCAGAACCCTGATCGGTTTCGGCGCGTCGGCTATCGGCCGCATCGGCCAAGGGTACGTTCAAAACGAAGTTACACGGGATTCCTACATCCAGCACATCGCAGATGGCCGACTGGCGACATCGAAGGGCCATCGCCTCACCGACGACGACCGCGCGAGAGCCGCAATTATCGAGCGATTAATGTGCGATTTTGAGGCCGATTTGCCGGCAATCTGTGCCGCCTACGGATCTGATCCGATCCGTCTTCTCGATTCAGCTGAGCGCTTGGCGATCCTGGCCAAGGACGGGATAGTGGTTTTCGAAAACGGTTTTGTCCGCGTACGGCGGGAGCATCGCTTTTTGACTCGCGCTGTCGCTGCCGCCTTTGATGCTTTTCTCGATAGAGAGGGCCTATGTATACCCCGCAGGTGAAGGCAAGCATACAATACGGAAGCTACGCGCCCGCTAACCGGGCATCATCGAGCCGAGACCGCCCATCGTAAGCTGATCATGCACGTGGATGAGGGTAGATCTCAGCCGGGCTCATGCTCGTTCAGTATCCCACGATCTGCTCTTCAGAAAAGCGGCTGCGCTTCATGTACTGCCGCCCTCTGAGTGGGCCACGAACTTCAATCGGGATCAGGCCGCAGGGGCAACGTCAACACGCACAAAAATGTTCATGAGAGACCCAGATTGTTGCTAGGTGTGTGGTCTCGGAATGAGATGGTGCGGATTGATCTTGAAGATTGACGGGTCTTTCGTCCAGGCCTCGCAGATGACCTGGTAGGGCGTTCGCCATCGCAGAGCCTTGAGGTGCTTAGCGAAATTGTAGGCGGCGACGAAGGCCAGGACATGGGCCTTGAGGCTTTGCAGGTCGTCGTAGTGGTAGACCTTGACCGTGGCATCCTTGATGGTGCGGTTCATCCGCTCGGCCTGGCCATTATCCGGTATTGTGATCTGTGGTGCCTTTTCGTCCTACTGTTCTTCTTTGGGAACGGGCCTTATGGTGAGCCCATCCGGGACGTGGGGCACCGGGAGCACGAAAGTGCGGGCAGGCCGTCTTTAGACCGTGGGCTGAGAGCCCGAGCTCGTTACATGGCCGCCCCTCGCGACTTTCCCGGATGCGGACACGATCGATGCCGGCGTTCTGGCGCAGCTCTATGCCAGCGGCTTCCTGCCGGAAGTCTGGATTCCGGACGAACCGACGCAGGCACTGCGCCGGCAGGTGACGCGGCGCAATCAGATCGTCCGGCAAAGATCACGCTTGAAGAATGTCATCCAGTCGATCCTTCATAGCCACCTCATCCCGTCCTGCCCGCATGCCGATCTGTGCGGCGCCAAGGGCCGGTCGTGGTTGAGCGAACAGATCGTGCCGGAAGACGAGCGCCTCGCGATCGATCGGCATCTGCGCGAGTTCGACCGATTGGGCGACGACCTCCATGTTATCGAGCGCGATCTTGCCCGCTCGACTCTTGAAGATGAAAGCGTGAAGCGGCTGATGACCATTCCTGGCATCGACATGACCGTCGCGCTTGCAATGAAGGCCGCGATCGGCGACGTGTCGCGCTTCGAGGAGCCGCAGAAGCTTGTGAGCTATCTTGGCTTGAATCCGAGTGTCCGGCAATCAGGGTCAGGACCTGCCCACCACGGACGGATCACCAAGCAGGGACGCGGACATGCCCGCGGCATGCTCGTTGAAGCGGCCTGGGCGGCGGCACGCGCACCAGGACCGTTGCGAGCCTTCTTCCTGCGCGTGCGAGCCCGGCGCGGCCAGCATGTCGCGGCCGTCGCAACCGCACGCAAACTCGCTGTCGTGATCTGGCATCTGCTGACGAAGGTCGAGAGTAACGCGTGGGCTCGACCCTCCCTGCATGCCAAGAAGCTGCGCGATGTGGAACTCAAGGCCGGGAGCAAGGCTGTGCGCGGCCAAAAGGGGGCCGCGCATGTCTACAACATCAAGAGCCGCCGGGAAGAGGAGAGGCGCTGGGTGGAACAGGCCGAGGGCGCATACGCGCGCTTTGTCTCCGGCTGGAACCGACGAGGTCCGAAGAAGGCGCGCACGGATGCCGCAAATGAGGTACGACGATAGAGGCTTCGCGGCAGGACTCTCACCTCGATCCTGCTCTTCGCCACGCGGTCATCCATGCGCGAGAAGAGAATATCGCAAATCTGACCAAAAAGCCCTTGCTCGATGTCGTTAGCGATGCAGACGCGGTCGAAGATGTGCGGACCCAAGAAGCGGCGGCTGGGGCCGTCGCGGTTCTTGGGCAGGTCGGCGAAGCCATGCCATTGTCGGTGAGCACGATGTGGATCTTGTAGGGGAAGACCTCCACCACGTTTTTGAGGAAGGCTGAGCCTTCCATCATCCCGGCGCTGTCGTGGACTCGACATAGGTGAACTTCGAGACGCGGTCGATGGCCAGGAACATGATGAGCTTGCCGTCGGCGTGGCGCAGCTCGCAGCTGTCGATGTGGACATAGCCGATCTCGTAGGTCTTGAATCGCTTGCGCTGCTCCTTGGTCTCTTCGACCGGCAGCCGGGAGACGCCGTGACGCTGGAGGCATCGCTGCAGGGCGCTGCGCTGAGGTTGGGGATGGTGTCTCTCAGGCAGCCGAGTACGTCGTCCAGCGGCAGCAGCGTCTTCTGCCGGAACGCCACCACGATGGCTTCCTCGGCCGGCGTCAGCACAGTGCTCTTCGGCGCCTTGGGACCCATCGGCGCATTGGCCGTCGTGTCCGGCTGCGCCATTTCTTTACCTCAATACGTCCGGATGCACGCCTCGCGACGCTAGGAGATTAGAACGCACCGCGTATCGATCGGGCAGCAAAGGCTTGCTGTCGGAACTTCGACAATGTCCGAAACGAGACAGATCGCGCTCAGAGTTAACGCATTGTCCCAGCATCATAGTTTCGATTGGCGCGAGACTTGCTGGTCGACGGTCGCTCTTACGCTCTCACGTAAAACAAAGATCTAGTGATGATCCGGCGGAAGAGTGAAAACTCTGGCACAAAATGGAGCGCCAAAATGACTACGCCGATTCAGCAATTGACAAATCAGGTCGATGACAGTTCTGGACCAAAATATCAGCCGCCTTGGGATTTCCTGCCAACCGACACGAATACAGGCGTCGGCGGAAAGTACATCTACATTGGCTATATTCTTGGACACAGCAATCCTGTGACATCGATCAACTTCGTTGCATACAACGAAGCGCAATCGAATCCGCCTTCTGGTTGGCAATGGACGGGCCAAGACCTCAAACAAGGGGCAGGCGGGAAATACATTTACATGGTCTGGAAAAACGGCGAAACAGGCAATCAGCCCATCACAGCCCTCCAACTGCTTGTAACCAATCAGTCCACACCGCCAGCTATCGCTGGGTATGAGGCAATCAATCAAGACCTGAATCAAGGTGCGGGTGGACCTTACATTTGGCCGTATTACAGCACGACAATTTCGATGCAACAGAAGGAAGAGGCCATCCTAGCAAAAGCATAGACGAGCCAAGGCCACGCTGCGTCTGCGCTGCAGTTAGCTGCGGCGCGGATGCGTACTACTTTGCAATCCACCCTCAAGAACACTGCGCACGGACGGCGTTTGTTTCGCCTGGCGAAGATGAAGCACCGACCATCCGCCTATGGATTTACGTCGGGGACCGGGCCTTTCTCCCAGACTGACGCATACAGCGCTGACCGCGACGGCCTTCCGAAAGTCGCCGATCGCCATGCGTAGGCATTTCGATCACATGATGCTCAGCCTGATACCCATCGACCAAGATGCTGCTCGTCGAACTCAGGGGTGCCGGGAGCAGCCGACATGAGGTCGGACAGCCGTTCGAGCGCCGCATCGTAGACCTGCTCGTTCCTGATGACCCGGTGCGACGCTCCGTATCTGAGGCCAAGAGGGAGGACATCGACAGCCTGAGCCATGACATCGCACGTGACGGATATGCCCCACAACTCACATCAGCGGAAACCGCAGCCCGCTCAATGAACGGCCCAGGATTCTCCCGGTGAATCATGCCTTTGGCAAAGGGTAGGATTTAACATTCAAGAAAGCGGAGATGCGCCAAATCAGAACCCGGTGAACTGTGTCTACTACCCACGCGGGATTGTTGGATTGGGCAGTTCCATGTTTCGCCGATCGAATAGCCCTCTGGTCAACGCCCTAGGATGACTGAAAGCGGCACTGCCACGTAGCCGGGATGTGGCGTTGTGTCGTTGGCCGCGGTCATGATGATCGGCGCTGGCAGCGACTCGTCGATCTTGGCTGGTCCAATTCGATCCCAATCGTAGAGGAAGATGTCCTCGTAGAATTTGGCAATGCCACGGTCGTAGAAGATCAGGCTCGCATCGCGGTTAAATCCGGTTCCGGCTGTGGTCCAATTGTGGCTTCCGATAAGCACCGCTTCGCCGTCCACTATGATGCCTTTGGTATGACAGTTCTTCTGCTTGCGGATTTTGCCTGTGTCGAAGCCGTAGTCCTTGGCATCGCTGATCGTCTCTCGGTCGTCCGAACCGAAAGAACGGAAGATGACGCGGACGTCGAGACCTGCTTTCTGCTGTGCCAAGAGGGCATCGAGCAGCTTGCAGTAGTTGTCGCCCACGGTTTTGGTGTTGAAACTCTGGTTCTGAAAAAAGATCGTGCGTTTCGCTGACCGGACGAACGGCAGCACTACGTCGATGTAGTTGTCGGGCGTAAGGATCGGCTGCACGTCGATCTCACGCGTGTCCGTCATCGGCTGGAAGTAACGCGGCTTCGCCGCCGCTTCGAGCGTGTCGAACGTCAGGTCAGCCGGCACCCACACCAGCGGCTCGTCCATCACCGATTCTGGCGCTCCCTTGGCCTCCTCGAGGTCGCGCAGGATGTGCGCTTCGTAGAGCTGGCTTAGCTCCTTGTCTTCAAGCACCACGTGCCACTCACGGTTGTATAGCCTGAGCGCGTTCGCATGACCCGGGTTGGTTAGCGGCGCCACCTCGGGCTGGTTGGAGCTCTGCCAGTTGCCGCTTGACAGCCACATTGCCGAGCGGTCGCGTACTGCGACCTTGATATGGTAGGCGGAATCGAAGATGCCAGTCTTGCCCACGCTCGCTGGAGCAAAGTTGAATTTGCTGCCCTTTTGGTCGCGAATCTTATCCACGGCTTCGTAATCGGTGAAATCGCCCGCGTGTACCTTGCCGCCCATCTGCAACACGAGAGACATCGTCTCCGCTTTGGTCTTGACCGCGTCGAGAACGCCGTTTACCACGTTGACGGCTCCAAAATCGTACATCGCCACCACCAGCGACTTCGTCGTTGCCGCAAGGAACGGCCCTAGCACCGGCCAGCTTGCGTCGGGTCCCGTATGCAATGTGAACTTTGTCGACGTCTTGCGTCGTGTGAGAGGCAGATCGGGCCGCGGCTTGTAGCTGGTATGCCAGCTAGGCGGTGCCTCGTCGCCGACGCTGAGTCCCATAAGGTCGGACGTCGAGGCGACCGTTACGTCTGTGCGTACGCCATCGATGTAGGAAGGAAGCGGTATCACCCCGCGCGACTCGAGCGCGCCGAGGTCGACCTTGCGCTTGACCGCGATAACCACAGCGCGCTCGTCGGTGATCTCACCATTCTCGAAGCGATACCCCGGTTTGACCGCAACGACGTCTTCGCGATTTGCAAGAAGAGCGCGTGCAGTGCGTACGGCGGCGAGCGTCTTTTCCCTGGCTGGAGGAGGGCTGCCCGCGGGCGGTGCGGCGTTGCTCGAGGCCGGACCGGCGGTAGGAGTTGGCGTAGGGCCGACCGACGAGGCGGCACCAAACATCGGCGACGCAGCGCCGTCGATCTCGACTGTAATCCTGAGCGGTACCGTGAAGGTGATACCACCCCGTCCAGAGCCTGAATTGCCTCCCCCGCTGCTGTTGTCGGGCCTTATAAATCCTCCAGTGTGCTCCAGTAGGCCGCGTGCGCGAGCAAGGCAGCGCTTGAGCTGGTCCATCGGCACCGCGTCGTTCTCAATGAATTCAATGCCGCGATAATGCAGCGCCACCACCTGCCCGGTACCGAGGTCTATGACCGGTGAGCCGGAGTTGCCGCCCAAAGTCGCGCAAGAATGGGTAATGTTGTCGCCGCCAACGCCGAGGAGGTTGCCCACCGCCACCCGCTTCTTGTCGTAGACACCGCCAAATATCTTGTTGACGAGCTGCTGATCCGAGAACCGGACGCCGCTTGCCGGATATCCGACCACGGCCACAGGCAGCTTTGCCCGCGGCGTGTCGGGGGCAAGCTGCAGCTTCATACGCCCGACGGATGACGAGTTCTGCGCGAGCTTTAGGAAGGCGACGTCGGGTAGGTTTTCCGGCGCCACCCAGACGACTCGCTCGACCGCCACAGGCTCGGAGGCTGCGTTCCCGAATTCCTGGAGGAAATCGATATCGGCACCGATCGGCGTGCGCGCGTCGAAGCCGAGCTTGAAGGTGAAGCCTGCCCCGCAAGTTTCCGCAAAGAGGTTGGCAACATGCCGATTGGTGACCACCAGCCCGTCGTCGATGACCCAGGCCGTTCCGACAAACGGGTTGTCGAAATTACTCACGTCGACGCGACCGATCGAGGCCATGCTGCGATTGAGCAGCGGCGCGTTAGTCGTCAGGATCTGTCGCCAAGCCGTCGCCTCGGCGCGGGCGCTGTTGATGTCGATGGCGTTGTTTTGGACGAGGAAGACCGGCGTGCCCACCGCGAATACGATGGTTTCGTCATTGGTGATTGGCGGCGGGGGCGGTATAGGTGCGCCATCCGCGCCGCCGGGCGGTGGTGCGCCTGGAGGGGGCGGTGCCCCGCCGAGGGCCGCCTCCACACCCTCCTCGGCCGGCTGCGCCGTGGCCCGCGGCCCGGGGCCATAGCGCGCGTTCATCGCCGTGGTGGCATCGGCCACCCATCCGGAATACTCCGCTTGTCTCTGCACTTCGCCGATATTGGCCAGCACTTCCGGCGAACTCGCGTCGGCAATTTGCTTGGCTATGGTGCGCAGCCGTTGCGAGTCGGCGACTGTCATTTTGGACCCTCCACCCAAATCTTACAGTGACTTCCTAGCAAATATAACGCGGAGTATACGCCTGTCACTTTATTAGTCGGCGCATATTATCCAGGATTGCATGCCTGCTTCTCTTGCTAACCCAAAGAACAGAAATGCAGACGATATTTGTTTTTTATAAAAAGACTAGCCTTGTTTTGCGTGTCACCTAAAATCCGAACATTGACGCAGCCATCGAACGGGCTCGGCACAGGAGCGGGCTACGCCTGATTTCCCTCAGCAGCACGACCTACACCGCTGCTCGATCGGTCACGGCTAAATCTTGACAATCCGAAAAAGCACTCCTCCCAAGGACAGCCCCTGGGTCATGGGGGGGTGAGTTCGACCAAGGGCGAGCAAACTTCCACAACGGGTCTGATCGCGACACTCGGAAATAGACTGCCGCTGTCGAGAATTGGCGGATGGAGATGGATGGCGTCCGCCCGTCGTTCTGCCAGTCGAAATGCGTCCGGGAGTCGCGAGAAATGCTTAAGGGTTACTCGGATTCCAATAGCCGTCGCCTAACGAGGCATTCCCGTTTCACCAAGCTTCAGACGATCTTCTGTGGCCTTTCAGGTCCATGCTGCAGTGAGATCATCTCGGCGGCCCTTTCGTACGCCTTTTGAAAACGGTCTGGGCTGTTTGCACGCAGATTATTAACTACCCTCACATGCATGGACCTATCGGTCGACCACTCTTTGATTCCGAATCTTTCACAGATGTTCGCCGCGGGCTGGCGACCCCATGAATCTTCGCCCGTGCAATCGGGGTGCACTACAAGGCTATGGAAATAGCCGTCTGTTCCCACTTTGGTGTCCCATGATTGATGCTTCGCATGGGCAACCATGGCCGTTGCCTACGTGCCTGCAATGTCTTCGAGGGCTTGGGCAAAACCCGCTGCGAATTTCGCAGGCAGAGCGGGCTTTGGCCGTACATTGATCGGATGAAGGAACTGCTCGTTTTTCGAGATCACCCCGGCAGCTCGCAACACATGCGCCTCATCTGCCTGTTGCCGTATTGGAAGAAACCTCAGGCGCTCTTCATCATATGTTCGGGTTGCAACGCCTGCATTGCGAACGTTGGTGGGCAACGTTCACGCGCCAAACGAATGACAATTGAACTGTTGAATTCGGCGATCTTCTTAATGCCCCTCGCATCATAGAGGAGGTCATTGTCATCCCCGACGTAAACGCGGAGGGGCACCATCTGCGCTTCTGAGATATTGTCGGAACGCCCTCGAAATAAGTCACCTTGGCGCCCGACGCCTTGTCGGGCTCGACGTCTTCCGGGCCGAGTTCGATCCAGGCGCCGAGATAGGTGTTCATCGAGCGCTCGCCATCGGGCGTGACGAAGATCATCGAGCGCGCCGTCGGCGGCTGGCCTTCGAGCGGTTTGGTGTCGAAGGCGACGCCCTGGGCGTGGATGTCGTGGGCATAGATCTCGCCGAGCGCGTCGTTCGACACCTTGCCGAAGAAGGCAGCGCGCCCGCCGAAGCTGGCGACGCCGGCGGCCGTGTTGCCGGCGCTGCCGCCCGAGGCTTCGATCGCCGTGCCCATGCGGCTGTACAACAGCTCGGCGCGCCTTATGTCGATCAGGTTCATCGCGCCCTTGATGATGCCGTTGGTCTCGAGAAACGCCTCATAACACTGGGCAATGATGTCGACATTGGCATTGCCGATGCAAAGCACGTCATAGTCCGGCATCAATGTCTCCGCTTGGGAACCCGCCGGCCTTCTTGCCACGCCGGTCGGGAGCGGGACTAGCAAGTGGGCTTTCCCGTTTGCCAATGCGTTCGTTGCCGGCCCTCACGGGTCGGAGTCCCTGCGGTGAGCGCCTCACCTGCGAGGCTACATGGCGGCCGTGGAGATTACCTCAGCAGCGGCGCCCGATCGGAACCTTAGCACCTCCGCGCTTTGGCGTGGCTGCTTGAACTCTTCGACGGCAACCGCCTCAATTAGCAGGTCCAAGGCTTCGCGGCCCCTTTGACTCATCAGGTCATCCCCACAAAGGTAGTCATACGCTCGATCTAAATGCACTCGGGCGGCGGAAAAATCGCTTGTCATATCATAGAACCTCTC
>NZ_JAMYTH010000069.1:0-15247 GCF_040322415.1 Mesorhizobium sp. M0152
ATCGGCGCCCGACAGCGTGAACTCGTCGGTGTGGCAGATGCCGGTCGCCTTGATCTCGACCAGCACCTCGCCCTCGCGCGGGCCGGCGAGGTCGACCTCCACGATCTCGAGCGGCTTTCCGGCGGCGAAGGCGACTGCGGCGCGGGTTTTCATCAGGATGTTCCTCCAAAGGCGATTTTTGCGCACGGTTTCAGGTTTTGCGCTGCCGATCAACAGCGACCTGGTTCCAAACTTGGATCAATGCCGGGAATTCCAATCCCAATCGATTGAAAGGTGGTGATCCACCCGCTCGGCTTGACCGCGCCGGCACAGGTCATAAAAGGAACTGCCGACCCGAGGGATGACTTCTGCATGTTCACGAAAATCCTGATCGCCAATCGCGGCGAGATCGCCTGCCGCGTCATCCGGACGGTGCGCAGGATGGGCATTGCCTCGGTCGCCGTCTATTCCGATGCCGATCGCGATGCCGTGCATGTCGAAATGGCCGACGAGGCGGTGCATATCGGCCCTTCGCCCGCCGCGCAGAGCTATCTCGTGCCTGAAAAGATCATCGCCGCCTGCAAGGCAACAGGCGCCCAGGCCGTGCATCCAGGTTATGGGTTCTTGTCCGAGCGGGCCGCTTTCTGCGAAGCGCTGGAGGCCGAGGGCATCGTCTTCATCGGTCCGAAACCCAAGGCGATCAAGGCGATGGGCGACAAGATCGAATCGAAGAAGTTCGCCAATGCGGCCAAGGTCTCGACCGTGCCCGGCTGGCTGGGCGTCATCGAGAACGCGGACCATGCCGAAAAGATCGCCGGCGAGATCGGCTATCCCGTGATGATCAAGGCCTCGGCCGGCGGCGGCGGCAAGGGCATGCGCATCGCCTGGAGCCAGTCGGAGGTGCGCGACGGTTTCGACCGGGCGCGCTCGGAAGCGAAGAGTTCGTTCGGCGACGACCGTTTGTTCATCGAGAAGTTCGTCGTCGATCCCCGCCACATCGAGATCCAGGTGCTGGCCGATGGGCATGGCAACGCGCTTTATCTCGGCGAGCGCGAATGCTCGATCCAGCGCCGCAACCAGAAGGTTGCCGAAGAGGCGCCGTCCCCGTTCCTTGACGCCAGGACGCGCAAGGCGATGGGCGAGCAGTCCGTGGCGCTGGCCAAGGCCGTCGATTACCAGAGCGCCGGCACGGTGGAATTCATCGTCGACAGCGACAAAAACTTCTATTTCCTTGAAATGAATACACGATTGCAGGTCGAGCATCCGGTGACGGAGCTCGTCACCGGCATCGACCTGGTCGAACAGATGATCCGCGTCGCCGCCGGTGAGAAGCTTGCCATCAAGCAGAGCGACATCAAGCTGAACGGCTGGGCGGTGGAAAGCCGGCTCTATGCCGAGGACCCGTACCGCAATTTCCTGCCGTCGATCGGCCGGCTGACGCGCTACCGGCCGCCGGAGGAAGGACAGTTCGGCGACATCGTCATCCGCAACGACACCGGTGTCACCGAAGGCTCCGAGATTTCGATGTTCTACGACCCGATGCTCGCCAAGCTGTGCACCTGGGCGCCGACGCGGCTCGAGGCAATAGACGCCATGTCTGAAGCGCTCGACAGTTTTGTCGTCGACGGCATCGAGCATAACATTCCGTTCCTGGCAGCACTGATGCAGCATCCGCGATGGCGCGAAGGGCTGATATCGACGGGGTTCATCGCCGAGGAATATCCCGACGGTTTTGCGCCCATCGTGCCGGACGGCGAGGAAAAGGCCGTGCTGGCGTCGATCGCGGCCGCGGTGGAATTGCTGCGCCGCGACCGGCTCGACCGGCTGGGCGGGCGCCTGGCGCCGCATTCGGGAGCGCTCAAGCGCGACTGGGTGGTGAAGATCGGCGAGGACTATCTGTCGGCGTCCATTATCGAAGGCATGATTTCGATCCCGATGGAAATCGATCTGTCGATCGACGGCGGCAAGGCGCTCACCGTTTCGTCCGGCTGGCGGCCGGGCGACCTGATCTGGCGCGGCACGGTCGGCACACGCAAGATCGCCGCGCAGATCCGGCCGGTCGCCAATGGCCTTCGCATCGCCTGGAAAGGCATGTCGGTGACCGCGCGCGCCATGCTGCCGCGCACCGCCGAGCTTGAACGGCTGATGCCGGAGAAAGTGGCCCCGGATACGTCGAAGCTGCTGCTCTGCCCGATGCCCGGCCTCGTCGTGTCGATCGCGGTTGCGGAAGGCCAGGAGGTCAAGGCCGGCGAGACGCTGGCCGTGGTCGAGGCGATGAAGATGGAAAACGTGCTGCGTGCCGAACGCGATCTTGTCGTGTCGAAACTCAACGCCCAGCCGGGCGACAGCCTGGCCGTGGACGCCGTGATCATGGAATTCGCCTGAAGCGAACCGGGCAAGGTGCCGCAAGCCTGTGGTTGGCGATCGTTTGTGCTGGACTGGTATCGCCCGGTCCGGGACAATACATCTGCATCGACACTGAGTCCTTCGGACGGCGCGAAAAACCATGGCGGATGAGAGACTTCCACGCGATCCCTTGATGCGCGAAGCAGCGATTGCGGCCGCGCGGCCGGAGGCGCCGTCGCGGCCTTTCGTCCATCTGCGCGTGCATTCCGCCTATTCGCTGCTGGAGGGCGCCTTGCAGATCGCCAAGGTGGTGGCTCACGCGGTCAAGGACGAAGCCCCAGCCATCGCGGTCACCGACACCAACAATCTGTTCGGCGCGCTGGAATTCGCGCAGAAGGCGGTGAAGGACGGCATCCAGCCGATCATCGGCTGCCAGGCCGCGCTTGCCTTTTCCGGCGAGAACAGCGACGGCCAGCGCGACCGCCGGCGGCAAGGCCCGGATATGCGGCCGGTCGTCCTGCTCGCCGCGACGGAAGCCGGCTATTCCAATCTGGTCAGGCTGGTCAGCCGCGTCTACCTCGAGACGCCGCCCGGCGAGGCGGTGCACCTGACCACCGACATGATGGCGGGCTATTGTGACGGGCTGATCTGCCTCAGCGGCGGGCCGCGCGGCCCGGTCGGCATTGCGCTCAAGGAGGATCGCCGTGATCTGGCCGAGGCGCGGCTTTTGACCCTCAAGACGATGTTCGGCGACCGGCTCTATGTCGAGCTGGAGCGGGTTGCGGGCTACGACCGGATGATCGAGCACGCGTCTGTCGATCTTGCCTATGCCCATGAACTGCCGCTGGTCGCCACCAACGAGGCGTTTTTCTCGTCGCGCGACGACTACGAAGCCCATGACGCGCTGATCGCCATCGCCGAAGGCTCCGTGGTCGCCGTCGACAACCGCCGCCGGCTGTCGCCGGACAATTTTCTGCGCAGCCAGGCCGACATGGCCAGGCTGTTCGCCGACCTGCCGGAAGCGATCGACAACACGGTCGAGATCGCGCTGCGCTGTTCCTACTATCCAAAGAACCGCAGCCCGATCCTGCCGCGCTTCACCGGTGGCGACACCGCCGACAAGAACGCCGCCGAAAAGGCCGAGGCCGCGGAACTGGCCCGCCAGGCGCGCGAGGGGCTCGATGCGCGGCTTGCGCTGCATGGGCCGACCCCGGGCTACACCGTGGAGCAATATCGCGAGCGGCTCGAATTCGAACTCGGCATCATCGAGAAGATGAAATTCCCCGGCTACTTCCTGATCGTTGCCGATTTCATCAAATGGGCCAAGGCGCAAGGCATACCGGTGGGTCCTGGCCGTGGGTCGGGCGCGGGCTCGCTGGTCGCTTATTCGACGACCATCACAGACATCGATCCGCTGCGCTTCTCCCTGCTGTTCGAACGATTTCTCAATCCCGATCGCGTCTCGATGCCCGACTTCGACATCGATTTCTGCCAGGACCGCCGCGAAGAGGTGATCCGCTACGTCCAGCAGAAATACGGCCGCGACCAGGTCGGCCAGATCATCACCTTCGGTACGCTGCAGGCTCGCGCCGTGCTGCGCGACGTCGGCCGCGTGCTGCAGATGCCTTATGGCCAGGTCGACAAGCTCTCCAAGATGGTGCCGCAGAACCCGGCCAATCCGGTCAAGCTCGCCGACGCCATCGCCAATGAGCCGCGCTTTGCCGAAGAAGCCGAGAGAGAGCCGATCGTCCAGACGCTGCTCGACATGGCGCAGAAGCTCGAAGGCCTCTACCGCCACGCTTCGACGCATGCCGCCGGCATCGTCATCGGCGACCGGCCGCTGTCGGAGCTGGTGCCGATGTACCGCGACCCGCGCTCGGACATGCCGGTCACCCAGTACAACATGAAATATGTCGAGCAGGCCGGGTTGGTGAAGTTCGACTTCCTCGGCCTGAAGACGCTGACGGTGCTGGATACGGCGGTCAAGCTGATCCGCCGCCGCGGCATCGACATCGACCTGGCGACGATCCCGCTCGACGATCCCGAGACCTACGCCATGCTGTCGCGCGGTGAGGTGGTCGGCGTGTTCCAGGTGGAAAGCGCGGGCATGCGCAAGGCGCTGATCGGCATGCGGCCCGACTGCATCGAGGACATTATCGCGCTGGTGGCGCTGTACCGGCCGGGCCCGATGGAGAATATCCCGACCTACAACGCCAGAAAGCATGGCGAGGAGGAGATGGCGTCGATCCATCCCAAGATCGACCATCTGGTGAAGGAGACGCAAGGCGTCATCGTCTACCAGGAACAGGTGATGCAGATCGCGCAGGAGCTGTCCGGCTATTCGCTTGGCGAAGCCGATCTTCTGCGCCGCGCCATGGGTAAGAAGATCCGCGCCGAAATGGACAAGCAGCGCGAGCGCTTCGTGTCGGGCGCGGTCGAACGCGGCGTCGCCAAGCCGCAAGCCGACTTTATTTTCGATCTGCTGGCCAAGTTCGCCGACTACGGTTTCAACAAGTCGCACGCCGCCGCCTACGCCGTCGTCTCGTACCAGACAGCCTATCTCAAGGCGCATTATCCGGTGGAGTTCCTGGCCGCGTCGATGACGCTCGACATGGGCAACACCGACAAGCTCGCCGACTTCCGCCAGGACGCGCTGCGCCTCGGCATCGAGGTGGTGGCGCCATCGGTGATGTCGAGTTTTCGCGCCTTCGAGGTGGGTGAGAACCGCATCTATTATTCGATGGCCGCGCTCAAGGGCGTCGGCGACGCGGCGGTCGAGCATATCGTTGCTGTCCGGGGCGAAAAGCCGTTCAAGAATCTCGCCGATTTCTGCGAAAGGGTCGATCCCAAGATCGTCGGCAAGCGCGTCTTCGAAAGCCTGATCATGGCCGGCGCGCTCGATTGCTTCGGTCACGACCGTGCATCGATGATGGCTGGCGTCGAACGGATGATGGGGCTGGCGTCACTGGCGCAGCAGAATGCCGTTTCCGGCCAGGCCGATATTTTCGGAGCCTCGCTCGGGGCGCAGTCGCAGGCGCTCAATCTGCCGGTGACGGACCCTTGGCTGGTCGCTGACCGCTTGCACCGCGAATTCCAGGTTGTCGGCTTCTACCTCTCCGCCCATCCGCTCGACGAGTACAAGGCGGCACTGCAGAAGATGCGGGTACAGACCTGGGGCGAGTTTTCGGCGGCCGTCAAACGGGGCGCCTCCGCCGGGCGCCTGGCCGGCACCGTGACCAGCAAGCAGGAGCGCAAGACGCGCACCGGCAACAAGATGGGCGTGGTGGCGTTTTCCGACACCTCCGGCCAGTACGAGGCGGTGCTGTTTTCTGAAGGATTGGCGCAGTATCGTGACCTGCTGGAAGCCGGCCGCTCCGTCGTCATCACCGTCGCGGCGGAGGACAGGCCCGAGGGCGTCAATCTGCGCATCAATTCGGTGCAGTCGCTGGAAGACGAGGCGAGCCGCATCCAGAAGGCGCTGCGCATTTTCGTCAGAAACGAAGGACCTGCCGCGGTGATCCAATCCCAGCTTACCCAGCGCGGCGAAAGCCAGGTGAGCATCATCGTCATCAAGGAGGAGGCGCAGGGCGAGGTCGAGATTGCCTTGCAAGGTGGCTACCGCGTCTCGCCACAGATCGCTTCCGCGATGCGCGCCGTGCCGGGCGTGGTCGAAGTGGAGCTGGTGTGATCACCGGCGCGACCGGAGCTATGATGCCGCCACTTCGGCTGGCTTGACGGGCCTGCGCTGCAAGTTGAGCAGATTGCCCATCAGGATCAGCAGCGCGCCGCCGGCGGTGAAGGCATCGATCTGCTCCTGGTAGAGCAGCCAGCCGACCAGCGCCGACAGAGGCACGCGCAGGAAATCCATCGGCGAAATGACGGTCGCGTCGGCATAGACAAGCGCGCGGGCCATGCAGAAATGCGATGACATGCCGGTGAAGGCGATCAGCAGGATCCATGGCCAGAGTTCGAGCGGCGGGTCACGCCATTCGTAGAGCGCCGGGATGAGGCCGAGTATCGACTGGACGATCAGCATCCAGAAGATGATGCGCACGACGCTGTCCGTGCGGGTCAACGACTTGACCATGACCACCGAGATGCCGAAGCAGACCGCGGCACCGAGCACGACGAGATGGCCCGGATCGGCCGCGCCGACACCGGGGCGGACGATGATCACCACGCCGATCAGCCCGAGCGCGATTGCCGCAAGCTTCGGCCGGCTGAGCCTTTCGCCAAGAAAAATCATCGCCAGGATGGCCGTCCAGATCGGCGTGGTGAATTCGATCGAGATCAGCACCGCCAGCGGGATCAGCGTCAGCGCGTAAAGCCAGGCCGCCTGGCCGGTATAGTGGATGACGTTGCGGGCGATATGGGCAAGGGGGCGCCGCGTGCGCATCGCTGCAAAGCCGCCGCTCATCATCACCAGCGGCAGAAGGATGAAAAAGCCGATCACCGAACGCAGTTCCAGCACCTGGAAAACGTTGAGCTCGGCGGTCGTGGCGCGCCCGGCGACCGACATCGCCAGGAACGAGGCAATCGACAGCGCCATCCAGAACGCTGCCTTGGGGATGGAGGGGGCAGGTGACATGCCCGCTATGTCGCAGGCCGTGGCTTTTGCCGCAACCGCTAGCCGCCGTATTCTTCTGGGCCAGCCGGGCTTGCAGAACAGTGATGTCGGAGGCGGAACCCGACACGGCAGGGGACGTTGAGTTCCGTCGATCGTGCTTTGCGGGACATCTTGCCATCCAACATCAATGGGAGAGCTTCGATGAGATTATTCGAGCAATTTGCGCTTGCTGGCTGCCTGTTGGTCGCGGCAGGCACGGCACATGCCGACGAGACCAGATTTCTCCAGTCGTTCAACGGCAATTTCACCGGCAAGGGCATCGTCAAGGTGACCACCGACGCGCCGACGGTGAGTGTGTCCTGTACGTTCAACTCGAACGCGACGTCGACCTCATTGTCGCTCGACGGCAATTGCCGCGGGCTCATCGTTGTGACGCGCGCCATCAGCGCGGACCTGAGGGCTGCCGGAGCGAAGTATAGCGGCACTTATGTCGGGTCTCGCACCGGCCCCGCACAATTGAACGGCACTCGCTCGGGCAATGCGATCAATCTCGGCATCCGCTGGGCCAAGGAGGTCAATGGCGACCGAAAGGCGCAGATGAAGGTCGAGAAACGAGGCGAGAACGGCATGCGGCTGACCGTCATCGACACCGATCCGGAAACCGGCAAGAGCGTGGTGACGAGCCGGATCGACCTGCAGCGCACCTGAGATATCCAGCGTCAGTCTTCCAGCGGCTCCGGCGGGTGGGCGTCGCGGCCCTTGCCGAAGGTGTAGCCGGTTTCCACCGCCTTGCGGCCGAACTTGTCGCGCAAGGCGTCGATGGCGCCCTCGGCCATGGCGCGCTTGCGCGACTGGATGTCGACAAGGTCCGGCGGGTCGGCCTTGTCGTCGTCGGAAAGATCGCTGACGCCGATGCCGAGCAGCCGGTATTTCGTTCCGTCGGTTTCCTTGCGCAGGAGTTCCACCCCGGTCTGAAATATCCGATCGGCGAGGCGGGTCGGATCGCCAAGCTGGCGGTTGCGGGTGCGCAGCTTGAAATCCTGGGTCTTCAGCTTCAGCACCACGGTACGCCCGGCGATACCGGACTTCTTCAGCCGCGCCGAGACCTTTTCCGAAAGGCCCCTCAGCACCGCGACCAGCTCTTCCAACGAAGCGATGTCGGTGTCGAAAGTGGTCTCGGCCGATACGCTCTTGGCGTCCTGGTCGGGATCGACGCGGCGCACATCCTCGCCGCGCGAAAGGCGGTAGAGCCGCTCGCCCATCGTACCGTAGCGGCGCATCAGGTCGCCACGATCCATCTGCTGCAACTGGCCGATGGTGCGGATGCCATCGCGCTCCAGAGTGGCGTTGAAAGCCTTGCCGACGCCCCAGATCATGGTCACCGGCTGCTCCGCAAGGAAGCCGACCGCCTCGGCCTCGCCGATGACCGAGAAGCCGCGCGGCTTGCGAAAATCGGACGCGATCTTGGCGAGGAACTTGCAATAGGACAGGCCAGCCGAAACGGTGATGCCGATCTCCTTCTCGACGGCCAGCGCGAAGCGGGCCAGCACGACGGCCGGCGGCAAGCCATGCAGCCGTTCCGTGCCGGCAAGATCGAGAAACGCCTCGTCGATCGACAGCGGCTCGACCAGCGGGGTCAGCGCCTGCATCATGGTGCGCACCTCGCGGCCGACGCGGACATATTTCTCCATGTTGGGCGGGATCACCACCGCTTCGGGACAGGCTTCGAGCGCCTTGAACATCGGCATCGCCGAACGCACGCCCTTTATGCGGGCGATGTAGCAGGCCGTGGAGACGACGCCGCGCTTGCCGCCGCCGATGATCAGCGGCTTGTCCTTCAGCGCGGGGTTGTCGCGCTTTTCGATCGCCGCATAGAAGGCGTCGCAGTCGATGTGGGCCAGATGCAGCCGGTAAAGCTCGGGATGGCGCGCCAGCCGGGGGCTGCCGCAGCGCTCGCAGCGCCGCGTCTGGCTGCGCTGAAAGGCCAGGCAGTCGCGGCAAAAACCATGATCGGGACTATTGACAGGAGCCGCCATTTGTGCGAACATAAGGAGAACAAAACCAATATTACGACAGCGCAAGGCCGGCGACAAGGCTGGCCTGGGGAGAACCTATGAGCACGACCATAGCGCCTCTGGCGCCCGCGCTGTGGGCGGATTTCGAGGACCTCTTCGGCAAGCAGGGCGCCTGCTACGGTTGCTGGTGCACGCATTTCCGGCTGGCGCCGGCGGTGCGGCGCGCGAGCAGCCGCGAACGCAACAAGGACCATATCAAGGCGCGCATCGAGGCCGGGCCGCCGCCTGGCCTGCTGGCATTCGAGGACGGCAAGGTGGTCGGCTGGATGCAGATCGGGCCGCGCGCCGACGTGCCCGAATGGAACAACAAGGGCAGGGGCTCGGCACCGATCGACCCCGCCGACGCCAGCGATCCGGCCGCCTGGGCGATCTCCTGTTTTTTCATCCGCGCCAAGGCGCGGGGCAGGGGGATCACACACCGCCTCGTCGAGGGCGGCATCGATTTCGCGCGCAGCAACGGCGCGCGGTTACTCGAGGCCTGCCCGATAGACCTGTCGCGCGATTCGCGATCGATCGGATTGTTCGTCGGCTCGTCGCGGGTTTTCGAGAAGGCCGGGTTCGAGAGGCTCGTAGAGCGCAAGGCGGGCCGGCCGTTGATGCGGCTGGTGCTGGAGCCGACGGCTTGACAGTCGTCGTCTTGCGGGTGTGATGGTATTTCCCTACCAAAGCACGAAGTGATTTTTGCCTTTTCGGGCCAAACGGAGACTCCTGTGAACCGTATCCTGCCATTTGCCTTTTTCGCGCTTCTGTTCGGCGCGCCCGCCTTTGGCCAGACGATCGACAGCCAAGGTGCGAAGCAATTGTCCGACGACCTGTCCCGCTATGTCGGCAAGCAAGCGATCGACAAAGGCGTGCTCAAGGTTTCGGTGGAAGGCGGTGCCTACAAAATCGCTTTTGATTTCAAGACTCTAGCCAGAATGTTTCCCCAGCAGAAGCTGGTGAAGTTCGACTTTGCGCCTTACGCCCTGCTGGTCAAGCCACGCAGCGACGGATCCTGGGATGTCTCCATGGATTTTTCGCAAAGCGCCTCCTTCGAGTTCAACGGGCCAGAGGGGCTGCAAAGCACGCAATTTTCGGTCAAGGACGGCAAGGGCAACGGCGTCTACGATCCGAATCTCGCGGCTTTCACCAGCGGCAGCAGTTCCATGGCTGGCATGACCATGGCGTCGAAAGACGCCAAGCAGCAGATGGATGTCAGCGCCGGTGCCGCCACAGCGACCATTGCCGCGACGAAATCCGCGACCGGCGGCGTCGATTTCACGATGTCGCAAAAAATATCGAATTTCGTCGAGGCGATCAAATTCGACGATGCCGAGAGCGGACTGAAATTCCCGGTCACCGTCAGGTCGCCTGAACTGTCGGTGGAGGCCAGCGGCAAGGGCATGCGGACAAAGCCGCTGCTCGATCTCCTCGCATTTGCAGTGGCCAATGAGGACGAGACGACGCTGAAGGCAAACCAGGCGCAGCTCAAGTCGCTCCTGCTCGCCGCGCTTCCGGTGTGGGAGCGCATCGACGGCACCTATGGCTTCACGGATTTCGTGGTGGAGAGCCCGGTCGGGAATTTCGGCGCGGCGCAGCTCAGCACCGCGTTCGGTACCGACGGCGTCGCCCAGAACGGCAAGATCAACTATGGCATCAAGGCGTCAGCGCTGACCATACCGCAGCAGCTCGTGCCAAGCTGGAGCGTGGCGCTTCTGCCGACCGATATTGACCTCAACTTCGGCGGCGCCAACATCGACCTCGACACCATGGCGAAGAAGGCGATCGAAGCTTTCGATCTCAATCAGGATCCGCCGCTGTCGGCCGATTTCGGCGACAAGCTCAAAGCCGATTTCATGGCCAAGACGCCGAAGCTCGTCATCGGCCACAGCACCGTGAAGAACAAGGATGTGGAGATCGCGCTGGAAGGCGAGATGACCTTCCCCGACGAGAAGCCGGACGCAAATCTGACGGTCGATGTCACCGGCTTCGACAAGATGGTCGAGGGCTTGCAGACGGCGGCGAAATCCGAGCCGGAAGTGGCGCAATACGTGCCCGTCGTTCTCATGGTGAAGGGCTTCGGCAAGACGCTGCCCGATGGCCGGATCGAATGGATCGTCAACGCCAAGCCCGACGGTTCGGTCATGGTCAACGGCGTCATGGTGAAGCCGGCCGATCCAGCCGTGGACGACAGCGTCGACGACAGTGACGGCGACAGCGACGACAGCGGGGACGACAGTGGCGGGTCGGGGGCGGACCTGAACCCTTGATGGCTGGAAGTGACGGGAACAAGGAAGTCAGCTTGACGCGCTTATAGCCCCAGCGCGCTCGCGATCTTCGGCCCGGCTTCGTGCCAGTCCTGAACGACGACGACATCGTCCGGCACCGGCGGCAGGAATGCGCGCAGCGAATTGTCGGCCATCAGGTGGAAAAGATCGGCGTCGGCGACCGATTCCCGCACCGATGCCAGATTGTGCGGCTGATCGTCGACGAAGACCACCGGCCGACCGCTCTTGCCGCGCAGCCGGGCCACTGCCGGCCCCTTGGCCATTTCGGTGGTCAGAAGCGGGTAGTTCAGCCCGAGCGCGTCGAGATGGACGCGCCGAACGGCACGGTGCCTGTGCGGCATGGCCGTGAGCAATATGATTTCCGCGTCTCCGCCAAATCCTGACAGTGCGTCCGCGGCACCATCCGTGATGCTCTGCCAATCGGCTTGCGCGTCGAAGAAATCGCCCAGAAGTGCCGTGACTTCTGGCTGCTCGATAAGGCGGCCGCTCGCCGTTTCCGCGATATTGCCGGTCAGGCGAAAGGAGGCCAGCGTCAGGCCATAACCGCGCGACTTAAGGAAATGCGGGAACGGGCGGATGAACTCGAGCACGACGTCGTCGACGTCGAGCACCAGCAATGGCCGGTCGTCGGCCGCCAGTTCTTCGATCTGGCGCGCGGTTTCGGGATCATCGCTCATACCGAATGCTCATGGTCGTCATTGCCAAGCGGCAGCGCGCGCAACGCCTTGCCGACGGAAGCCGGCGGCGTGCCGGTGTCCTCAGCGAAGCGCATCAAGGTCGGCTCATGGGCGAGGATGAATTGCAGCACGCCAGCCAGGAACCCCGGTTCTCCGGCAGCCTTGCGGATCGAATGCGCGTCGATCCCCGTGATCGCCAGGAAGCGCGGCAACAGCTCCGGATCGGAGGCGACGAAGCCCAGTGCCTTGACGGCAATGGTTTCCGCCTCTTCGCGCATTGACGCTGCGTTTGCCATCATTACCTTCGGTATGTGGAATGAGTCTCTCCCGCAGTAATGGCAAGAGTTGGTTGCGGCAAGCCATTACAGCGCGGCGCGCCTTTCAGACGCACGGGACAAGGTGGAATTCGTGCTACTTTCCAGCCGTGGGTTTCCGTTTCGTCAATCATATTGCCGTATAGTGAAGCAGGGTTTGGTGCGTCCAGGGAAAAGCGCATGACGGCCACCTTCGAGCGGAGGACGGCCGGGACGGGATATCGATGCCTAAGAAGGTCATGATCGTCGAGGACAATGAGCTCAATATGAAGCTCTTTCGGGACCTCATCGAAGCCAGCGGTTACGAGACGGTGCGCACCCGCAACGGTCTGGAGGCGCTCGACCTGGCGCGCCAGCACCGGCCGGATCTCATCCTGATGGACATCCAGCTGCCGGAAGTGTCGGGGCTGGAGGTGACCAAATGGCTGAAGGAGGACGACGATCTGCACGTCATCCCGGTCATCGCGGTGACCGCCTTCGCGATGAAGGGCGATGAGGAGCGCATCCGCCAGGGCGGTTGCGAGGCCTATATTTCGAAGCCGATCTCGGTGCCGCGTTTCATCGAAACCATCAAATCCTACTTGGGCGATGCCTGATGTGCCTTTTTGAGTCGAGCCGGAGCGTTATGAAATGACCGCGCGGATCCTCGTCGTCGACGACATCCCTGCCAATGTGCGGCTGCTGGAAGTGCGGCTGCTGGCCGAATATTTCGAGGTGCTGACCGCCACCAACGGCCCCGATGCGATCGAGACCTGCGAGAACGGCAAGGTCGACGTCGTGCTGCTCGACGTGATGATGCCCGACATGGACGGGTTCGAGGTCTGCCGGCGGCTGAAGAGCGATCCGGCAACGTCGCATATCCCCGTGGTGATGATCACCGCGCTCGACCAGGTTTCCGACCGGGTGCGCGGGCTCGAGGCAGGCGCCGACGATTTCCTGACCAAGCCAGTCAACGATCTGCAGCTGATGACGCGCGTCAAGAGCCTGGTTCGGCTGAAGTCGCTGACCGACGAGTTGCGGCTGCGCGCCTCGACGACGCGCAACATCGGCATCGAAGAGCTGCTCAGCCGCAATTTCGCGTCCGAGGACACGACGCCGAAGGTGCTCCTCATCGACGAGCGCAAATCGTCCGTCGAACGCATCCAGAAGATGCTGCGCGACCGCGCCGACCTCGACGTCACCAGCGATCCGCATGCCGGCTTCTTCCAGGCCGCCGAGACGCCGTATGAATGCGTGATGATCTCGACCGCCTTTGCCGATTTCGATCCGCTCAGGCTGTGTTCGCAGTTGCGCTCGCTGGACCGCACCCGTTTCGTGCCGATCATCCTTTTGGCGGAGGAGGGCGAGGAGGAGCGCATCATCCGTGGCCTCGAACTCGGCATCAACGACTATCTGATGCGGCCGATCGACCAGCAGGAGCTGACGGCGCGGCTGCGCACCCAGGTGCGCCGCAAGCGCTACAACGACCAGCTGCGCGCCAGCGTCACGCAGACCATCGAAATGGCGGTGACGGACGGCCTGACCGGATTGCACAACCGCCGCTATCTCGACAGCCATTTGCAGACGCTGTTCGACCGCGCAGTTGCGCGGCGCCGGCCGCTGTCCGTGATGATCACCGATCTCGACCGCTTCAAGTCGATCAACGACACGTATGGCCATGATGGCGGCGACGAGGTGTTGCGGGAATTCGCGCGGCGGCTGCGCAAGAATGTCCGCGGCATCGACCTTGCCTGCCGCTTTGGCGGCGAGGAGTTCGTGGTGGTCATGCCGGACACCGACGGCGCGGTGGCCGAGAAGGTGGCCGAACGCATTCGCGCCGAAATCGCGCAGGCGCTGTTTGCCATCGGTCCTGACGGCAAGGCGATCGAGGTCACCGTCAGCGTCGGCGTCTCGTCGGTGCTGAAGGGGGTGGATACGGTGGCGGCGCTGATGAAGCGCGCCGACCTTGCGCTCTATGAAGCCAAGAGCGGCGGCCGCAACCGCGTCGTCGCCAAGGCGGCGTGACCGCCCGGGCCCGATTACCCGGTCAGCCGTTAGGATTACCCGTTTACCTTAATCCAAGCGATTCGCGAGCCTTGGTTAAGAAAGTGTTGATTTCCATAAGCTCTTGCGCAACTGTGCTGGTCAAGACGAAGCCGGCACGAGGGTAGACCGCCGGCTCGATCTCTGGAATACCCCATGATGCTCAGGTCCGCCGCATCTCCTGGGTCCGTGGGGTCGGCCGGCCGGCGCTGGCACATAGTGGCCTCCTCGTACCGCTGCCAAACGCCGACCGGCCCCCTTTGTCTCACCTGAGATCAGGATTCCGTGCCAAGCCCCGGAAGATGCGGGGCTTTTTCCGCGCCTGTCGAGCACCTGCGGGGACGTGAACAGCAGCGACTGGCGGAGACGCGCGTGGTTTTCGTGAGGCAACACAGCATTGCCGAGGAATGCAGCGAAAGGGAAACTTGAACGCAGCAACGCTCTGAAGTCGCGGCATGGATCCTAGGGTCTGCGCCGCGTCGCTGCGCTCCTTGCTCCGCCCTAGGATGACGACGTGAGGGGATGCTTCGGCTAATCTCGAAGGTGCCGGCTGCCATTGATGCCAAGCTCCAACGCTCGCGATTAGCCTCAGACCCTCCACGCCCGTCGTCATCCTAGGGCGGAGCAAGGAGCGAAGCGACGCGGCGCAGACCCTAGGATCCATGCCGCGACGCCTGCCGAGAAATGCAGCGGATGAGGATAGTCGGCGCTCCGATTGCCCGTTATGGTTGAGGCGTGACCGGCTATGTCTACATAAGTGCGAGTCAGAAGCGCGGCACCATCTATATCGGCGTCACCAACGATCTCGGCCGCCGCATGCCTGAGCACAAGTCCGGCCAAGGCTCCCGTTTCACCAGCCGCTACGGCGTGCAGCGGCTGGTCTGGTACGAGGAATATTTTGACATCACCGATGCGATCCAACGCGAGAAATCGCTGAAGCGTTGGCCCCGTCAGTGGAAGATCGAACTGATCGAGAAAACCAACCCGGAATGGTTCGAAC
>NZ_JAMYTH010000070.1:0-15009 GCF_040322415.1 Mesorhizobium sp. M0152
TGACGTAAAGGTCGGCCGAATATTTCGCCAGCCGCGTCATGTTCTGCGAGCCGCGCAATTGGCCGATCAGGCCGGCGGCATGCCATGTCGTGCCCGACGTCAGCTGCTTGCGTTCGAGCAGCACGATGTCGGTCCAGCCGAGCTTGGCAAGGTGATAGGCGACCGAACAGCCGGAGACGCCGCCGCCGATGATGACGGCCCTTGCTTTGGCGGGAACTGCCTTGGCGGTCATGCGGCCTCGCGACGGTAGCTGGAGGCAAAGCGGCGCAGCCGGAGCGCTGCTTCTTGAAGAATCGGCTCGGGCTGGCAGAGGCTGATGCGGATGTGGCCCGCGGCGATGCGACTGAAGTTGCGCCCTGCGTCACGGTCACGTTTGGCCTGCAACGACGATGCGACTTGAGAGGGAATTTCGAGAGTGGCTCGCTGCTCATTCATCGGGCAACTTCCTCCGGTTTGATGTACCATCCCCACGAACGACGTTCGGAAGTGAAGCGTGTGATCTGCTTGATTTCGAGGTAGTTTTCGAGGCCCCATCGGCCGAGCTCGCGGCCGACACCGGACTGCTTGTAGCCACCCCACGGGGCCTCGGTGAATGTCGGCTGAGAACAGTTGATCCAGACGATGCCGGCCCGGAATGCGGCCGCGACGCGCTCGGCCCGTGCATCGTCATTCGACATTACAGCCGCCGTGAGGCCGAACCGGCTGTCGTTGGCCAATTCGATCGCCTCGGCTTCGGTCGAGAATGGACGCACACCGACTACCGGCCCAAAGATTTCCTCCCGCCAAGCATCGCTTGCGAGCGGCACGTCGATGAGGATCGTCTGTTCGACAAAGAAGCCTCTTTCAAGCGTCGCCGGTCGTCCTCCACCGGAGGCGATGGTCGCGCCGGCGACCCTGGCAGCCCCGACCGCTGACAGCACCTTCCGGTGTTGCTCTTCCGAAACGAGTGGGCCGAGCAAAACGCCGTCGTCCAGACCATTGCCGATCGGGATCTTCCTGGTCTCGTCGATCAGGCGCGTTAGCAGCCGCTCGTATACGCCATCCTGCGCCAGTACGCGCGAAGTGGCCGAGCAGACCTGGCCCTGGTTCCAGAAGATGCCGAACATGATCCATTCGACGGCCTGCTCGATATCGGCGTCGTCGAATATCACGGACGGTGACTTGCCGCCGAGCTCGAGGCTGACCCGCTTGATGTCGCGAGCTGCCGCCGCCATCACTTTCGAACCGGTCGAAACTGAGCCGGTGAAGGCGAGCTTGTCGATGCCAGGATGGTCTATCAGTGCCTGGCCCGCCTGCGGGCCTAGGCCGGTGACGATGTTGAGCACGCCTCGCGGCAAACCGGCGTCGTCGACGGTCGCGCCCAACTCCAACGCGGTGAGTGGTGTCAGCTCCGAAGGCTCAAGCACCATGGCGCATCCGACAGCCAGCGCGGGTGCGGCCTTCCAGGCGGCCATCAGCAGCGGATAGTTCCAAGGAATGATCGCACCCGCGACTCCGAGTGGCTCGCGCACCACCTTTGAGGTAAAGCGGGTATCCGGAAGCGCGATCTTCTCCTCCAGGCTGTTATAGAGCCGATCGGTCAGGTCGGCATAGAATTCGAAGCAGCCGACAGCATCGCCTATGTCCCGGTCCGCTGCTGGGAAGGGCTTTCCATTGTCGATGACTTCCAGCTGGGCGAGTTCCCTCTGCCTTTCCCGGATACCGGCCGCTATCTTGCAGAGATATCCTGCACGTTCGGTATCCGATAGCTTCGGCCAGCGACCGAGGTCGAAGCCGCGGCGTGCGGCTTTCACGGCCGCCTCGATGTCCTCCGATGTCCCGGCCGGAGCCCTATGGATAACCTCTTCCGTCGCGGGGTCGATCACATCGAAGGTGCCGCCGTTTACCGGCGAGTTCCACTTCCCGTCGATATAGAGTTGGCTACGCATCCCTGTCCGTCCGTTAGTGCGACGCCGGCGCTGGAGAGACTAGACGTCTCTGACCCAGCCCATGCGATAGACCCGGCCCGTTTGGCCGCCCTCGACGCTCTTGACGTAGCCGAGTGCTACCTCTCGCACCGGCATCGAGACTGTGCCAGGAAAGAAGTCGCCGTAGAGGTGAACCGATTCCTGTACGAGAGTCGGACTGACCAGATTGATCCGCAACCCCCGCCCAAGCTCGATCGCCGCACTCCGTACGAAGCCGTCGAGGGCGCCATTGACCAGCGCGGCCGAGCTTCCCTGCCGGATCGGATCTTCGTTGGTCAGGCCGGAAGTCAAGGTAAATGACCCATTGTCTCTGATGCGCTGGAGGCCCTTCACGACGAGATTAACCTGCCCCATCAGCTTACTACGTATCCCGATCTCGAACTGTTCATTGGTGAATTGGTCCAGGGGAGCGTAGTGCACCGCACCTGCTGTGCAGACCAACGCGTCAAATGCACCAACCTTGTCGAACAGGTTATCGATAGAGTCCGGTTCGGCGATGTCGACATTGAACGAGCCGCTTGTTCGTCCGACCGTTACAATATCGTGTTTGCCAAGTTCGGCCGCCACAGCCGACCCGATAACCCCCGTCGAACCAACCAGGATAATTCGCATAGAGGCCTCTAAAATATAGCGACGCTTAAGAGGCGACCTTAAACAGCGGAGCAAGTGCGGCCCGCAGCGCCATCTCCTGCTCCGCTGAGAGTTTTGCCAGTGGCTTGCGGATGTTGCCGGTTCCGAGGCCGCGCAGTTGCGCGGCTCTGAGAACAGACGGCGTATAAGGTGCTCGCCAAATGAAAAGCAACGAGGGCAGCATGCGCTGCCAAAGTGCCAGCGCCCGCTCGTAATCCTTGGCCGTCACGAGGTTGTACAGTTCGACAGCCTCACCAGGCATATAGTTTGCTGCGCCCCAGATAACGCCGCGCGCGCCTGCCATCAGGGCATACAGGGTCGTTGTATCGCAGCCATTTAGCACGGCGCCTTTCGTCTGCAGGTACTCCTGATGCACGGTGAAGTCGCCAGCACTGTCCTTGATGTAATTGAAATTACTAAGACCGCTTAGTCGGTCAAAAAGCCGTGGCGACACGGAGATGCCGGTAGCCTGCGGGATGTTGTATCCGACAATGTCCACGCCGACCGCCGCGTCGATTTCCTTGTAGAAGTTGAAGATTCCATCTTCATCGGACGGGCCTTCCAGATACGGTGGCAAAACCATCAGCGCGTCCGCGCCGACCGATTCAGCTTGCCTTGAACGCCGGATGACTTCGTCCACATTGAGGGCCGATGTCTGGCAGATAACGTTGCAACGTCCAGCGATGCGCATCGTCCCTAGCTCGTAGAGCCGGTTGCATTCGGATTCAGTCAGGTAAGGGTGCTGGCCTGTGCCGGCCCCAAGAACTAAGCCGTGAACTCCCGCCGATACGTATTTCTCGACCAACTCCTCGAAGAGGCCGTAATCGATAGCCCCGCTTGCGTCGAACGGGGTCTGCATTGCCAGATTGATGCCCTTCAGGTCCGCCATTACATTCCTCTTATTGCTAGACTTCAGCGCCCGCTTGCTTGAAACGGAGTGCCGTGACAAACCGAACGCCCATTGATGTGACAAGTTTCGGGTATGTCCTGCTCGGAGTAGGCCGCGTCTTCAGGATCTCGATGACAGCCGAAGATTGCCCCGTGGCCAGTTCGGCGACGGCCTTGCCAAAGGCGGCACCTCGAGCGACGCCGGTTCCATTGCAAAAGGCGGCACCGTAGACGTTTTCCGCTAACTCGCCGAAGACCATTCCGCCATTTTGCGCGAGCGTGAGTAGACCACCCCAGCTGGCCTCGAAGCCCATTGAAGAGAGCCCAGGCCATCTACGGTCGAATGCTACTTGCTGCTGGGTTCGCGCCCTCAGGACGTCTTGTTCCGTGGTCTTGAAATTCATTGCGTACGAATAAACATTTCTAAGGAAAAGACGGTTGTCGATCGTACGTCGTACCGTGGTCCCAAAACTGTTGGCCGGAATTAACCCATAGGCTTGTTTGTTGCCTACTTGGGAAAGCTCGCTCTCCGTGAGCCGTCGAGTCATGCTCGCAAAAGTGTAGAGCGGTATGGCGCGATTGTCGAAGAATCCAAACTTCGTCAGATAGCCTGACGCGCAGATGATAACCTTCGAAGCCCTGATTGTTCCGCCGGGCGTCTCGCAGATATGTTTCGGCGCGCCGAACTGCACCGCCACGATGGGAGTGTTTTCATGGACGGTAACGTTCGCGGGCAGGCTTTTTACAGCGTTCTTGAGATACTTCGCCGGCTGGACCAGGATGGTGCCGGGGTGGTGCAAAGCTTTGATGTAGTGCTTGCTGCCGGTGATCGCCTGGATTTCGGGGGTCTCAACCCAGCTGTAGTTCTGGCCAAGCTTATCGAGCGCCTCCGAAAAGCGATGCAGGTCCTCCACACCGTGAGACGTGGCCGCGCTGTGGTATTTTCCCTGTGGGTCCCAGTCGCACTCCACCCCATGCTCTTCGACCGCGCTTCGGATGTAGGCGATCCCCTCCAGGTTAACGAACAGCTCTTCCTTGTTCCCCTTGATGTCTTCGACGAAATCGCGCTTTCTGGGATTGTGCGCAAGGTCGATGACGAACCCCATGCAGCGTCCCGATGCATTGTCACCAATGCGGCCAGCATCCACCAGGGTCACAGAGGACTGGGGATTGAGTTCGGCATATCGACGAGCCGCATGCAACCCCATCCAGCCGCCGCCAATCACCAGGCAGTCACAGGCAACGTCACCTTCTTGCGGCACCAACGCCAGCTCCGGTCTTGCCGTAGCGTACCAGCCGGAGACTGTCGGCTCGGGGTGTGGCGGCTGCACGACAATCCGCTCTTGTGTCATGGTTTGAACCTCGCGAGGTGAAGGCGACGCTGGCGAGGTAGTCGCCCACGGCTCGCTCTGGCGTTGTTTCCCTCCCGGAATAGACCATGTGCCGCGGGTCTCGTAGACGGAAAAGATCGCGTCTGATATAGACCTTCTTCATGTCGAAGCTTCGTGACAGATCACCACAAGTCAGTTGCTTTTTGTCCTCGAAGCGGCGGCCCGCACCTGAGGTTCAAGAGTGCAGTAGCGAGCTTAACGTGACGAAGCCGAGCGTCTCCCATTCGATCAAATGTTTGAAAAGCAGTACAGGACCGCACTCTTTGCCCGAGATAATCGAGGAGTGTAACGGACCGAGCCTGGCAGCCAGCTCTATAGCGAGGTGAGCACCAGCTTCCGCCATCTGGCAGGCTTGAGTCCATCTCCGATCGCGGAACCAAGTGCATCCGACATCTCTAAATTAGCGGCCCATTTGGCTCGCGCCCGAACTCCATCATTTTCCAGGAAGGAAGGGCATCCAAATGTGGCTACCGATTGGGATGCCGATCGTGAGATCGACATTTTGGTGTCTCGGGATTTTGTGGCGACGTCATCATCTTTTTTCGTCTGCTCAGCCGTATACCTTTATCGTGCCCCGCTCCACACGCCCTCGAAGATCTCATCGGCCAATCAGTTGATGCATTCGTTTGATGCTTTTCGCAATCGGCTGGCGGCCTTCTTTCTGTTAGCCGGCGATGATGCCAACCAGAACAGGTGCAAGATTTTGGCGCCGGTTGTTCCTCGGCCAGTCCAAAGAAACTCCGCCCGTGACCCTAATTGCCCCTACGTGGCCTATGCCTCGCAGCTTGGCCATGAGCGACCGAGATATAAACTGGGTTTAAGGCTGGCGAAACCTTTTGTAAATTCTCAGGACAATTGCTAGCGCCGATCAACAGCACTTGGCGGAATGCATCTCCAAAATTGAAGGGGTCATGTTGTCCTCGCATAACAACCCGCTTGATACCCCCGTGTTATGGTACCGTGATTTTATCTCACCTAGAAAAATGGTCCGCCTCTCCGGCGCCCGCAATAAATGTCACCGAGCCTGAGCGTCCGCTGCCTTTCCGGGATCAAGGTCACTATCGATGGCAGCCTCGATAGAAACTTCGAGGATATTCAAAGACTCGTCGATGAGTGCGTCCGATAGCGTCAATGGAACAAGGAAGCGTATCACGTTGAAGTGCCGGCCGGCTGATGCTAGCAACAAACCCCGATTAGCTGCTTCCTTGATTACTTTGGCGGTAAGGGATCCCGCAGGCTTGCGTGTCTCTTCATCTTCTACCAGTTCTACACCGATCATTGCGCCCAGCCCACGGATGTCACCAATTACTGAACGGTTTGTCTTCTTCTGAATCCGCTGCAGGCCAGCCTTAAGGCGCTCGCCGACCTCCTGGGCCCGGTTGAGCAGGTTTTCCTTGTCGATGACATCCAGAACGGCCAATGCTGCTGCACATGCCAACGGGTTACCCGCGTACGTTCCGCCCAGGCCGCCGACGCCCACGGAATCCATGATCTCGGCTTTGCCGACGACTGCCGCAATCGGGAGGCCAGCTGCCAGGCTCTTGGCCATCAGAATCAAATCAGGTTGGACGCCAGTGTGTTCTATTGCAAAGAGACGGCCGGTTCTCCCCATGCCGCACTGGACCTCGTCGGCCACGAGGACAATGCCATGCCGGTCGCAGAGGCGTCGGACGCCTACCATGAACTCAACTGGTGCGGGGATGTAGCCGCCTTCGCCTATAAGCGGCTCGATGACGATCGCCGCGACGGCGCTTGGCTCAATGTCGGTTTCGAATATCGTGTCCAATGACGTAAGGCAGTGCTCGACGCTGACACCCCGATAGAGATCCGGGTATGGCACGCGATAGATGCTGCCAGGAAAAGGCCCAAACGACTGTTTGTAAGGGTCGACCTTACCCGTCATCGCCATCGTCAACAGCGTGCGACCATGAAATGCGCCGCCAAACACAATGATTCCGCGGCGCTTAGTATACGCACGGGAAATTTTGACAGCGTTCTCGACCGCTTCAGCTCCCGTAGTAAGGAGCAAGGTCTTGGCCGGTCCGCCAACGTTGGATAGCTTGTTCAAACGCTCCGCAAGGGCGATATAGCTTTCATAAGGAGCTGTCCCAAAGAAAGTGTGACTGAACCTATTAACCTGAGCCTGTACGGCAGCGACAACGTCAGGATGCGAATGTCCGACTGCCAAGGCGCCCATCCCGCCCACGAAATCAATGTATCGCCGTCCCTCGACATCCCAAAGCTCAGCATTTCGAGCCCGGTCCACATATATCGGGAAGGACCAGGAGGCCCCAGCGGAAACAGCAGCCTTCCGGCGCTCGTCTAGAACAATAGATAGCATTCAACTAACCTTCTGTTGTTACCATGAGGTAACTGTAATAAATACATTCTGCTTCGACAAGAGCCGCGGCCGGCCCCATGGGGGCATGCAAGATTACTTGTCCGCACTTTCTTCGCGTCTAGCGAGCCTGAAGCAAGCATCGCGCCATTTTCCTTAAGGCCTTGCAATCACACTGCTTTTGCTGGGGTGGGGCGTCGCCAGAACAATCTGCAAACCTTCTTCTGTCCGAAGTTGGACAAGAATGTCGGAAGCCAAACAAAGATGCGCCGCTCGCCAGAAACTACTTCGAAATCATCGGATATGTTTCCGTCAAAACGTGGAACCTCTAGTTGAGACGTGTGCTCTGGTATATCTAGACAGGTTTATTGATCTGTGATTCTTTCAATCAATACAATGGATTGAGGGATGCGATGTCACGTCGGCATTGATCAGCAAAGTTTGGTTTTGCTGTTGATGGCGGCCAGCATTCGTCTTTGGATGCGCTTGCCAGACCGATTGACTGGGTGCCGATCGATCGGGCCCTTTGTGTGGTTTCCTGCTCTGCGAAGGTCGAGCCTGCCTGGCCGCCAGAGGCTTTGTTCAAGGCGATGCTGCTGTCGATCTGGTACGACTTGTCCGACGTCAAGCTTGCCGAGGCGCTGGACGATAGAGGATCGTTCCGACGGTTCTGCGGGTTTTCGGTTCAAGAACCGATACCTGAGCGAACGGCTTTCGTGCGTTTTCGAAAGGCCCTTGTGGCCCATGGCCTGGACAAGACGCTGTTCGACGAGATCACCCGCCAGTTCAAGGCCAAAGAGATTCAGGTGAAGACCGGTAGGCTTGTCGATGCGACGATTATTGCCTCGGCCAGTGAGGATGACGAAGAGGGCATTGGGTCAAGCATAAGGGCCTACCAGCGGTTCATGGCTTCAAGGCCCATGTGCCGATGCCGATACAGCCCTGGTCGAGGAGATCGCCATTACGCCCGCCAACATCAACGACGGCAAGGCCGGTCCCGATGCTGTACCCGACAACCCCAGCGAGGTGTTTGCCGATAGCGGCTATCGCGGCAGCCATGTCGGTGACGCGGTGCGTGCCAAGGGTGGAACGCCACACATGTCGCCACCGGCATGTGGGGACGGGATGAAGCCGACACACTGGCACGCCTTGAGGTCTGGAACCAACCAATCCACCGCATTCGGGGCCGGATCGAGAAGATTTTCGGAACCTGGAAGCGAAGCTACGGCCTTTGCCGGATGCGATGGCGAGGGCTTGCAAAGGCAGGCGTTCAAATTCGCCTCACCGCCATCGCCTACAATAATGAAACGCAGTTTGAAGGTCATCGTCATCGCTATGGCTGGATAGCGGCAAAAACACCTCTGACGCTCATACGAGAGTGCCAGAAGACCTCGCCGACCGCGTCGGCGCTGATATCAGGTCTCCTAGACTAGTGCCCGTCCATAAACGGTAAGCTGCTGAAATTACTGGAGGAATCACCAAATTTCCGCAGGAGAGGCCCGACGGTTTCAGGTACACTTTAGATCATACCACTGATTCTAAAGGGAAACCCGCAACCGCCGGAGCCGACAATGCGCCAAGAACGCACCGTCCAATCCAGTGTATTCGATCTTTTCGCCGAACACGAGATCGGCCGTGAGCTGAAAGCCATATCGCAGTGGCTGGACGAACATCGCGATCTGCTCGGGCTGGTGACGCGGGACCTGCGCCGGCATGGGGTCAGGGAAACCGGTCGCGCGGGCCTGCCGACGGAGGCCGTGCTTCGCTGCGCGCTACTCAAGCAGCATCGCCAGTTGAGCTATCAGGAGCTGGCCTTCCATCTCGAAGACTCCGCCTCGTTCCGAGCCTTTGCCCGGCTGCCGTGGGGATGGAGCCCGAAGAAATCGGTGTTGCACAAGACGATCTGCGCGATCCGGGCGCAAACCTGGGAAGAGATCAATCGGAGGCTGTTGACGAGCGCCCGGCGGGACAGGTTGGAAAACGGCAAGGTCGTACGTGTCGACAGCACCGTCACCGCAGCATTCATCCACACGCCAAGCGACAACAGCCTGTTATGGGACGCCGTGCGGGTGATGGTGCGGCTGCTCTACGCGGCCGATGCCTTGGGCAGCGCCACCCCATGGCATGATCACTGCCGCGCGGCGAAGAAGCGGGCCCGTACGATCGAGTATGCCCGCAGCCGTCTCCAACGGGTCAAGTCCTATCGCGAGCTGCTCAGGATCACCCACAAAACCCTGGCCTATCTGGACCAGGCGGCGGCGCAGTTGCCCCTGGCGACGGACCCGGCCGGCGAACTCTGGCAGGCCACCGTCTGCCACTACCGGCCGCTGATCGAGCAGATCATCGCCCAGTCCGAGCGGCGGGTCCTGGGCGGCGAGGCGGTGCCCGCCGGCGAGAAGCTGGTAAGCCTCTTCGAGCCGCATGCCGACATCATCGTCAAGGGCCGTCGCGATGTCGATTACGGCCACAAGCTCAATCTGACCACCGGCAGAAGCGGCCTGATCCTGGATCTCGTCATCGAGGCCGGCAACCCGGCCGACAGCGAGCGTCTGCTGCCAATGCTGGAGCGCCACATCGCTTTTTATGGCCAAGCGCCGCGGCAGGCGGCCGCCGATGGCGGCTTTGCCAGCCGTGCCAATCTGAGCCAGGCCAAGGCCTGGGGCGTGCGCGACATGGCCTTCCACAAGAAGGCGGGCCTCAAAATAGAAGACATGGTCAAGAGCCGCTGGGTCTACCGCAAGCTGAGGAACTTCCGCGCCGGCATCGAGGCCGACATCTCCTGCCTGAAACGCGCCTACGGTCTGGCCTGCTGCACCTGGCGTGGGCTCACCCGCTTCAAGGCTTACGTCTGGTCCTCGGTGGTCGCTTACAACCTCGCCCTCTTCGCCCGCCTCACACCCAACTGACCCCCCACTCATCGGGTCGCCCTCAATGGCATGCCGGCAAGCGCGGCCGATACCTTATGCCCGCATGACCGTTGCAAACAATCTCGGTCGCGATCTCAACGTCTCGCGCCATAACGCGCCGCAAGAACAGCATGAATTGGGCCGCCAAACTGGCTCAGAACACTCGCAAAAACAGCGTTTATGGATGCGCACTAGACTAGTATAGGATGAACTCGTTGCGAGATCGCGGCGGATAGAGATACGCGCCATTGCGCCACCGGGATCGAGCGGCTCACCTGACTTCCGTGGCTCTTGACTGAGAAGCTTGAAGTGCGTCCGACGTGTCTACCGCCGCGGCACAACGACAATGTCGGTGTCGCAATTGCTCAATTGCTAAAGTGTTGGCGCAACCGCCGATTTGGCCAATGATCCGCCATTTGCGGGCGAGACTGTCCTCAAAAGCCGGGCGCTTCTGCTCAGACGCGAGAGGATGGCGTTCGACGCCGCCGCTCAGAGTTCTTTCCGAAGATGACAGGCCTTCATGGAAGACTTAGCTTGGCAGTGCGGCCACCGTCCACGACGAAGATCTGGCCAGTGACGAATGAAGCCTCGTCGGAGGCAATCCATGCGACCATAGCCGCGACTTCCTCAACACGGCCAGTCCGACCTAATGGATGAATGGCACCCAGCCGCCCCCGCGCCTGCTCGGGCAACGCAGCGACGAAATTAACGTTGAGATCCGTATCGATCCAGCCAGGAGCCACGCCGTTGCAACGCACCCCGTCTGGCCCGCCATCAACCGCCACGGCACGCGTCAGGCCATGCAACCCCGCCTTCGAGGCACAATAGGCCGCGTGTCCGGGGTTGGACGCCAATCCCTCTATCGAGCCGATATTGACGATGGCGCCGCGGCTTCTGCAAAGATGAGGCATGGCGCGACGGATCAGCAGGAACGGAGCATCAAGATTGAGGGCCATCGTGCGTCGCCACTCGCCCAGCCCCGTCTCATTTACCTTCGCTTCAACCATGCGCCCAGCGTTGTTGACGAGGATATCGAGCCGGCCGGCCTTTTGAACGACATCGTCAATGATCGCGGCCGGAATGTCGGGGTCGCAAAGGTCCGCGACCATCGTTTCTATACGGCCAGCCTCTTCAAGCTGAACCGCAAAAACCCTGGCTCCCTCACTGGCAAGCCTGTCGGCGATTGCCGCCCCAATGCCACTGCTGGCGCCGGTTACCAGGGCGACCTTCCCGGCGAAGCGGGTCACGCTACAGCCTTTCCGCCGTTCACCTCGACTAGCGCGCCGCACATGCAACGCGCAGCATCGGACGCCAAGGACACGACAGCATCAGCGATGTCTTCCGGCAGGGCGACTCGACCAAGCGGCACCGAGTCGTCCCGGTCAGCCATCGCCGCATTCGAGTCCAGTCCGCGTATGGCGAAGCCGGTGCGCAGCATTGGCGTGTCGAATTCCTTGCGGCACACCGCCTTGACCCGGTCACCTTGTCCCGCGCGGTCGCGGCCCATCCAATGCGTTAGCGACGCGAGCGCTGTCTTGGGCGGTGAAGTCGGCCTTGCCCAGTGCGACCGTAAGACGGATAGTTGCGTTTCTGTCGCGGAAGATTCCGACACCTTGTAGCCGACCACCTGTCGCGTGGCATACGCGATACTAAGGACAAGTTTCTCAATCAGACAGGACTGCTGGGTGGGCCTGATACGACGGCCATACGCAACTTCGTACAACGCCGGTCTGGCGCGGCCACTCAAGGTCCGCAGTTTCAATTTGAATCGTCGTGCGAGCATTTGCCTGAAGCCCGCTTTCTCTGTTAGGTGCCCGAGCCTCCGCCCTCCGCCAGTACGATCTAGCTCAGGTTCAAAGGCGTCGCGCAAAAGATTCTGCAGTCTGTCCGATGCAGGCGAAATCGCCAGGGGCCCCGCAACCCGCCTCATGAGACCGGAGGGATCATCGATTCGGTGCCGGGTGCCGGTATCGTCCAGCACTTCGATGGGACCCGATCTTACGATGTCTGGCGGGTTCAGGACGCAGGTCGGCAAAATGCAGGACCCGGCGTGACACCCAAACAGGGGGCCAGGCTTGGTGAGCCAATTGCACGACCACGATGATCCATCGTGTTCACGAAGACTCTCGGCGGACAGGCAGCGTACCAACCAGTTGAGCGCACTACGCGATGCATTCTCCCGCACCTTCGCGTCGCGCGCCTGAGTTTCGCAATTTGCCGCGGAAGGCATTCTCTCGTCCATTTAGGCTCCTGTGGCCAGGTGCGGCAAATACGCGGGGCGCTTGCTGCCACCGCGGGCAGCTCCTGCTGCCCCGCTACAAGAAAGGTTCAAAAGTCGTGCCAACTGAGCAGAAGAACGTCAAAAAAAGATCATTGGTTACTATTCAAAGACTTAAATGAGAATGCTTCACCAGCCGAGCCGAACTCACGGTGTCACCCACGCAACAAAACCGACAGTTGGTGTCGGTACCTGGGGTGGTATCCCATAACATGGTCTAAATCGGCGGTGACGAAGTCGCCTGCGAGCGCGCCCTCAATTGACCACTTGCGCCGAGACCGGGCTTTCTGAATGTGCTCACTGAATGAGCAGCAGAAAGGAAGCTCTCATGTCGGTAGGAAAGAAATTCATTAGCCTCGACGTTCAGGACGCTATTGCCAAGGCGATTGCAGATGATGGCTTGGATAGGTAGGTTCGCTCTTTCGGCACGATTGCCAATCGGCCGGAAGCATTACATGCGACGGTAAAGAAGATCGGGCAAAAAATGGCGCGGAGCTTCGCGCCTGCTACGAATCGGGGCATGCGGGTTCATCATTTATCGTTCCTCGCAAAGATCGGTGTGGACTGCTTGGTGATCTCACCTCCGTCAATGCCGCGACGGACGGGAGGTCTGGCGAAGACCGATCGGCGGGATGCGCAGACAATGGCAGCCTGCTGCGCCGGCGAGCTTGTCGCGGAGTGGGTTCCGGTTGGAGCGCATGAAGCTGTTCGGGATGTCGTCCGCGCCAGACGGCAGGCGGAAGACGATCTTTCTGCGGTCAAGTCGATCCTTTTGCGGCACAGTCGACGGTTCACGGGAAACCCATCTGGGGCAAAGCTCATCGGGCTGACTGCCGGAACAAAAGTTTGCCTTTGCCTCCAGCAATTCGTCTTCGAGGAATACAGGAATACAGGCGCGCATCCACGATCTGATGGACCGCTGCAACCGGCTAGACGACGTTTGAAGGACGCCGTCTCAGGTTGGGTACTGTCCCCTTGGTGCAATGCGCCTCAGGCCTTCCGAGGAATAAAGTTGACGGCGGCCGTCACCCTCGTTGCGGAGATCAGACGATCTGCATCGGTTCGACACATCCCCAAACAGCTGCTGCATGGCTTGGCCTGGTGCCGGGCGAGCATTGCAGCGGCAAGAGGATCAAGCGCGGAGAGAGCACCCGAACTGGTAACGCGGCAGCCCGGACGATGCTGATCGAATCGGCATGGCATTATCGCTTCCCGCCCGCGCCGCGTCTGGAAAGCAGACGGTCAAGCTTGCGGCCGCGGTCGCGCGGGAGCTTGCCGGGTTCGTCTGGGACATTGCGCGGCACTCGCCGATCGCTGTTGGAGCACGCCGGTAGAGCGCGCAGAGCGAAGCTGGTCGCGGTTTCGCAGCCCGGAGCGCGCGATCTCCAGGCTCTACCGGAGTGGTGACGAACGGAAACAAACATAAGACTTGGCTGGCGTGCTGCGCGGCCTGGTCGATGTAGGATAACCTCGATACGGCTAGGCGGTCTTAGTAATGCCAAGATGACGACCGAACTCCTCGAGCATCTCACCACAACTGCGAGATCATCGAGACCGGAAAAGAATCCTGACGCTCCAAAACCGCCGCTGATCACACCATCAACCGATCCGCACTCGCTGGGCTGCGCAACGCCGACCTGCTAGCTAGCTCTGGCGAGCGCTGACGCCCGCGGGTTACACAAGAGCGAGATGACGCTCCAAGAATACGCAAAATCGGATCGGCGTGCGAGAAGATGATGATTGCATGAGCAAAAACGATCGAACAGATCTGGATTGGAAAACATCTCAAGCCGCCGAACTCGCTTTCGAGATTTGGACCCGATCCGCGCCACTGACCATCGGCACCAAGCGCCGCAAACAAAGGCCTCACAGACGCGCGTGCTCGATCCCGGCGATAGCGCCCACTGTCGCTACGGCTTCTTTCAATGGCTTACGACCGAGGTCCGAAGACCAGTGGCTGTGGCGGGGAAGGGGAGGGCGGCATGGTGCGCAAGCCATATTCGAACGGTCTTCTTTGCCGGATTGTTGCTTCGGTTGAGGACGGGCTTTCACGCCGACAACTGCCGCGCGCTATGATGTCGGCACAAGCATGGTAATCCCATCGATCGAACGCTTTCGAGAGACGGGCAGCGTAGCCCAAGGTGCTCAGAAGCTCAAGCGCCCACCGCGACCCGCCAGGGCTAGGAACTCGGGTTAGTGCGCCGGGAGACCGGCAAGGAGTAGGTGGTGAAAGTCCACTGCGATGAAGGAGTAGCGAACCACATCGGCCCCGAGCCGTGCGCAGGCATCCGCGAGGATGTCGGCGAAGCGTCGGCAGGGGAGCGTATAGGCCAGCCATCGAGCCACGAAAGGGTTCTGATTCCGGATGCCGACGCCGTTAACCTAGCGGAAGGCGAAACGGACGGGCGCGATTTCGCGAGCGCTTGGACGATCCGGCGTGGTCTGAGACCCTGGCATGTGCGGAAGCTCCTTGTACGGGAACCGGGAGATCTCTGGATTGGCCATCCGTCCCAAGACGGGGTGGATGGTCCGCAACGGGAAGGCGAGGAGCCGTAGCCGTTGATGCACGATCCAGAGAAGTCTGACACCGGCATAGTAGCTGTGAAGCCGA